>CAZVZV010000193.1:0-13563 GCA_964631735.1 uncultured Enterobacteriaceae bacterium
TTTCCAGCGTCTGCGTCAGTCCCGGCCCGAGCCAGCCGACGGGCCGCTTGCCGGTGAATTGCTCGATCGTGTCCAGCGAGCGCCGGATCATGCCGGGCTGGTCTTCCTCCCGGTGGATTGGGCCCTGCTCGTAGCTGTGGCCCATGAATTCCCAGCCCGCGTCTTTGCACACCTGTGCGACGCGCGGGTAGTCGACGCACACGCGCGCGTTGAGCGCCAGCGTGGGACGGATGCCCAAGCGCCGGAACAGCGCTTCGAACCTCCAGAAGCCGACGCGCATGCCGTATTCGTGCCAGCTCCAGTTGGGGACATCGGGCAGCAGCACCGCGCCGGTGGGCGCCGGCAGCACCTGCCGTGCCATGGCGCGGGCGATGTCCCAGACCTCGAGGTTGACGATAGTCCACACCACGACCCGGGCGCGGCCGGGAAGCCTGAGCGCGGGCCGGTCGACGATTGCCGAATAGGGCGCCCGTTCGCGGGGAATCATGGCCATAAGTGCTCCTGCGGGTGAGTTTTTATTACTATAATCCCGCCCACATCCCAGGGGAGGAAACCGATGCAATTCCACAAGCTGATGACGGCCGCGCTCGGCGCGATGGCGTTTTCGTTTGGCGCCATGGCGCAGCAACCGATCAAGATCGGCATGAGCATGCCGCAGACCGGCGCGCTGGGCGCGGGCGGCAAGGCGGCGCTGGTGGCGCTGCAGATGTGGGTCGAAGACATCAACGCCAAAGGCGGGCTGCTCGGGCGCAAGGTGGAATTCATCTCCTACGACGATCAGACCAACCCCGCATTGACCCCGGCGATCTATACCAAGCTGCTCGACATCGACAAGGTCGACCTGCTGATCGCGCCCTACGGCACGGTGCCCACGGCGGCTATCATGCCGCTGGTCAAGCAGCGCGGCCTGCTGCTGATGGGCAACTTCTCCTTCCAGGTGAACCGCACGGTCAAACACGACATGTGGTTCAACAATGCGCCCTGGAACTCCGCCGCGAGCTGGTTCGACGGCTACTTCCAGGCTGGCCAGAAAGTCGGCGCCAAGACCATTGCTTTTCTCGCCGCCGACCAGGAGTTCGCGCAAAACCTGGCCAACGGCGCCAAAGAACTGGCGAAGAAGGGGGGCTTGACCACGGTCTACGAGCAGAATTACCCGCCGACCACGGTGGACTTTTCCACCATGATCCGCGCCATCCGCGCCGCCAAGCCGGATCTGGTGTTCGTCGCCTCTTACCCGAACGACTCGGTCGCCATCGTGCGTGCGGCGAACGAGATCGGCGTCGGCGAGTCGGTCAAGCTGTTCGGCGGCGGTATGGTCGGACTGCAGTTCACGCCGATCATGGAATCGCTGGGCTCGCTGCTAAACGGCATCGTCAATTACAACTCCTATGTCCCCGGCATCAAGTACCCCGGGATCGAGGAGTTCCTGCAGCGCTACTCGAAGAAGGCGGTGGAGGCGAAGGTGGACCCGCTCGGCTTCTACCTGCCGCCGTACAACTACGCCATCGGCCAGATGCTCGCGCAGGCCGTCACCGCGACCAAGAGCCTCGAGCACAAGGTGCTGGCGGACTACCTGCGCAAGAACGAGATGCAGACTATCGTCGGGCCGATCCGCTACGGCCCGGACGGCGAGTGGGCCAACCCGCGCGTGGTACAGGCGCAGTTCCGCGGCATCGTCGACAAGAACATGGAGCAGTTCCGCCAGCCCGGCAAGCAGGTGGTGCTGTACCCGGAGCAGTACAAGACCGGGGAGGTGATGGCGCCATTCGAGAAGGTGCGCAAGTAGGCGCTCTCGGCCAAACGCAGATCGGCGCGGCGACCCCGCGCCGTTTTTTTTCCTGAGGGCGGATGGTTTTTTCCTACGAGCTGCTGCTGGAGGCCGTGGTCTTCGGCACCCTGCTGGGTTGCTTTTACGCGGCGGTGAGCATCGGGCTTTCGGTCTCTTTCGGGCTGCTCGACGTGCCGCACGTCGCGCATCCCGCGATCATGGTGTTCGCTTCGTACTGCACCTACGCCCTCAGCAGCACCGGCCTCGATCCGATTCTGGCCGGCATCGTGCTGATGCCTGCGTTCTTCGTGCTCGGCATGGGGGTGTACCGCTTCTACTATGAGACCTTCGAGCGGCGCGGCAGCGACGCCGGCGTGCGCGGCATCGCCTTCTTCTTTGGCGTCGCGCTGATCATCGAGGTCGGATTGATCCTCGGCTTTGGCGTCGACCAGCGTACCGTCGAGGCCGCCTACATCGGCAAGGCCATTTCCGTGGGGGACATGCGAATTCCGCTGCGCTTCATCGTGGCTTTCGGCGTCGCCGTGGTCCTGATGATCGCGCTGACGCTCTACCTGTCGAAGACCTTCACCGGCCGGGCGATCAAGGCCGTGGCGCAGGATGAGGGAGCCCTGCGGCTGATGGGCGCAGATCCCGTGCGCATCAAGCAATGGGCCTTCGGCATCGCCACCGGGGCCAGCGCCCTGGCGGGGGCGATGCTGATTATTGTGGGCCCGGTGGAGCCCGGCCTCGACCGCGTCTACATCGGGCGCACGTTCGCCGTGGTGGTGCTGGCGGGACTGGGCAGCATGACCGGCACCGTGGCCGCAGGACTGATCCTCGGCATTTCCGAGTCGATCGTGCTGATGCATTTCGGCGCCTCGTGGGCGCCGGCGGTCGCGTTCGGGCTGCTGCTGATCGTCCTCGGCGTGCGTCCGCAAGGGCTGTTCGGACGATGAAATTCTGGCTCGGAGCGGCGAGCACCGTGCTGATTGCGGCCTTGGTGGCGGCCACGCTGAAGAACGAGTATTACTTCTTCGCCGCTTACACCGTGCTGATGTTCATCGTCCTCGCCACGGCGTGGAACATCCTCGGCGGCTACGCCGGCTACGTCAATTTCGGCACGCCCGCGTTCTTCGGTCTGGGCGCCTATACCGCCGCGGTCCTGTTCAAGGCGACTGCCGCGCCGCTGGCGCTGCAGATCCTGGCCGCGGCGGTGATGGGCGGGCTGCTCGGTTTTGGCGCCGGGTTGCTGACGCTGCGACTGCGCGGCATCTTCTTCGCCATCGCTACCATCGCGGTGACGGTCATCATGGAAACGCTGATCATCAATTGGCGCTACGCCGGGGGCGCCACCGGCCTGCAGCTGCTGCGGCCGGCGCCGCTCTGGCCGTTCGAGTCCTATATCACGATGCTGTTCATGGTGATGGTGCTGATGGCGGTGGCGGCCGTCGCGATCGCGCGCTACATCGAAACCTCGTGGATCGGGCGTGGGCTGCGCGCCATCCGCGACAGCGAGGAGGCCGCCGAATGCAGCGGCGTGTCGACGCTCAAGCTCAAGGTTTTCGCCTGCACCATCTCGGGCGCGCTGATGGGCGCGGCGGGGGCACCGATGCCGATGTACCTGAACTTCATCGAGCCCGCGTCCACCTTCAACCTCAATTACGCCATCGGCGCGCTGGCGAGCCCCATGATCGGCGGCATGACCCACTACCTGGGCCCGGTGATCGGCGCGGTCATTCTGAGTACCCTGCAGCAGGTGGTCACGGTGACGATTTCCGGCGAGATGAACGTGATGGTGGTTGGCGTATTGCTGGTGGTGTTCGTGGTGGCCGCCCCGGAAGGGATTCTCGGCCTGGTGAAGAAGCTGCGCTCGGGGAGAAAGCCTTGAGCGCGCTGCTGCAGATCAAGGGCGTGTCGAAGCACTTCGGCGGCTTCGCCGCGCTGTCGGAGGTGAGCATCGAGGTCGCCGCCGGCGAGCGTTTCGGGTTGATCGGCCCCAATGGTTCGGGCAAGACGACACTGATCAACTGCGTCTCGGGCACTCTCAGGAACGACGCCGGCAGCATCCTGTTCGATGGACAGGACCTGAGTCGCCTGCCTGCCTACCAGCGCACGCGCCGCGGCATCGCGCGCAGTTTCCAGATTCCGCGGCCTTTCGCCACCATGTCGGTGCTGGAAAACCTCGTCGTGCCGCTCGAGTACGTGGCGCACCGCGGTTCCCTGCACAGCGCGGACACCAATGCCGAGGCGATGGAACTGCTGCGCGGCATCGGCCTGGCCGACAAGGCGGGCACGCTGGCGAGCCAGCTGTCGCAGGTGGAACTGCGCAAGATGGAGCTGGCGCGCGCGATGGCGGCGCGACCGCGGTTGCTGATTTCGGACGAGGCGATGGCGGGGCTGTCGTCGAACGAGGTGAGCGAAGTGCTGGAGATCCTGTTCCGGCTCAATGGCGCCGGCATCACCATCATCATGATCGAGCACATCATGCAGGCAGTGATGAAGTTCTCGCAGCGCGTGATCTGCCTGGACGCCGGTCGGATCATCTGCGAAGGCACGCCGGAAACCATCGTGCGTAATGCCGACGTGCAGCGGGCCTACCTTGGCGCTTGAACTGACCGTGCAGGGAATCGAGGCCGGATACCGCGCAGTGCGCGCGCTTCACGGTGTGTCGATTACGGTCCGCGATGGCGAGACGGTGGCGCTCCTCGGCACCAACGGCAATGGCAAGAGCACGCTGATGAAGTGCGTGATGGGAATCGTGCGGCCCACGCAGGGTTCGGTGATGCTCGAAATGGACGGCGCGCGGCACGATCTCGCGCGTCTTTCGACCGAGGAGATCGTCAACCTCGGCGTGGTCATGGTGCCGGAAGGCAGAAGGCTGTTTCCCAAGCTCACTGTGGAGGAGAACCTGCTGCTGGGCGCGTTCCGGCCGCTCGCGCGTCCCGACATCGCGAAGAATCTCGCTTTCTGCTTTGAAACCTTCAGCGCTCTGAAGGAGCGCCGCGGCCAGCTTGCCGGGTCGATGTCTGGCGGCCAGCAGCAGATGCTGGCGATCGCGCGTGCGCTGATGGCATCGCCACGGATGCTGCTCGTGGACGAACCGTCGGTGGGTCTCTCGCCGCTTCTCGTCTCGCAGACGATTACCATGATCAAGGACCTGAAGCGCCGCTACGGCCTCACCGTGCTGATGGCGGAGCAGAATTTCCACCAGGCGATTCGCATCGCGGACCGCGGCTACATCATCGTGCACGGCGAGATCGTGTTCGAAGGCAAGACGGTCGCCGACCTCGAAACGAACGACCTGGTGAAGAATTACTACCTGGGTACGGCCAACTGATCTAGCGGAACAGCTCCTGGTCCTTGTAGGACGCCGGGTCCTCGATCGGCTCCATGTGCGTCAGTACGCCGGTTCCCGGCATGGCGCCGCGAATCTTTTCCTCGATTTCGTCCGCTACACGGTGCCCCTCCCGCACGCTCATCTCTCCCGGCACCAGCAGGTGCAGTTCCACCAGCCTGTGCCGGCCCGCGCGCCGCGTACGCAGTGCGTGGTAGTCCAGGCCGCGCGCCCTGTACGGCTCCAGGATGGCGCGGATGTTCTCGAGCTCGCTTTCGGGCAGCGAGCGGTCCATCAGCCCCCAGACCGAGCGTCGTATCACGCCGACGCCCGTCCACACGATGTAGAGGGCGACCGCGATCGCGATCAGGGGATCGAGGATCAGCCAGCCGGTCAGCACCATCGCACCGACCCCGAGCACGATGCCGATCGAAGTCCAGACGTCGGTCAGCAGATGCTGCGCATCCGCTTCGAGCGCGACGGAGTGATGCTGCTTCGAGGCCCGCAGCAGCACCAGCGCGACGCCGAGGTTGATCGCCGTCGCGGCCAGGGAAATGGCCAGGCCAGTGCCGATCGCCTCGATCGGCCTGGGTTCGATCAGCCTGGGCAGGGCTGCGGCGACGATCGCCAGCGCAGCGACGATGATCAGCGCACCCTCGAGCACCGCCGAAAAGTATTCCGCCTTGCTGTAGCCGAACGGGTGCTTCTCGTCCGGCGGCACGACGGCCAGCCGCAGCATCCACAGGGCAAGCAACGCAGCGCCAAGGTTCACAAACGACTCGAGCGCGTCCGACAGCAGTCCTACCGATCCCGTCAGCCAGGCGGCGACCCCCTTCAGTGCCATCGTCGTCAGGGCTGCTGCGACCGACAGCCAGGCGTATCGGGCTAGGGAGGCCATGGCGCCTAGGTTAGCAGCCGAGTTGCTTCTGGCCGCGGATGGTTCTAGCATGGCGTCGTGGGGATCCCTCGAGAGGACAGATCCATGGCAAACAAGACCTTAGCTACGACTCTTATCGCGCTACTCGCGGTTTTGCCTGCGGCCCAGTCAGTGGCGCAGACTTCCCCCGCCAAACCGGCCGGCATGGCGGTCCAATCCGGCCAGCCCAAGGCGACCAAAACCGCGGCGGTCAGCGGCAGGAAAGCGCCCACCCTGGTCAACGAGGACGCCCGCCACTGCCTCGACATGGCCAATACCGCCGAGATCGTGAAGTGCGCGGAGCCGTACCGCTACTGAGCTGAGGAAGCGCGATGGAGGCGCTTGCGCTGCCGGCCATCGGCTGGCTCTATACCATCGTCTGTACCACGGCGCTGCTGGCCGGCGCCTATCTCGTCATCGGCCTGCATCTGCAGGGCGATGCGACGCGCCGCCACCTCGCGCGCAGCGTGCTCGAGGACGTGATCCTGTTCGGCATCTGGATCCTCGGACTGGCGGGCGGCATCGGCATCCTTCTGCTCAAACCCTGGAGTCGGCCGCTGCTGGAGTTTTTCTGCTGGGTGCTCGCAGTGCTGACGCTATTCGCCGCCTGGTCGCGCCTGCGCGTTGCGGCGCCGGGGCCGCGTGGCATGCTTGCGTTCAGCCTCGCCTTGTTCGTGCTGCCGATCCTGGCGGTCTGCGGCGCGACCATCTACACGCTGCGCGGCGAACAAGCTCTCCGGCTGCTGTCGGGCAGCTAGCGTGACGCGAGCCGTAAATATGGTAATATGGGAACATGAAGACGACGCTCGAGATTCCGGACCCCCTGTTTCGCAAGGCCAAGTCGAAGGCCGCCGAGCGCGGCCAGACGCTCAAGCAGCTCGTCACTGAAGCGTTGCAGGAAAAGCTCGCGCTCAACACGGGCAAGATTCGCCCCGGCGAGCCCGAATGGATGCAGGGCTTCGGCAAGCTGCGCCGGCTGCGCAAGGAAACGGCGCGCATCCAGGCCAGGATAGACGAACGATTCGAGGACATCGAGCCCGAGGATCGGGCGTGATCGTGGATACCAACGCGCTATCCGCGTTTGTGGACGGCGAGGCCGGTGTCGGTGAAGTTCTGCGGCGGCAGGCGCGGGCGGCGATCCCGGTGATCGTGCTCGGCGAATTCCGCTACGGCATCGCGCAGTCCAAGCATCGTTCGGCTTACGAAGCGTGGCTGGAGTCCCGACTGCCCGGCTTCGACATCTTGACGGTAACGGAGGAAACCGCCGTGACCTACGCGGCGCTGCGGGTCGCGCTCAAGCGTTCGGGTCGGCCGATTCCGGCCAACGACGCCTGGATCGCGGCACTAGCGCTCCAGCATCGGCTGCCCGTACTCAGCCGCGATGAGCACTTCGACGTGGTACCCGGTCTCGAGCGAGAGAGCTGGTAGCGTTCGGCGCTCGCACGTGAGCGTAGGGTGGGCCGATGAGTTGTCCTAGCCTTTAGCGGACCGCGCTACCGTCGGATGTGAAGCGCACGCCGAAGAGTTTCTCGGCCTCCTCGCGGCTGTAGTACCCCCGCGCCACGTCCTGCGCCACTTTCGCCGGGTCGCGCCGCCGCGGATCGCCGTAGCCGCCGCCGCCCGGAGTGGAAACGCGGATGCGGTCTCCAGGGGAGAGCTGGATGTCCTGGTCCTTGGACAGGTGCGGCGGGTGGTAATCCTTCCCTGAGATCTCGACCACGACCTTGTTGACCCCGCCCTCGGCGCCGCCGAGCGCGCCCAGTGGCCCGGTGCGGCCGTGGTCCATGACCATCGAGGCGCGCGCCGGCCCGCGGCGCAGTCGGACTGTGTAGTTGACGCCGAAGCCGCCGCGGCGCTCACCTGCGCCGCCCGAACCCTCATACAGCGAGAACTCCTCGAACAGCACAGGGTAGTACTGCTCCATCACTTCGATCGGCGGCATTTTGGAGATGCCGATGGTGGAGCAGCCGTTCGATATGCCGTCGGACACGGCGCTGCCGCCGTAGCCGCCGCCGGTAAACAGGTACATCACGTAGGAGCGGTTGCGCCTGGGATCGTGCCCGCCGATCGCCAGGTTGCCCGAGGTGCCCGCAGGCGCGCCGAACAGTTGCAGGGGGATGGCGTCGGTCAGCGCGTTGAACACGGCTTCGGCGATGCGCTGGCTGACCTCGGCCGCGCAGCCGGACACGGGTCGCGGATAGCGCGCGTAGAGGAACGTGCCCTCCGGATCGGCCACCTTGAGCGGCACGAATGTGCCGGCGTTGATCGGCACGTCGGGAAAGATGTGCTTGATCGCCAGGTACACCGAACTGCGCGTGGTGGCGATGACGGAGTTCATCGGCCCCTTGCAGGGCGGCGAGGATTCCGACAGGTCGAACAGCAAGTCGTGGTCGGCGGTCCTGGTGATCTTTACCCGGATGTGCAGCGGCTCGTCGACCACGCCGTCCGAGTCCACGATGGCATGGCCGGCGTAGGTGCCCGCGGGAATGGTCGCGATCTTCGCGCGCATCTGCTGCTCGGCGCGCACGCGCAGCTCGGCGATCGCCCTGTCGACCGTGTCCGCACCGTAACGGTCGAGCAGGGCGGTCAGGCGCTTTTCCCCGACCGTCAGCGCCGCGGCCTGCGCCTTGATGTCGCCGATCCTCTGGTCGGCGATGCGGATGTTCGACAGGATGATGGACAGGATCTCCTCGTCCATCGCGCCCCGCTTGAACAGCTTCACCGGGGGCAGGCGCAGGCCCTCTTGCTCGACCTCGGTGGCCTTTGCCGAAAAGCCGCCCGGCACCATGCCGCCGATATCCGGCCAATGGCCGGTGTTGGCGAGCCAGCACCACAGAGCGCCGCGGTAGAAGAACGGTTTGACGAAGCGCACGTCCATCAGGTGCGTGCCGCCGAGGTAAGGGTCGTTGACGATGAACACGTCGCCCGGTTCGGTCGTCCAGCCGTTCTGGCGCACGCGTTCGATGACGGCACGGGTGGAATATTGCATGGTGCCGACGAACACCGGCAGCCCCAGCTCGCCCTGCGCGATCAGTGCGCCGTCGTCGCGCGCGTAGATGCCGTCGGAACGGTCCATGCCTTCCGAGATCACGGGGCTGAAGGCGGCGCGGCAGAACGCCAGGTCCATCTCGTTGCAGACCTGCTGCAGGCCGTTCTGGATCACGCCGAGGGTGATCGGGTCCATGGATCCAATTCTACGTGGCCGATTCTACTTGGGTATCATTCGCCCATGGCTGAACTGATCACGCGACGCGCAGGGGCGGTGGCGACCGTCTTGTTCTCCAACCCCGAGAAGTTGAACGCGGTCACCTTCGACATGTGGAACGCGGTGGCGCCGACGCTCGCCGCCCTGGACGCCGATCCCGCGGTGCGCGTCATCGTCATCACCGGCGACGGCGACAAGGCCTTCATCTCCGGCGCCGACATCTCACAGTTCGAGAAACTGCGCGGCACCGGCGACGCGCAGGCCGAGTACAACAAGGCGGGGGAGCGGGCCTACCTCGCACCGATGAACTGCTCCAAGCCGGTGATCGCCCGCATCCGCGGCATCTGCATGGGCGGCGGCCTGGGTCTCGCCGCCTCCTGCGACCTGCGCATCTGTTCGGATGACGCGGTGTTCCGCATGCCGGCGGCGCGCCTCGGCCTGGGCTACGGCCCCACGGGCGTGCGCCGCTTCATGAACGTGATCGGCGCCGCCAACACCGCCGAGATTTTTTTCACGGCACGCAAGTTCGACGCGCAGGAGGCGCTGCGCATGGGCTTCGTCAGCCGGGTGGTGGCGGCGGCCCAGCTCGAGCACACAGTGGCCGAGATGTGCGAGCTGATCGCCGAGAACGCCCCGCTTACCGTCGCGGCGGCCAAGTTCGCCGTGCAGCAGGCGCTGAAGGACCCCGCCGAGCGCGACATGGCGAAGGCGGTGAAGATGGTGGAGACCTGTTTCGCGAGCGCCGACCACAAGGAGGGCCGCAAGGCCTTCATGGAGAAGCGCAAGCCGAGCTTTACCGGGAGGTAGGCGATGAGAGCATTGGTAATCGCGGCGCTGGTCCTCTTTTCGGCCGCCGCACTGGCACAAGGCTATCCGAACAAGCCGCTGCGTCTGGTGGTCGGCTATCCGCCGGGCGGCTCGATCGCTTCGGAATTCGTCGCCAAGTCGGCGCCCGACGGCTACACGCTGCTCAACCAGGGCAACCACGCCATCAACAGGAACCTTTACAAGGACCTCGGCTACGACCAGAAGGATTTCATCCCGGTGTGCCGGGTGGCGGTCGGCACGACGATCCTGGTGGTGAACAACGACACGCCGTTCAGGAACCTGCAGGACCTGGTCAGCTTCGCGAAGGCCAACCCGGGCAAGCTGTTCTCCGCCTCCGCGGGTTTCGGTTCGGCGCCGCACCTTGCCTCGGTCGCGTTCGAATCCGCTGCGGGCATCAAGTTCACCACCGTCCAGTACAAGGGCGGCGGTCCGGCGTCCGTGTCGCTGCTGGCAGGCGACACGCAGGTGATGTTCGCCACCTCGCCCACGGTGACTGGCTTCATCAAGGGCGGACGCATGCGACCGCTGGTGGTCAGCATGCGCAAGTCCTCGCCTGCCATTCCCGGGATCCCCGGATCGGAAGAAGCCGGCATGCCCTTCGAGTCCACTTTCTGGTTCGGGCTCTACGTTCCGGCGGGAACTGCGCCCGAGATCGTGCAGCGGCTGCACGCGGTGGCTGCGAAGGGCCTCGCCAGGCAGGAGATCCGCGACAGGATCGCGCAGCAGGGCATGGACGCCTCGCCGTCGGCGTCGCCAGAGGCATTCGCCGCGGAGATCGCGGCCGAAGCGCCGGTGATCGAGCGCTCGATCCGCGAGTCGGGCGCTAAAGTGGAGTAGGGTGGGCCATGGGCCCACCGGTGGGCCATGGGCCCACCCTACGGGTAGGCGCGGTAGAGGCGGAATTCCCAGCCGGCGTCGCGAGGCAGCGGCAGTGGCGCTGCCAGCTCGAAGAGGGCGACGTGGGCCGGTTTGCCGTTCGGGTCGTGGAATCGGCGCACCTGCAGCGCAACCGGGATGGCCTTCCCATACTGTTCCGCGCCAGCGCAAAAGAGTAGCGCCTGGGCGTGTGCGTCCGGATCGGCCAGTCCGGGATACGTCTGTTCGCAGGCCCAACGGCGGAATACCACGCAGTTTTTCAGGCTGCGTTTGGACCACGGCGTCGGGTTGTCGAGCCGCGCGAGATAGGCTGCCGAAGTCAGCACTGCGGGCGAGTCCAGTTCGTAGGTCGCGAGATATTTGCCTTCGCCAGGCTTCGCCTCGGCGATCCATCGACGCGCCGAGCGGAAGCCGGGGACGGCGCGCCGTTCCGCCATGTGCTCGTCGTCGTACCAGGCGTTGAATTCCTCCTCCAGCTGCGGGGGAGGTTCGGTCATCGTCAGCAGCAGGCCGCGGTTCATATTTCGATGAGCAGGTTACCCAGTTTGTCGATGGTGAGTTTGTTTCCTGGTTCCAGAACAGTCGTGCAGTCGAGTTGTTCAATAATTGCCGGGCCCACCAGATGCCGGGGAAGCGACGCACGCTGGTACACCGGCGTCTGGCGGAAACCGCCCGTGAACCACACCGACCGAAAAAGCTTTCGCGCCGCATGAGGCGCGGCGCGATCGGATAGCACGGCCAAGTCCAGTCGAGGGCGCAGGCCGATCACGGCGGTGTGCACGTTGACCAGCATGGCGCGGATTTCGGGCAGCTCGACCTCGAAGCGGGTCCAGTAGGCCTTTTCGAACAGCTGCTGGAGTTGCTCGCGTGTGACTTTGGGGCCGGGGAAGGCGACGCTCAGCATGTGTGTCTGGCCCTGGAACTGCATGTCCGCGGTGTGCAGAAGACGGATGCCTTCGATCGCCACTGCCTCGCGTTCCAGCAGCTCCTTCCCGGCTTGAATTTGCTTTTCAATGATCGAATTAACATTAGTTGTATCAATGTCTTGTACTTGTTTATTAACGGTGTTCACGAAGTCATGCCTGAGGTCCGCTACCACGCAACCCAGGGCATTGGTAATCCCCGGGCGTGCAGGGACCAGGAGCTTTGGAATGCCCAGCTCCTTGGCCATCGCCGCTGCATGCAGGGGTCCGGCACCCCCGAAGGGGAACAGCACGAAGTCGCGCGGATCATGGCCGCGAGCCAGTGACACCATGCGCACGGCACCCGCCATCTTGTCGTTGGCGATGCGCACGATGGCGGCCGCGGCCTGGTTCGCGTCGAGGCCGAGCGGCTCGCCGATCTTCTCCAGCATCAGGCGCTTGATCTGCTCCATGTCGACGGCGCCCTTCACGCCGAGCAGGGCCTCAGGGTTCAGCCTGCCGAGGATCAGGTTGGCGTCGGTGATGGTCGGCTCGCTGCCGCCGCGCCCGTAGCAGATCGGGCCCGGGTTGGCGCCGGCGCTTTGGGGGCCGACGCGAAGCATGCCGTCCTCGCCGACGAAGGCGATGGAGCCGCCGCCGGCGCCGATGCTGTGCACGTCCACCATCGGCACGTGGACCGGCATGGCGTATTCGAGCTCCAGCTCGGAGGACACCTCCGGTACGCCGTCGCGGATCAAGCCGACGTCGGTCGAAGTGCCGCCCATGTCGTAGGTGATGGCATTGGGAAAGCCGGCGGCGCTGGCGGAGTAGGCGGCGGCGATGACGCCGGAGGCGGGGCCCGACATCACGGTGTTGGCCGCACCCTCGGCCACGATGGTCGAGGAGACCGTGCCGCCGTTGCCCTGCATCACCAGCAGGTCCTTGGCATAACCGCGCCGCTTGAGCTCGGCGCGCAGCCGCTCGAGGTAGCGGTCGAGGATCGGCTGCACGCAGGCGTTGACCGCCGCAGTCACGCCGCGCTCGTACTCGCGGTATTCGGACAGCAGGCTGTGGCCGGCGGTGAGGTAGCGGTTCGGCCATGACTCGCGCGCAATGTCGAGCGCGCGCCGCTCGTGCGCAGGATTGATGTAACTGTGCAGGAAATGGATCACCAGCGATTCGCAGCCCGCGTCGATCAGCCGGCGCACCGCGCCGCGCATTGCGGCTTCGTCCAGTGGAATCACCGGCAACCCCTCGGCGTCCATGCGCTCGGGCACTTCGAGCCGCAATTCGCGTGGAATCAGCGGCTCGAACCAGCCGATGAGGCCGTAGGGCCGCGGCCGCGTGCGGCGGCCAAGCTCCAGCACGTCGCGGAAACCTCGCGTGGTGATGAGGCCGGTTTTCGCCAGCTTGCGCTCCAGCAGCGCGTTGGTGGTGGTCGTGGTGCCGTGCACGATGAGATCCAGCTGGTCGAGCGCGAGTTTCGCTTCGTCGATGGCGGCGAGCACGCCGTAAGCCTGGTTCTCCGGCGTGGTCGGCACCTTGGCGAGGCGCACTTCGCCGCTCGCCGCATTCACCGCGACCAGGTCCGTGAAGGTGCCGCCGACGTCGATGCCCGCGATCCAGCTCATACCTGCAGGTACTCCTGCTGGATCTCATCCATGCTGCCCGAGCGGCGCACGTGACCCTTTTCGATGACGTAGGCGCGATCGGCGACCTGGCGCGCGAAGTGCA
>CAZVZV010000194.1:0-1008 GCA_964631735.1 uncultured Enterobacteriaceae bacterium
CGCCGGCATCGTGCTCGGCATGGGCCTGCCGACGACGCCCTCCTACATCCTGATGGTCGCGCTGCTGGTACCGGCGGTGATCAAGCTCGGGGTGGTGACGCCCGCGGCCCACATGTTCGCGTTCTACTTCGCCATCCTTTCTGCGATCACGCCGCCGGTCGCACTCGCGGTGTTCGCCGCTGCCAGCCTTGCCAAGGCCGACATGTGGGACACCGGCTGGGCGGCGATGCGCATCGGCGCGGCGGGCTATATCGTGCCGTTCATGTTCGTCTACGAGCCGGCCCTGCTGCTGATCGGGCCCTGGCACGTGTCGCTGTTCGCCTTTGTCAGCGCGACGATCGGCGTGATGGCGCTTGCCGCGGGCCTGCACGGCTACCTGCTCGCCTCGGCGCGCATGTGGGAACGCGCCGTGCTGGTGGTGGCGGCGCTGCTGCTGATCGCGCCCGAACTGATCTCCAGCCTGGTGGGCCTGGGGCTGCTCGGCGTGGTGGCCGCGGCGCAATGGCCGCGGCGGACTAGCGCTCTGGCTCGTCCAGCCGCCTGACTTCGCGCTCGACGCGGTACTCGCCTTCGATGACGGTGCCCGGGCCCCGCTTGGGCAGATTGCGCGTGCGCCACATCAGCCACGCCCAGACTACGAGCGCGATCACCGCGACCACGGCAAAGATCACCGATGCGAAGATGAATGCCGCGGCGAACAGCAGGATGCCGAGGACGGCGCCCGCGACGCGCTGAAACAGGTTCAAGCCGGCGCGGGTTCGGCCGCGTCGAAGTCGATCTCGACCTTGGCGCTGTTCGGGTCGAGGAAGAACAACTGCCAGGTGCCGTAGGCCGGAAGCTTCCTCAGCTCGTAGGCGATGCCGCGCGCCTTGAGTTTGTCCACCGTGGCGGCAAGGCCGGTGCCGAAGAATGCCATGTGGTCGATCACGCCCTTCACCAGGTCCTTCTTCGGTTTGCCGGCCACTACGTGCAGGATCGGTTGTTTGCCCTTGCCCCCGTCGGCGTAGA
>CAZVZV010000195.1:0-1043 GCA_964631735.1 uncultured Enterobacteriaceae bacterium
GGCTTCGACGCGCGCGCGGTTGACGCCGTGATCGCGCCGCCCGAGACGCGAGGCGGAGCGCACGTGCAGCAGGCCGGCCTGCTCGTCGTGGGTGAATTCGACGTCGTCGACGTAGCCCATCCACTTCGACTTGAATTCCGCATGAAGGTAGTTGCCTTCGTGGCGGATGACGGTCGTGCGTCGCATGCTTTCCACGGCCCTGCGCACCGCGGCGATCGCGTCGAGCACCTTGCCCCTGAAAACGATCGGCGCGATGTAGTGTTCGGCGTCGGACGGATTGGCCTGGCTGGAAACGCAATTCGGCGTGCTCCTGGGGCGCGCGAGCCGTCTGTCCTTCACACCGAGGTAAGCGGGACGCTTGCCGGCAAACATGGTGTCTCCCTGCTGGATGCTAACATCGGCGCGATATCCGCCCAGGGGAGGACAGCATGGAAATCTCCGCGCAACAGCTCGCCGAACTGCTCATCGGCATCGCCCGTGCGCAGAACGCCGTGATCCAGGGCATCGACAGCGCGATGGCGGGCATCCGCACGCAACACATCCTGCCAATGCTGCAGAACGCGGCGCACCTGCGCGACCATCCTGACCCGACCCTGGTCGACCTGCCGGTGCGCGTGCTGCTCACCACCCAGGGCCGCGTACCGCCAGATCCGGCGGCGGTGGTGAAAGACCTCGAGCGCCTGCTGGCGCCCAAGGCCTAGAAGTCCTTCGGCTCCGGCGGGAAGTTCGGTTTTCTCTTCTCCCGGTGCGAGGCGGCGCCTTCGCGCACCTCGG
The DNA here is from genome assembly GCA_964631735.1 of uncultured Enterobacteriaceae bacterium. Lineage (GTDB taxonomy): Bacteria > Pseudomonadota > Gammaproteobacteria > Burkholderiales > SG8-39 > JAABQT01. Next base: position 775 of record CAZVZV010000195.1, read on the forward strand.
GGCCGCTAAAGCCGAGCATCTCCAGCGCGAGCGAGTTGTCGAAGATCGGCCCCGCCATGCGCAGCCAGTTGTTGAGGCTCGACTTGGTCCAGCGCAGCGCGGTCTGGGCGCCGGCGGCGACCTTCCTCGCCACCTCCAGCGCCTTCGCCTGCAGTTCGGCCTCCTCGCAGCAAAGCGACACCAGCCCGATCCGCTCCGCCTCCTCGCCCGACACCTGCTCGCAGGTCAGCAGGTAGTACTTCGCCTTCGCCATGCCGCACAGCAGCGGC
>CAZVZV010000196.1:0-1585 GCA_964631735.1 uncultured Enterobacteriaceae bacterium
TCGCGCTTTCCTGCATTGAGATAATCTTCGGATCGGCTTTCCTTAAGGAGCATTGACATGACCAAATGGGAGATTCAGGGCAGCGAGTTGGTCAACTGCAATTGTGCTTACGGTTGCCCATGTCAATTCAATGCCCTGCCCACCAACGGGAACTGCGATGCCATGGGCGCGATTGCGATCGACAAAGGCCACTACGGTGATGTTCCGCTGGACGGGCTGAAGATTGGTTTCGTGTTTCGGTGGCCAGGCCCCATCCACGAGGGCAAGGGCAAATGCCAGCCGATTGTCGATGTCAAGGCGAGCGCGCAGCAGCGCGAGGCGCTTCTCAAAATCATGACTGGGCAGGACACGGAACCCTTTGCCACCATGTTTGCTGTGTTTGCGACGACGCTTGAGAAGGCTTTCGACCCGATCTTCGCGTCGATCGAATACGTTGTCGACGTTGACGCCCGGCGCGGGAAGGTGCGCGTCGATGGTGTTTTCGAACTTGACGGCGAGCCGATCCGCAATCCCGTGACCGGCCAAGAGCACCGGGCCCGCATCGATCTGCCGCATGGCTTCGAGTACGAGCTTGCCGAGATCGGATCCGCCTCTAGCCGCTCGCACGGCAATCTTCCCTTCGAGCTCAAGAACAGCTACGCGCAATTTGCGCGATTGCACTTAGGCAACAAGGGGCCAATCCGGCACCGCGCTGCGGCTTGAGCGTCGTCGAGGACGTCCTTAAGCACGAACGGGCGGTCATCGCCGCCGGGCTCGTCGCCATTGTTGCGCTTGCCTGGGCCTACGTCTGGCAAGGAGCCGGCATGGGCATGAGCGCAATGGACATGACTACGCTGAGCCTGTTTCCCCACGCGCAGGCTGACGACATGGGAGCAATGGACTCTACATGGCCGATCGTCATCGCAATGTGGTGGGTGATGATGATTGCAATGATGACCCCAAGCGCGGCCCCCCTGGTGCTCCTCTACGGAGTAGTCATGCGTCGGCATCAGGCAACTGCCCAGAATGTGTACCTACCGTCGCTGCTGCTGCTCGCCGGATACCTTTTGATATGGCTTGCTTTCTCTACTGTTGCGGCGGCAGCGCAGCAGGCACTGCAGCCTGCAGGGTTGCTTTCTGAAATGATGTTGTGGTCGAAGAGCGCCACGCTTTCGGCGACGATTCTTGCGGCCGCTGGTCTCTATCAGTTTTCCAATCTCAAGCACGCGTGCCTGGCGCAATGCCGGAACCCAGCACGTTTTTTGACTGAGCACTGGCGCCCGGGACGCTTCGGCAGCCTGATCCTTGGCGTTCGCCACGGCGCTTACTGCGTCGGCTGCTGCTGGACGCTTATGGCGCTGCTATTCGTCGGTGGGGTAATGAATTTAGTGTGGATAGCTGCGCTCACCCTACTCGTGCTCGTGGAGAAGCTTGCCCCGGCTGGAATAGCAATCGGGAAATTGTCAGGGGGTCTGCTGCTCTTCTGGGCCCTGGCGACGTTGCTCGTGTAGCACCGCTATTACTGTAGAAGAGCTCACATGACCACAGTTTTCCGTTGGCGGTGGTTCGGTTGATTCAGGCAATTTTTTGCCGCACCGCAGCGAAC
>CAZVZV010000197.1:0-3062 GCA_964631735.1 uncultured Enterobacteriaceae bacterium
TGCCTGCTGCCGAACACCGCGTTGGGAAAATGCGAATCGTCGGCAAAACGCGGAATGATGTGCCAGTGCAGGTGCGGCACCATGTTACCGAAGCTGGCCAGGTTGATCTTTTCCGGTTCGAGCAGCTCGCGCAGCACGCGCTCCACGACGAACACCGTTTTCATCAGCCGCGCGCGCTCGGCTTCGGTGAGGTCGGTCATCTCTTTCCTGTGGGCATTCAGGATCACCCGGCAATACGCCGGATGATCGGCATCGCCGATCAGCACCACGCGGGCGAAACCGTCGTCCCACAGCACTTCGCCCCCGGCTTGCGCGCACAACGCGCAGTCGCAGCGAGGGTGATTGAGTGACTTAGTTACTGAGTGATTGGGGGATTGAGCCATCGAACGATGGGTGGCGCGCAGTCGCTGCGAGGGTGATTGAGTGACTCAGGAATTCAGTAACTCAATTCCCCAATCGCTCAATCACTCAATCACTCGATCACCAAGCGAATCTTGTCCCGGATGCGGTCCAGGAGTAGGCTTTTTGTCGGGCCGGAGGTGTCGGGCGTATTCATGACGTATTGGGAGGTGTCTCGAAATGTGACCTGTTTATATATCCAGTAGTTATCATGCACCCGGCCAGTTTATTCGTCAAGTTGACGGGAAATTCCCCGTCAATGGGATTGCTACTTCTAGTTATGCGGCATTTGGACGCCACGCAGGATTCGCCCTACGACGGCTGCTATCGGTCATGAGCCACCGTTCCCGACAGGCAGCTTTCCGGCACCGCAATGACGACCCATCGTCGGTAATTGCGCGAACACGACCGATCGTCCTGCGCCTAGCCGGCGGGCCGCGGCTTGAAGGTCGATTGACCGGTGATGCAGCGCGCGGCGTGCCGCTTGCAGAACTCGATGTAGGCGCGAACCAGGCTCGATGGGTGCCGGTGCGAGGGATATAGCAACTGAATGGTCTGTTCAGGCAGTGGGTGCCGTACCAAGATGCCCACGAGTTTTCCACTCGCGAGGTTCCGTCGTGCGAGAAACGGCGGCAACTCGGTCAGCACGTCACCCGCCAAGGCACAACGGCGCAACTGCTGATAGTCGTTGACAGCGATGACTGCTGCCGGCTCGAAGGTCCTTTCGCCGAGCCGCCACTCGCTGCGCGCACCGGAACCCGAGGCCCACACGGCGCAAGGGAAGCGATGCAAGTCATCAACGCTCTTCGGGTTCCCGAGGCTCTCGATGAGCTTGGGCGAGGCAACCAGAACGTGTCGGTATGAGGCCACCGGCCTCGCCACCATTGACTCATCCACGATTGCGCCAACCCGCAACGCAACATCGATGCCATCCTGGATCAGGTCGATGCGCCTCTCCGTGGCATAGACGGCCAGACGAATGTCCGGATACTGAGCCTGGAAGTCGCGAAGCAATTCCCACCACGGCTCCATTCCCGGAGGAATGGACAGCCTCAGTCGACCCTTGAGTTGAGCCTGGTCTGAGCGCACGGCCTCTTCAGCCTCCGCCAGCAGTTCGACGCCGCGACTTGCATGCTCGTACAGGCGCATCCCCGCATCGGTGGGCTGGATGCCGCGCGCCGAACGTTCCATCAGCTGAACGGCCAACTCCTGCTCGAGTTGTCTGATGCGACGGCTTAGGGTGGGAAGTGGGATCTCCAAGCGGGCGGCTGCTGCGGACAAGCTACCGGTCTGGACGGCCGCAACGAAGAGCGCGGTCGCATTTAGGTCCATGACGACCTCTCAGTTATGGAAGGGATGTTGTCAATCATAGCTCTTCATATCCACCGACGAGAAGCCTAAATTGACGTCCATCGGCAAGCGAACGCGCGAACCGATTGCCAACCAACTTCTCCAGCAGGAGTTTCCCATGAACATCGAGGCCCTCGCCATGAAGACTTTGAAGCTTTCCTCCGCCCTCGCCACGCATCTGCTGGCGCTGGGTATCGCAATAACCACGGTCGCTCATGCGCAGGAAGCCGACAGGCTGCCGAACTACGCGCCCGTGCTCCCGCAAATCAAGGCACGCGCCTTGGCCGTCGATCCGCAGAAGGGCTACCTGGTGACGCAGGTGAAGCCGGATGTCTATGTCATCACGGACGGCATCTACCAGTCTGCCTTCGTGACCACCGGCGAGGGCGTGATCCTGTTTGATGCGCCCGAGTCTTTCTCTCGGCACATCGTCAAGGCGGTGGCAGAGGTCACGCGTGAGCCGATCGTACAACTGGTCTATTCACATACGCATCTGGACCACATTGCTGGTGCCGGCTTGCTCGTCAAGCAGCTGCCGAATCTGACGATCGTCGCGGAGGCCGATACCGCGGCATTCCTGCGCGAAAAGAACGATGCGCGCCGGCCGCTGCCGACCAGCACATTCAAGGACCATCGCACGCTGAAGCTTGGAACGATGACCGTCGAGCTCAAGAAGGGCCAATGGCACTCGCCCGAGGGCGATCTGTTCATCTACGTGCCAGGGCGCAGGTTCCTGATGGCTATCGACACCCTGGCCGCGGGTCACGTGCCGTTCATGGACTTCGACCTCAGCACCAACATGCACGCCTACCTGAAGGTGTTCGATCAACTGATGGCCTATGACTTTGATGTGTTGGTGCCAGGTCATCTCACCTACCTCGCCAATCGCGAGGACGTGCGGATGTCAAAGGACTACGCACTCGATGTCTACAGGACGGTCAAGCGAATCCACGACGGCACCGACCAGATGAAGGTGATGTCTCAGGCCGCGCAGAAGTACAGCTGGGACAACAAGTTCGCGATCTTCCGCACGCTGCTGGATGGCGTGGTTTCCCAGTGCGCCGTCGAGATTCAGGGACGTTGGATCGACAGGCTTGCCGGCGTCGATGTGTTTGGGGAAAGCCACTGCCGAGCCGCGCTGATTTATGCGCGCTGGGATGACTGATCCCGCCACCACGCACGCAGGAGCAACCAGACATGAAAGCCTATGTAGTCGAAAAAGCGGGCGGCCCCGACGCGTTGCAGATGCGCGACATCGCCGTCGTCGAACCCGGCGCCGACGAAGTGCAGATCCGTGTGCGGGCTTTCGGCCT
>CAZVZV010000198.1:0-28480 GCA_964631735.1 uncultured Enterobacteriaceae bacterium
ACGATCGACAGGCCGCCCGCGGCGCGCAGCCGCGCCAGCACCTGCGCCAGCGCCTGCACGATCACCGGCGCCAGGCCCTCGGTGGGCTCGTCCATCAGCAGCACCGAAGGATTGGTAAGCAGCGCGCGCGCAATCGCCAGCATCTGCTGCTCGCCGCCGGAGAGTTGGCTGCCGCCGAGCCCGAGCCGGTCCTTGAGGTTGGGAAACAGCTCGAACACGCGCGCCTCGGTCCAATGCCCGGGACGCGCGCCGAGCTCCAGGTTCTCGCGCACCGAGAGCGACGGGAAGATTTCGCGCTCCTGAGGCACATACCCCAATCCCGCCAGCGCGCGCCGGTGCGGCGGCGCCGCGTCGATGCGCGCCCCGGCAAGCTCGATCGATCCCGCGTGCAGCGTGGTGTGCCCCATCACGGTGGCGAGCAGCGTGGACTTTCCCACGCCGTTCCTGCCGATGATGGACAGGCTCTCGCCCGCGGCGAGCGTCAGATCGATGCCTTCGAGCACGTGCGTCTCGCCATAGCCGGCGCGCATGCCTTGCAGCTTCAGGGCTTCAGGCATCGAGCGCGCTTCCCAGGTACACCGCGCGCACTTCGCGATTGGCCGCAATCTCGGTGGGCGAGCCCTCGGCGAAGATCGCCCCGCTCACCAGTACGGTGATGCGCTGCGCGAAACGGAACACCAGGTCCATGTCGTGCTCGATGATCAGCACGGCGATGTCCCTGGGCAGCGCCGCGATGGCATCGAGGATGATGTGGCTCTCGGCGCTTGGCACGCCCGCCGCCGGCTCGTCCAGCAGCAGCACGCGCGGATTGAGCCCGAGCGCGATCGCGATCTCGACCAGGCGCTGCCGGCCGTAGGGCAGCTCGCCGACCCGGCGGCCGGCGTCGTCGCCGAGCCGCATCGCGTCGACCAGCCGCGAGGCCTCGGCGAGCACGTCGGCACGCCGGCCCGCGGGGCGCAGCATCGAGCTGCCGGCGCCGAGGCGCTCGGTGACCGCGATGCACACGTTCTCGAGCACGGAGAGGCCGCGGAACAGCTGGTTGATCTGGAAAGTGCGCGCGATGCCGCGCTTCACGCGCTTCGCCTGCGCCAGCGACGTGACATCCTCGCCTTCCAGCAACACGCGGCCGCCGCTGGGAGCAAGCAGCCCGGTGAGCAGGTTGATGAAGGTGGTCTTGCCGGCGCCGTTGGGCCCGATGAGCGCATGGCGCGCGCCGCGCTCGAGGCGGAAATGAATGTCGCGCGCGACCTCGAGTGCGCCGAAGTTCCTGCACAGGCCCCGCGTCTCGAGCAGTGCGTCGTTCATCGCGCGCCGCCCTTGCGCCGCAGCAGCGCGTCGCCGATGCCGATGATGCCGTTGCGCGCGGTCAGCGCCACCACGATCAGCATCAGCCCGACGCCGATCTGCCACGCGGTCGGATAGGCCCTGGCGAGCGTGTGCTCGAGCAGCAGGTAGACCAGCGCGCCGACGAAGGCGCCGTACAGCCGCCCGTAGCCGCCGAGGATCAGCACGATCAGGACGCCAGCGGCGCGCTCCAGGCCGAGCGCGGAAAGATTGACGAAGGCATTGGTCTGGGTGAACAGCCCACCGGCGACGCCGGCGAGGGCGGCGGAAACGCCATAGGCGATGACCAGTCGCGCGCGCACCGGCGCGCCCACCGCGTGCATGCGCAGCAGGTTCTCGCGGATCCCGGTGAGGCTCTGGCCGAAGGGCGAGTACACCAGCACCCGCACCAGCACGAAGCAGGCGAACAGCACCAGCAGCGTGTAGACGTACTGCGCGCGGAAATACAGCGGATCAAAAGCAAACCATCCGAGCAGCGGCGCGAACTTCAGTCCCGGCATGCCATCGAAGCCGCCGGTGTAGTGGGAGGCCATGTTCGCGCCTTCCTCCAGCAGCGCCATGGTGCACAACGTCAGCATCAGCAGGGTCAGGCCGGTCGTGCGCAGCAGCACCAAACCACTCGCCAGCCCGATCGCGCCGGCGACGATGGCCGCAGCGGCGAGGCCCGAGAGCGGCTCGGTCCAGCCCGCGTGCTGTGCCAGCATGCCTACGGTGTAGGCGCCGGCGCCGAAGAACGCGGCATGCCCGAGCGTCACGATGCCGGCGTAGCCCAGCACCAGATCGAGCGACAGCGCGAACAGGATCATGATCAGCAACTGCGAGCCGAACGCGAGGTAGTTCGGAAAGGCAAAGAACGCCGCGATGCCGGCGAGCCAGGGCAGCACCTCCCACCAGCGCAAGCGGTGGCGTTGCGCCAGCTCGAGCGCGGCAGGATTGCGAGTGGCGGCTGCGCTCATCCGGCGCGCTTGCCAAACAGGCCGTGCGGCCGCCATAGCAGCAGCACCAGGGTGAGCGCGTAGATGAACAGCGTGCCGCCCTTGGGAAAATAGATCTTGAACACGAAATCGAGCACTCCGATGAGCAGCGCGGCGACGAACACGCCGCTCACCCGCCCCGGGCCGCCGACCGCGACCACGATCAGGAAATACACCAGATACCTCAGCGGATACTGCGGATCGAGGCCGAGGATCTCGGCGCCCAGGCCGCCGCCCACCGCGGCCAGCCCGCTGCCGATGGCGAAAGTGGCGGTGAACAGGCGCCCGACGTCGACGCCGAGCGACTGTGCCATGCGGCGGTTGTCCACCGCGGCGCGAATCCTGGCGCCGTAGCGGGTGCGCTCGAAGCCGAGCCAAAGCGCGACCGCGAGCGCGCAGCCGGCGACGATCATGGCCAGGCTATAGGTGCGGTACTTGATGAGGCCGAGATCGGTCTGGCCGCGCAGCCACTGCGGCAGTACGAGCGTCTGTGTCTCCGGCCCGATCGCGAGGGTGACCGAGGCGATCATCACGAACACCAGGCCGATGGTGAACAGCACCTGGTCGAGCTCCGAGGCGCGGTACAGGCGCGCGTACAGCGATCGCTCGAGCACCACCGACAGCGCCGCCACTGCCACGAAGCCCAGCGCCAGCGCGGGGAAGAACGGCAGGCCCCAGTGCTTCATGGTCAGCACGATGACGTAGCCGCCGAGCATGGCGAAGCCGCCGTGGGCGAGGTTGACGAACCCCATCAGGCCCATGGTCACCGACAACCCGACCGAGACGATAAACAGCACCATGCCGGCGGCAAAGCCGCCAAGCAGGATGCCGAGCACTTGCTCCATGAAAAAGAACCGCCGCCCGTCAGGTTGCCGCGGGCGGCGGCGCGGGTGCTGCGGGCTGGGTGCGCAGCGCTAGCTGCCGCACCGATCCACCTTGAGCTCCTTGCACATGTCCTTCACAGCCGGAATGACCCCGATGTTTTTCTGCACCAGGCGCCCGCCGCTCTTCACGATCTCGCTCAGATACTCGTTCATGACGATGTCGCGCGTGCGCGGATCGATCGAGATCGGCCCGCGCGGGCTGTCGAACTTCCACCCGCGCAGCGAGTTGACGAAGCTGTCGGCATCCACTTTGCCTTTGTTGGCGACCACCGCGTGGGCGATCGCCGCCATGCCGTCGTAGCCCTGTACCGCCATGAAGTCAGGCGTCGCGTCGGCGCCGTAGTCTTTCTTCCAGGCGGCGACCAGGCGCTTGTTGACCGGGTTGTCGAGATCGGCGTTGTAGTGGTGCACCGTGACCAGGCCGACCGCTTCGTCGCCCATGGATTGCAGCTTGGTGTCCTGGGTAATGTCGCCCGGTCCCACCAGCCGGATGCCCGCCTGCTTCATGCCGAGCGCGTTGTAGGTCTTCATCACGCCGACGGCGTGGTTACCCGCGGGCACGAAAACGAAAAATACGTCCGGCTTCTTGTCCTTGGCGCGCTGGAAGAAGGGCGTGAAGTCGGGCACCTGCCCCGGGCCGCCCATCGGAATGTCGTCGATCACCTTGCCGCCCGCGGCCTCGAACGCGGTCTTGAAGGCGATCAGGCTGTCCTTGCCCGGCGGATAGTCGGTGTAGCCGACCACCGCGGTCTTGGCCTTCAGCATCTTCGCCGAGGCGTCGCCCATGGCGTGGCCGGCGTGCCACATCGAGAACGAAACGCGCGTGATCACGGGCGAGAGGTTCGTGATCCAGGCGGTGCCCGCGTTCATGATCAGGAACGGCTTCCTGGCCGCGGTGATCACCGGCTCCATGGCGATGGCGTTCGAGGAGTAGATCACCCCGGTGATGATGTCCACCTTGTCCTGCACGATGAGCTCCTGCGCCGCGGTCCTCGCGTCCGCCCCGCCCGGGTTCTTGGCGTCGCGCTTGATCAGCTCGATCTTGTAGGGGTCGAAGGCGTTCGGGTTGAGCTTCATGAACATCTGCATGCCGCGGTCGATCTGCTGCGCGAACTCGGCGCCCACGCCGGTGTAGGTCAGCACCACGCCGACCTTGACCGTCTGTGCGTTCGCGCTTGCGGCGGCGAAGCTTGCCGCGGCCAGCACCAGCGTCAATTTCCTCTTGATTTTCATTTTCCCTCCTCCAGGATTTATGCTCAGTAGCGCCGCGCGCCGCCGTAACCTTCGTCGAACAGCGAGAACGGCGGGGTGCGTCCCACCAGGCTCTCGATCAGCGTCAATTCCAGGTCGGTGTGGTTGATGAACGGGGCAGGCTGGATGCGACGGGCGGCACCGGCTTTCAGCACGTAGCGCGGCGCGTCGTGGTGCTTCGAGACGATGCGCTCGGTCACCTTGGGATCGTCCGCTGCCGCGATCTCGACCTCACCGTAACAGTTGCAAACGTAGCTGCGGTCCGGCTGGGATTCGACGTACAGGCCGGTACCGCGGATGCCGATGGTGGAGGTCGGCGTGATCACGCGCTTCGGCGTCCCTTTGCCGAACACCGAAAGCAGCGCACCGGTGGCGAGGCGCATGGTGTTCACCACGATGTTCGATCCGCCGAGCTCCAGGCGGCTGTTCTCGCGCATGATGAATGCGTCCATCCCGACCACGAAGATCAGCTGCGCGCCCGCGCCGGTCTCGATGCGGTCGCCCGCCGCGATGCGTGTGGCAGTTGTGGCGGCTTGGCCGTTGACGCTGGCGGCGCCGCTAGTTTCATACACCGACTGACCCGCGGGCAGCTTGCGCGGGCGCCGGCCGAATACCTGCGCCGCGGCGCTCGAAATTCCGCCCGCGCCCAGCAGGCCGGCGGCCAGTGCTTTCAGCAGGAATGCCCGCCGGGGGTCTTCGGCATCTTCGCTGCGTTTCGCCATGGACGCGTCCCTTTCGCCGAATGGATCGACGACGTATTATCACGTGCAAGCCCACCCCGGGGGAAGACGCATGAAGCGCACTACCGTCATCGCCGCAGCCCTCCTGCTGGCCGCCCAACCCGCGCTCGCCGATTCCACCCGCTACGGACTGGACGCGGACTACACCTACGACGACAACGCGAGCCGTGGCCTGTACGACGCGGACCGCAAGGCCGACAACATCCTGTCGCTGGAGGGCTCGGCGACACGCAGCATGCTGCTCGGGCCGCGCAGCGGCGCAGTGTTCCGCGCGGCGGCGCGCTACAGCCAGTTCACCGAATTCAAGGATTTGAGCAACCTGGCGCTCTCGGGGCGCGCCGCCTGGCGGATCCAGCCGGGGTCGGAATTCAACTCGCCCTTTTTCGAGGTCGCCGGAAACTTCGCATGGCTGCAGCATGCCGACAGCGAATTGCGCGACGGCTCCATCCTGTCGTTCGAGGCAAGTGCCGGCAGCCACGTCACCGACCGCGTTCGCCTGGGCGCCGGCTTCGGCTTGGACCAGCGCGACGGCGGCGGCACCGCCGGGCTTTACGACCTGTCCACCAGCCGACTGTGGGCGACGATCGACTACCGCCTCGGCGTGAAGAACACGGCGTATGCGCGGCTGATGCAGCTCTCTGGCGACCACGTGTTTTGCAGCATCACGGTCAGCGGCTTGTCGCCGGTATGGGAGCTGGATCCGGCCCTTGCCAGCGGGCTCGGCCGCGCCGCCGATTGCTACCGCCTCGACGCGAAGACCCTCTCGTGGGACATCGGCTTCAACTATCCCCTGTCCGGGAACCGCTCACTCGATTTCACGCTGACCAGCTACTCTTCCAAGTCGGACGCCGGCAGCTTGAAATACGACGGCATGCTGCTGCGCGCGAGCTATCTGTACCGCTTCCAGTAGCTCAGGTTCCCGAGATGTAGCGCTGGAAGAACAGCGTGACGCCGAAGCCGGCCAGGGCGAGGCCGGCGAGCGCCACTGACCCGGTTCCCGCGATCAGCATGGCATCCAGGAGCGAGATGCCCGCGATCAGGCTGACCACGGCGCGCGGGATGTCGCCTTTCGCGCGCCGGCGCAGGAACCACAGCGCCACCAGCATCCAGCCGCTGAACAACAGCCAGAAAACGCCGACCACGGTCTGCGCTGCGGCGAGCCAGGCACCGTAGGCCACTGGCGCCGCGAGGAAGACGAGCGGCCAGAGGTTCTCCACCTTGCCCAGGTTCTCCTGCTTGGCGACGTAGGTCAGCCCGATCAGGTAGCACAGCATCAACCCGGCCCCGACCCACAGCGCGGAGGGCAGCACGAGCGTGGTGCACAGCCCTGCGCCCACATAGACCAGCACGCGGCACAATCCCATCACCACGGGGCCGAACAGGTTCTGCTTGTGGTTCCAGTCGTAGTACGTGATCGCCACCGCCAGCGCGAGGCCAGCGAGGGCCGGCGCTGCGCCGATCCACGCGAGCAGGGCGACGCCGCCCGCCATCATGCCGTAGCCGTAGCCGAACACTTCGCGGCCGCTCACCTCGCCGCAAGGGATCGGCCGCTCGGGCCGCTGCACCGCGTCGAACCGCGCGTCGAAGGCGTCATTCAGGAACATGCCGCCGGTGTAGAACAGCGAAAACGCGAGCAGCATGAGCGCGAACTCAGGCCCGAAGCCGCCCGCGCCCGCAAGGACCGCGCCAGCGAGCGTGTTGGTCCACACAGTGGGCAGATTGGAGACGCGCCCGAGCTTGAGCGCCGTACGCAGCTTCACTGCAGCAGCTGCGCTTTCACCCAGTTCAACTCACGCGCGATCGCCGTGCTCAGGTCCGTTTCACGGTACGACGGCGGCAGCACGTCCCAGGTGTAGGTCTCGACCTCGAGGTGCCGGCTGATCGGATCGGCGCGATGCAGCGCCAGGATGGCCGCGAGGAACGCCTGGGTGGTGCCGAAGTGCAGCATCTCTTCGAGGAAAACCGGCACATGGAAATGCACGCGCCATTCCGCGCCCGCCGCGCTTGCGGAGGCGGCGAGCGCCTGGGGCAGGTCGACGAAGCGGCGCAGCGAGCCGTTGGACTTCTGCACCACCTGGTGCAGGTACACCGGCTCGGCGAAAGCGGCCAGGTGCCGCGCGCCTTCCTCGTCGAACGCCGCCACCCGCAGCGCGGAGCTGAGTTGCAGCTTCGCGATCAGGATGCCGTTGGCGCGCAGTTGCTCGATGCTCGCCTGCGGGTCCTCGAACTCCACCGCGGCATGGCAGACGTCGTAACACACGCCGATATGCCTGCGCATGGCGGCCTCTGCATCGGCGGTGGACAGTCCGGTCAAGGCTGCCAGCCGGGCCACCCCCTTTCGATCGAACAAGCGGTCCTTGAAGAACGCGACCGTCTCCTCGATGGTCTCGAGGTAGCAGTACGGCTCGGGCTCCAGCGCCAGGGCGATCGTCTGGCCGGTGCGCTCACCGAGACCGACCAGGTGCGCGACGTGACGAACGAGGTGATCGGTGATTGCCTCCAGCCGCCCCTCGGCCCACGGCTTGAAGGTGCAGGGCACCGTGCTGACGCTGCCTTCCTGTCCCGCGGGCAGCAATTCGCTCAGGATGTCGGCGAGCTGGTCGGTATAGGCGAGCCGCAGCGGATCGCTCCAGTCGGGCTTGTAGGCGTCTTCCTTCACTGCCCGGCCGTGAAACGCGCCGTAGGGAAAGCCGTTGAGGGTGAAGACGTAATAGCCGCCCGCGGCGAGGAAACGCTTGAGTTCCGCCATCGCGCCGGGCTCCCGCAAGCGGCTCGCGGCCGCGTAGCCGAGCCGCAAGCCGACGCCCAGGGGCAGCGCGCCGGCAACGCGTGCCTTGATGCCCGGCAGGTGGCGCGCGAGGCTCGCCATCACTTCATCCAGCGGCTCGCCCGCGTGGATGTTGGTGCAATACGTGAGGTGTCCGAGATCGCCTCCGGACGAGAGGTGCATCAGGTGCTCGCGCGGTCTTTCAGCCAGACCATCGCCTGGCGCATGCGCTCGCGGTCGATGTCGTGCACCTCGACGCCGTTGCCGATGCCCGCGAGCAGCGTCACGCACAACTCGCCGCCCAGGTGCTCCTGGAATTCACGCAGGCCTTCCAGGATCGCCCACTCGCCGTTGGCACCAGACTTGGCGAGCGCCGGGTGCCACAGGGCGAAGCCGAGATGCTCGAGCAGGGCGCAGATGCGCTCCTCCTCGCCCTGCGCCAGCAGGCCCGAGAGCACCGAGTAGCGCGCATCCAGCGCCATGCCGATCGCCACCGCCTCGCCGTGGCGCACATGATGCCGGGTAAGGCTTTCCAGCTTGTGCGCGGACCAGTGGCCGTAGTCGAGCGGGCGCGCGCTGCCCGACTCGAACGGATCGCCGCCCTGGCTGATCTGGCGCATGTGCAGCTCGGCGCAGCGCCGGATCATGCTGGCCATCGCCGGGCGCTCGAAGGTGGCGAGGGCATCCATGTGGCGCTCGATCCAGCCGAAGAATTCGGCATCCCGGATCAGCGCGACCTTCACCGCTTCCGCCATGCCCGCGATCTTGTCGCGCTCGGGCAGCGTGACGATGAACTCCATGTCGTTCAGCACGGCGAAGGGCGGTGCGAAGGTGCCGACGAAATTCTTCACCCCCTGCAGGTTGACCCCGTTCTTCACGCCCACGCCGGAATCATTCTGCGCCAGCACGGTGGTGGGAATGCGGATGTGGCGCACGCCGCGATGCGTGGTCGAGGCCACCAGGCCGATGGCATCGAGCACCGCACCGCCGCCGACGGCGATGACGAAGGAATGCCGGTCGATGTGCAGGTCGAACAGGGTCTGCTGCGCGCTTTCGACGAAATGCAGGTCGGACTTGACCTTCTCGCCGCCGGGCACGTCGACCGGCGCGCAGGCCAGCTCGATCACGTCGCTGTGCCGTTGCGCGTATTGCACGATCGCAGCGGACAGCGGCGCGCGTCCCGCGTTCAGGCCATCATCGACGAATACCACGACGCGGTGGCGCTTGGCGGGTTCGAGCCGGCACAGCACGTCGCGCAGCGCCGGATTCTCCGGATCGAACACCCCGTCGGTGAAAATGACGGGAAACTCGTAGGCAACGGCGAACCGCTGCCAATGCGTGGCGGTTCGCGCTTGCGTCGATTGGATATCGGCTGCCATGTTCAGAATCCTGCCTTAGAATTGGGTGTATGCGCTACGTAAACATCGTTCTCGGCCTGGTCATGGTCGGGTTCGCAGCGGTGCAGTACAACGACCCGGACGCGTTGCTGTGGATCATCATCTACCTGATTCCGGCCGCCTGGGCGTTCGCCGCCGCGTTTCGCCTGCCGCAAGTGCGCTCGCCGGCGGGAGAACGCCTGCTGTGGGCTACTCTGGTGGTCGGCGCGGCCACGACGGTCACCTACTGGCCCACCATGCCCGAGTTCTGGCGCAAGGACGTGTGGTGGGTGGAGGAAACGGCGCGCGAAGGCATGGGTGTGATGATCGGTCTGGCAGTGCTGCTCTTCGCGCTGGCCACCGCCCTGCTGCGCAAGCCTGCAGCCTGACTGTCGGCTAAGGCGAGAAATCGCCGCTCTTGATGTAGGCGACGACGCCCTTGCGCTGCTCGACGGTGAACACGTCCTTCCAGCCCGGCATCTTGCCGAAGCCGTAGGTGACGCGCTCATAGATGAAACCCGGCGCCATCTGGCCGGGATTCAACTTGGGCGCCTTGCCCGGGTAGGCGGCGGCGCCATGGCAGTGCCGGCACTGGTTCTCCCAGACGATCCTGCCGGCCTCGATGTTGGCCTTGCTGGACAGATAGGCCTTGTTGAATGACGGGACCTTTTCCTTCACGGTCTTGGTCTGATCCCCGCCGGCGACAGCCGAAAACACGACGAGCACGCAGACCAGCGTGCCCGTCGCTCGCAACAGCCGCCGCCGCGACTGCGCGACGGCGGCGGTTTCCCGCATGGCCAGAGGGTTACTGCGCCGGTACGATCTTGTAGATCGTGTCCAGCGACCCGTTCGGGCCGGTGGTGATCGAGGTCAACGCGTAGACCTCGCCGTTGTTGTCCTGCGCAAACGCCAGGATGTAGGGCTTCTTGCCCGCCATGCCGACCACTTCGGCGGTGTCCATGGTCCACTTGTCGCCTGCGCCCTTGGTGCCGAAGAAAATCTGGCCGTCCATCACGCCAAAGTCCTTGCTCCAGTCGCCGAAGATGTACTTGCCCTTCCAGGCGCCGACCTTGCCCTGGTACACGTAGCCGCCCGTCACCGAGATCCCCTTGCAGCCCTGGGGCTTGGCCGTGCAGTTGTTGTACTCGATGATCGCGGGCGTGATGCCGGCCTTGTCGCAGTTGGCCGGATGATCGTCGGGCTTGAGGTAGTCGAAGCAGCGCATCATGCCTTCCACGCGCCGCCAGCCCATGTTCTGGCCCTTGCCGACGATCTTGATGGCTTCGTAGCTGTTCTGCTGCACGTCGCCGCAGAACAGCGCACCGCTGCCGGTATCGAACGAGCAGCGCCACGGGTTGCGCAGGCCGTAGGCCCAGATCTCGGGCTGGATGTCCTTCTTGCCGACGAAGGGATTGTCCGACGGGATGCCGTAGGCCTTGTTCCCGGTGCGCGCGTCCACGTCGATGCGCAGCATCTTGCCGAGAACGACATTCATATCCTGGCCGTTGCCGATGGCCGGGTTATGGCCGATGCCCCAGTCGTTGGCGTAGCCGCCGTCGCCCATCGACACGTACAGCTTGCCGTCCTTGCCGAAGCCGATCCAGTGGCCGTTGTGGTTGAACTGCGGCCAGGCCGTGGTCATGATGCGCCGCGCCGAGGTCGGATCCGCCGTGTTCGCATCGCCCTTCAACACCGTGTATTCCTCGACCACGTTGCTGTGCGAGTACCACAGCATCTGCCCGAGATCCGCGCCGTAATCCAGGTGCGCGCTGTAGGCGACGTAGAACTTGCCGTTGTCCTTGAATTTCGGATGGAAGGCGAGGCCGAGCAGGCCGCGCTCGTCGAAATCATGGTGCAGTTTCGGAATCTTGCTGCGGATATCGAGGAACGGCGTCGGGCGCAGCTTGCCGCCTTCGAGGATCTTGATGCGGCCGTTCTGCTCGATGATGAACATGCGGGCGTCCCCCGCCGGCTGCACCATCGCCAGCGGCGTGTTGATGGCCGTGACGAGCGGCTCGAGCTTGATCTTCGTCTGCGCCATCGCCGCCCCGCCCGCCACAGCGAGCAGCACGGCAGCGGAAAATGCCCCACTGACTTTCGCGAGTTTCATTTGTCACCTCCCAAAATTTGGATTTCCCCGACCTGCAGGAAGACTCAGTATACGTAGCCGCCTGACAGATTTCTACAATTGGGACTCGGCCCACGATACAGTTTCGCTGGGCCTGGCCCGGTCGAAGGCCAATTGCCGCACTGCGCAATGCGCGTGAGGTGCCGCGCTACTCGATTATCAGATCGTCCATCGTGCGCCGGCTCTTGCGCTCCTCCACTCGCGGCTCCCGCCCACCGCGCAGGATGGAGTTGCCTTCAAATACAGCACGCTGGTCGATGGCTGCCGGACTGAGCCAGTCCTCCTCCTTCATCTGGCCGCTTTGGCCATAGGCCTCGAGCGCGTTCTGGTAGCACGCGAGCCGCACCTGCTCCTCCGCGATGCCTTGCTGCAGCGCAAGCTTCGCGGTCTTGGCGACGCCCAGGGGCTCGGAGATGCCCCAATCGCAGGCGGAATCGACGATGACCTGCTTGGCGCCGTACTGCCGCAGGATCTCCACCATGCGCGCGTTGCCCATCTTGGTGCTGGGGTAAATGGAGAACGCCGCCCAATAGCCGCGATCCAGCGTCTCGCGCACAGTCTCCTCGTTGTTGTGGTCGACCACCACCTTGGACGGATCGAGGCCGTGCTCGTCGCACACGTCCATCGAGCGGGTGGTGCCCCGCTTCTTGTCGCGATGCGGCGTGTGGATCATGACCGGAAGGTCGATCTTCTTCGCCAGTTCCAGCTGCAGGCGGAAATACCTGTCCTCGAGCGGCGATTGCTCGTCGTAGCCTATCTCGCCGATCGCCACCACCCCCTCCTTCAGCGCGAAGCGCGGGATCAGCTCCATCACGCCCTCGGCAAGTTCCTCGTTGTTGGCTTCCTTGGAATTCAGCCCGATGGTGCAGTAGTGGCGGATGCCGAACTGGCTGGCGCGGAAACGCTCGAAGCCGACGATCGAGGAAAGGTAATCGAGGTAGGAGCCGACGTTGGTGCGCGGCTGGCCGATCCAGAACGCCGGCTCGATGACCGCGACGACGCCCGAGGCCGCCATCGCTTCGTAGTCGTCGGTGGTGCGCGAAATCATGTGTGCGTGCGGATCGATCAGCATCATGGCAAGGCTCCCGCTCAATGCATCGAGTTTACTGCAGCGTCGCCCAGGTGAGGCGGCTGCGGGAGATGTCGCCGGCGAGCGCCGGGAAATCCTGCAGCAGGCGCGCCGCCCTGCGATCCGGGCTGGCCGCCAGGGCGAGCGCCGCGGCTTGCCGCTCGATGGACTCGCTGCTCGCCAGCGCCCGTGCCAGATCGTCGATCGCCTGGCCTTCGGCGAACGGCCCGACGCACCGCCAGATCTCGAACGGCACCGGCCGGCCCGCCGCCCAGCGTTCGTGAGCGAAATCGCACATGATGCGGGCGAGCTCCGGGTTGGCGCGCTCATCCAGTCCCTGGATCGGCGCGAGCGGGCTGCCGATGAACAGCGCCTTGAGCACCATGTGGTTCCAGCGGTGGTCGTCGAAATGCGCCTTTGGGTAGGGATTGCGGTGGGCGATCGCCTCGAACACCCCGCGCATGTTGCTGCGCAGGCCTTCTCCCACCTGTTCCTCCAGCGAAGCAGGATCCGGGTATAGCGGCAGGCCGAGGTAAAGGGTGACGAGCTCCGCCGCGTCGGCGCTCCGGCACAGCGCGCGAAAGCGCTCCGCGAAGGGTTTCCCGGTGGCCGGCAGCCCGCTCAAGAGGAGGATGCGCGCAGCGTCGGTCACGCTCCAACCGCGCGGATCCCATCCCTCCACGGCCTTGTCGGCCGCAATAAGGTCCGCGTCTGAGAGCACCAGCGCGGCCTTCCCCAGCCGCCGCGGAACCATGCCAAGGGCGATGTCGAGCGCCGCATCCGCCGGGTCCTGCGTGAGCGCGGCGGCCTGCGTGTCCAGCCAGGCGCCGCGCACCGCGTCCGCCTGGCGCAGGATCCAATCGCGCAGCAGCGTCCTCGCCATGCGCTGATATTCTACGCCGCATGCAACCGACACTCGTGATCCTCGCGGTCGGACTTTCACCGGCACTCGTCGGCGAACACACACCCAATTTGCAGCGCCTGGCGGCGCGCGGCGGCCTGCGCCCCCTGCGCACCGTGACCCCGGCGGTGACCTGCACCGTGCAATCGACACTGCTCACCGGGTCGATGCCGGATGCGCACGGCATCGTCGCCAACGGCTGGTATTTCAGGGACCTGGCGGAAGTGTGGCTGTGGCGGCAGTCCAACCGCCTGGTCGCAGGCGAGAAGATATGGGAAGCGGCGAAGGCGCGCGACGCGAGCTTCACCTGCGCCAAGATGTTCTGGTGGTACAACATGTACTCGAGCGCCGACTGGAGCGCGACGCCGCGCCCGATGTACCCGGCCGACGGGCGCAAGATCCCCGACCACTACGCGCAACCGACCGAGTTGCATGACGAGCTCGACGCGAAGCTCGGGCAGTTTCCGCTGTTCAAGTTCTGGGGCCCGCTCACCGATATTTCTGCGAGCGAGTGGATCGCCAAGGCGACGCTGCACGTCATGCAGACGCGCAATCCCACGCTGACGCTTACCTACCTGCCGCACCTCGACTACAACCTGCAGCGCTTCGGGCCGGACCTCGCGCATCCGCGCGTGCGGCAGGACCTGCGGGAAATCGACGCCGTCTGCGGTTCGCTGATCGACTACGCAGCCTCGAGCGGCCGCGAAGTGATCGTGGTCTCCGAGTACGGCATCACGCCGGTCAGCGACGCCGTGCACATCAATCGCGCACTGCGCAAGGCGGGACTCATCGCGGTGCGCCCCGAGGAGTTCGGGCGTGAGGTCCTGGATCCGGGAGCCAGCGCCGCCTTCGCCGTGGCCGATCACCAGATCGCCCATGTCTACGTGAACGACCGCAGCCGGCTGGGCGAAGTACGCGCCTTGCTGGAAAGGCTGGACGGCGTGGAGCGCGTGCTGGACGAGAGCGGCAAGCGGGCGTGCGGCCTGGATCACGCCCGCTCGGGCGAACTGGTAGCGATTTCGAAAGCCGACCGCTGGTTCAGCTATTACTACTGGCTGGACGATCGCGTCGCACCGGATTTCGCTCGCACGGTGGACATCCACCGCAAGCCCGGCTACGACCCGGTGGAGCTATTCGTCGATCCCGGAATCCGTTTTCCTCTGCTGGCAACCGGCTGGCGCCTGGCCAAGCGCAAGCTGGGCCTGCGCACGCTGCTCGACGTGATTTCGCTGAAGGACACCGGCCTGGTCAAGGGATCGCATGGGCGGCTGACCGACGATCCCGGCCACGGCCCGCTGGCGATCAGCTCAAGGGCTGACCTGCTGCCCGCCGGCCCGATCGAAGCCACCGCCTTCAAGCAACTGGTGCTGGATCACCTGTTCGGCTGAGCGAGCAGGTCCGCGCCGATGTCCTCGGCGCGGCGCACGCCGCAAAGCTGCATGGCGCGCTCGAATTCGCCGCCGAGGATCTCGATGGCGCGCCTGGCGCCCGGCTCGCCGCCCGCCATCACGCCGAACAGCGTCGCGCGCCCGGTGAGCACCGCGCGCGCGCCAAGCGCGCGCGCCTTCAGGATGTCCACGCCGCGGCGCACGCCGCCATCGAGCAGCACGGTGATCTTCGAGCCTACGGCGCGCGCCACCGCGGGCAGCGCATCGAGCGTCGCCTGCGCGCCGTCCAACTGCCGGCCGCCGTGGTTGGACACCACCACGCCGTCGCAACCCAGCGCCGCCGCGCGCTCGGCGTCGTCGGCGCGCTCGACACCCTTCAGCACCAGCTTGCCCGGCCAGGCGTCGCGAATCGCCTTCAGCTGTTCCCAGTCCAGGGAGGCATCCATCTCGCGCGCGACCGAGGCGGCGATGTCGGTGATCCTGGTCGAGGTGCGCGCCATGCCCTCCAGGTTCTTCATTTGCGGGATGCCGTGGCGCGCCATGTCCGCCAGCCAGGCTGGTTTCAAGAACACGTCGCGCGAGTTGCGCCAGCCCGGGCTGAAGGGCGCGACGAAATCGTTCCTCAGGTCGCGCTCGCGCTTGCCGCCCACGGCGAGGTCCACGGTGACGAACATCAACTCGTAACCGGCTGCCTTCGCGCGCTCGACCAGCTTCATGCGGAACTCGCGGTTCTTCAGCGCGTAGAGCTGGAACCACAGCCGCCCGCCCGCCTTTTCCGCCACCTCCTCGATCGAGGCGGTGGCGGGCGTAGCGAGCGTGTAGGGAATGCCGGCGGCGCGCGCGGCGCGCGCGAGCATCAGGTCGGCGTGGTTGCGCCCGGCGCCGATGCCACCGGTGGGCGCGATGGCCATCGGCAGGTTGGAGCGGATGCCGAACAGTTCGATGCCGGTGTCCACCTGTCGCACGTCCACCAGGACTTTCGGCAGCAGGCGCACGCGCTCGAACGCCGCGCGGTTCTCGCGCAGGGTGATTTCCTCCTCCGCTCCGCCGTCGAAGAAGTCGAACACCGAGCGCGGCAGGCGGCGCTGCGCCATCAGGCGCAGGTCCGCGATGTTGACGGCGCGGGAGAGGCGGGGCATCGGGCGCGAGTCTACCGTAGCGCACGCGCGGCGCGGCGCGCATAATCGCGCCATGGCCACCCCTGCATCACCAGCGATCATCCTGCCGAAGCCGGCCGTACGCCTGCAGGGCGTGCTGTCCCCCGTCGTCACGCCGTTCAAGGCCGACCTCTCGCCCGATGGCGAGAAGTTCGTGCGCCACTGCAAGTGGCTGCTGAAGAACGGCTGCTCGGGGCTTGCCATCTTCGGCACCAACAGCGAAGCCAACTCCCTGTCGGTGGAAGAGAAGCTGACCATGCTCGCCGCGCTGATCCACGCGGGCGTGCCGGGTTCCGCGCTGATGCCGGGCACCGGGCACTGCGCCCTGCCCGCCACCGTGCGCCTCACGGCGCACGCGGTGAAGCAGGGCTGCGCCGGCGTGCTGATGCTGCCGCCGTTTTACTACAAGGGCGTCACGGACGAGGGGCTGTACCGCTATTTCTCGGAAGTGATCGAGCGCGTGGGTGACGAGCGCCTGCGCTTGTACCTGTACCACATCCCGCCGGTGGCGCAGGTCGGCATCTCACTCAAGCTGATCGGGATGTTGCTCGCGAAGTACCCGCGCATCGTCGCCGGCTTGAAAGACTCCTCGGGCGACTGGTCCAACACCAAGGCGATACTGGATGAGTTCGGCAAGTCCGGCTTCGACGTCTTCCCGGGGAGCGAAGCCTTCCTGCTGGATGGGCTGCGCCACGGCGGCGTGGGCTGCATCACCGCCACCGGCAACATCAATCCGGGTGCGATCGACAACGTCTACCGCAATTGGCGCAGCGCGGACGCCGACAGGCTGCAGGCCGGCATCGGCGCCACGCGCAAGATCATGCAGAAGTACCCGATGATCCCGGCGCTGAAATCCGTCATCGCCCACTACGGCAACGATGCGCAATGGCGCACCGTACGCCCGCCGCTGGTCGAACTCGCGCAGGAGCAGGAAGCCCAGTTGATCCCTGATCTGAAGTCCGCCGGGTTCGGCATGCCGGGACTCGCCGGCTAACGTGCCGACCGCTCTGGTCACCGGCGCCGCCAGCGGAATCGGCCGCGCCGCCGCCGAAGCATTGAAGAAATCCGGTTTTCGCGTCCTGGCGCTCGACCGCGAAAAAATTCCCGACGGAATCGCCTACGACCTCACCGACCTCGCCGGCATCCCCAGGCTGGTGGACTCGCTCGGCGAGATCAACGTCCTCGTCAACAACGCCGGCGTGCAGACCGCGGTCGGCATCGACCAGTACACCGACGAGCAGCGCGTGCGCATCCTGCGCATCAACCTGGAGGCGCCAGTCGAGCTGATCCGCGCCGTGTCGAAACAGATGGTCGCCCGCGGCAGCGGCCGCATCGTCAACCTCGCCTCGGTCGCGGCGTACACCGCGCACACCGACCTCTGGTACGGCGTAACCAAGGCCGGTGTCATCAGCTTTACCCGCAGCTTCGCCGCCCTCCTCGGCCCGAAAGGCATCCAGGTCAACGCCGTCGCCCCCGGCCCGATCGACACCCCGCTCCTCGACAGGGCCCAGCCCGAGCGCGTCGAGCAACTGATGAAAGTGGTCTACACCCGCCGCAAGGGCAAGCCCGAGGAAGTCGCCGAGGCGATTCGCTGGCTGGCCGTGGACGCGCCGGTCATCATCAACGGCGCGGTGATCGACGTCACCGACGGCAGCGTTCTGCGCTAAGTCAGCAATTCGAGCCGCGAGAGCGACTCCGCCAGCACCGTGGAAGCCGCGGGTGCGCAAGCGCCGGCGGCAGGATGACGATGTCGTGTATGTCCGCATCGCGTACCACGAGAATAGCAAGCGGCTGGGGATCGAAGATCGGATCGTGGAAAGTGGGTAGGACGAACTATCTATTCGTAGATATATGCCGGCATATGGCGCATCCATAAGTAGATGGTTGCATCTACCTGTAGATGCTTCTAGCATCTTTGGGATGCCGTTCATATCACGTTACAAGGCACTGGACGCGTAATGACCGCAGCCGCGCCAAAGACCGTTGGCGAAATCGACATGTTCATCACCATGCTCCAGACGGCATGCGATGACAAACAAATCTACGACCGGCTCGAACGCCTGCTTTCCATGCCGGATCAGAAGCGCCAGGGTGTCGTTCATTCGTGGGTGAACGACATGCTAATCGCCGAGGCCCCGCGAGATCTTGTACAGGCAGTTGCATGCTTACTCGACGACCGGATCGCGGAGAAGGCATACGAAGTCATTTTTAAGTGCCGGCGCGGGTAGCCGATATGGTGCCTTCTAACCGCGCAATCGACAGCGACACTTGGCAAGCGCCGTTGGCACTCGCGCGTGCGCTTCATTGCGGACGTTAGGCGGCAAAGCGATCAGTTTGCACGCGCTTTTTTTGCTGGCCCAGGACAAATGTGTAATCGTTGATTTGTGGTCTGCCCCCTGCTCCTGCTTTTGACCGAACCATGCTGACCATTGACGACGTCCGCGCGGTCCCGCTGTTCTCGTCGCTCGCGCCGGCTGAACTCGAGCGCCTCGCGCGCACCTCTGCCGACCTGCACCTCGGTGTTGGGGAATACGCCGCGCATGAGGGCGGGGAGGAACGCGCGCTGTTCGCGGTTCTCGCCGGCAAGATCGAGCTCGTCAAATTGTTCGACGGAGTCGAGCGCACCCTTGGCTGGCGCGTTCCCGGCACCATTTTCGGCGAACTGCCGATCGCCCTGGGCACGCCGCTCTACGCAGGGTATCGGGCGTCAGAATCCTCTCGCGTCATGCGCGTGGAGATCCGGGAGTACTACGCGATCGCGGCGGCGTCGCCCGAGATTTCCCTCAAGGTCGCCGCGCTGGCGCGCGAGCGCATCGGCGGGATGCAGGGCATCGAGGCCGAGAAGCCCAAGCCGCGCGTCACCATGGTCGGTCACCGCTGGGACGACGCCTGCAGCGAGTTGCGCCGGTTCCTCGCGCGCAACCAGATCAGCTTTGACTGGATGACGCCCGACGCGCCCGAACTGGCCGCGCGTTGGCCCGGAATCCGCCCACCGGACGGCGATTGCCCTGTGTTGCGGCTGGCCGACGGGACCCTGCTCCGTCGACCGGGGGCGCGCGAGCTTGCCCGGCTCCTCGGCCTGCAGACCAGCGCGCGCCTCGCGGAATACGACACCATGATCATCGGTGGCGGGCCAGCCGGTCTCGCAGCGGCAGTGTATGGCGCCTCCGAGGGATTGCGCACCGTGGTGGTGGAGCGCGAGGCGCCCGGGGGTCAGGCCGGGACCTCCTCGCGCATCGAGAACTATCTCGGCTTCCCCAGTGGCGTCTCGGGCGACGAGCTCGCGAGCCGGGCACTCAAGCAGGCAAAGCGGCTCGGGGCGGAGATCCTGGTCACGCGCTCTGTCGCCCGCATCGATCCGGCGACGCGCCAGGCTACCCTCGACGGCGGCGATGTCGTGCGGGCGCGGACCGTCATTCTTGCCACTGGCGTCACGTGGCGCCGGCTCGCCATCGATGGCTTCGATCGGCTGATCGGCAAGGGTATCTACTATGGAGCGGCACGCAGCGAAGCGAGCGCCACCCATGGACTCGACGTCCATCTCATCGGCGCCGGAAACTCAGCCGGCCAGTCCGCCTTGTACTTCGCCAATCATGCGCGCATGGTGACGCTGGTGGTTCGCGGCGATTCCCTGGAAAAGAGCATGTCTCGCTACCTCATCGAGCAGCTCGGCGGGAAATCGAACGTAACGGTCCGGCTGCGCTCGGAAGTGGTCGCCGCGCACGGCGATGCGCACCTGACAGGAATCGACATACGCGATGGCGCGAGCGCGACGGTGCGCCGGCACGACTGCGGCGGCCTGTTCGTCTTCATCGGCGCCGACGCGGAGACCGAGTGGCTGCCAGCGGGCATCGCGCGCGATGCGCACGGCTATGTCCTCACCGGTGATGACGTGGTGAAGGCCGGGCGCTGGTCGCACGGCCGCGATCCCTACCTCCTCGAATCGAGCGCCCCCGGCATTTTCGCGTGCGGCGATGTGCGCCTGAGCCAGGTCAAACGAGTTGCCTCCGCGGTCGGAGAGGGCAGCATGGCGATTGCTTTCGTGCATAAATATCTGCAACAGGATGCCCGTTAGCAAGCGGTCTAGCGGATGCGGTAGATCTCCTGGTCGAAGTTCCCCAGCCACACGTTCAGGTCCACGCGCTTGCGCTTGAGCTGCGATGTCAGCAGCGCCCGCTGCTCACCCTGCTCCCAGCGGATCTTGAAGATCTCGCGCGGCTCGGCATTGCGCCGCTCGATCTTCTCGCGCGTCTCCGCCAGCGGCTTGCCGTAACGCGACTTGAGGTACTCCGCCACGCGCTCGAGGTCGCGCTCGTTGAAGCGCACGTCGAAGGCCTGCACGCGGTCGGCCTTGAGGTAGATCGTGATGCTCGCCAGCGCCCCGCCGAAAACGATCTTGGCGTCGTCGCAGCGCCGCTCGGCCGCCTGCGACGTCCACTCCAGCGCCCGGCAGCGCGCGCTGGGAAGGACTTTGCGCACGTCCGCCTCCGGCGCGCCCAGCGTAATGCCATTGGCGTCAAAGCCAAAAGCAGGAAAGGAAAGGAAAAATAGGGTCAGACCCCATTTTCTAAACTTGAAGTCCCGCTTCATCATGCCGCCCGCTTCACTCCCGCCTTGGGATCGTCCTTCACCTCGTGGCTCGCCGGGCGCGCGCGCAGCTTGAGGTCCGTGAGCTCCGCGCGCTCGCGGGCCGCGTTACGCATCGCCTGGTCGCGGCCGGATAGGTACTGCGGCGGCCAGTACTGGCCCAGGTGCTGGTACCAGGCCGACGCCTGCAGCGTGAAGCAGGGATTCGCGAGGTGCGGGCGCGCGAGCGCCACCAGGTCAGCCTTGCCCGCAGCGAGCAGCGTATTCACCTGGTCGGGCGTGGTGACCGCACCCACCGTCATGGTGGCGATGCCGACCTCGTTCCTCACCCAATCGGCGTAGGAAGCCTGATACATGCGCCCGTACACCGGCTTTTGCTGCGGCACGGTCTGGCCGGTCGAGCAGTCGATGAGGTCGCAGCCCGCTTCCTTCAGCATCTGCGTCAGCGCCACCAGGTCCTCGCCCGCGAGCCCGCCAGGCGCCCAGTCGGTGGCCGAGATGCGCACCGACATGGGCTTTTCCTCGGGCCAGGCGGCGCGGCAGGCGAGGAACACTTCCAGCGGATAGCGCATGCGGTTCGCGATCGCGCCACCGTACTCGTCGGAGCGCAGGTTGGTGAGCGGAGAGATGAAGCTGGCGAGCAGGTAGCCGTGCGCCATGTGCAGCTCCAGCATGTCGAAACCGGCCTCGTTCGCATACCTGGTCGAGCGCACGAATTCGTCCCGGATGCGGTCCATGTCCCTGCGCGTCATTTCGCGCGGCACCTGCGATTCGCCTTCGTAATAGGCAATCGGCGACGCCGACACGAGCGGCCAGTTGCCCTCCTCGAGCGGATGGTCCATGCGCTCCCAGCCGAGCTGCGTCGAGCCCTTGCGCCCGGAATGCCCGAGCTGCATGCACAGCTTCGCCTTCGAGTTGGCGTGGCAGAAATCCACGATGCGCTTGAACGCATCGCGCTGCGCTTCGTTCCACAGACCGGTGCATCCCGGCGAGATGCGCGCCTCGGGCGATGGGCAGGTCATCTCCACGTACACGAGCCCTGCGCCACCGACCGCGCGGCTGCCCAGGTGCACGAAGTGCCAGTCGGTGGGCATGCCGTCCACCGCCGAATACTGGTCCATCGGCGACACCACCACGCGGTTCTCCAGCAGCATGCCGCGCAGGCGAAACGGCGTGAACATCGGCACCGGCGGGCTGTTCTCGTCGATGTGGACCCCTTGAGCGCGGGCCTGCGCCGCGAACCAGCGGTGCATGTTCTGCACGAACGCTGGATCGCGCAGCTCGAGGTTCTCCCAGGTGATCTGCTTGGAGCGCGACATGACGCCGAAGGCGAACTGCTCCGGCGCCATGCCCCAGTAGCGCCGCAGGTGCTCGAACCAGGCAAGCGAGACGTTCGCCGCGTGCTGGGTCTTCTCCACCTCCTCGCGGCGCACGGTGTCGTAACGGGCCAGCGCCTGCTTCACCCCGCCTTCCTTCTTCAGCGCCTCATACAGCGCGATCGCGTCCTCCATCGCCAGCTTGGTGCCCGAGCCGATGGAGAAATGCGCGGTGGCCTTGGCATCCCCGACCAGCACCGCATTGCCTTTCACCCAGGTCTTGTTGACGACGGTGGGGAAATTGCGCCAGATCGAGCGGTTGGCGATGAGCGGGTGGCCCTCCAGCTCCTCGGCGAACACGCGCTCGAGAACCGGCAGCATCTGCTCTTCGCCCATCTCGTCGAAGCCGAAATTCTTCCAGGTCTGCTCATCGGTCTCGATCACCCAGGTCGAGCGGCCCTCTTCGTACTGGTAGCAGTGCGCGAGGATGATGCCCTCCGGCGTTTCACGGAAGAAATATTTGAACGCATCCAGCGGCCTGGTCGAGCCGAGCCAGGTGAACTTGTTCGGCCGCAGGTCGGTGCTCGGCTGGAAGTGGTCCTTGTGCTTGTCGCGGATCTTCGAGTTGATGCCGTCGGCCACCACCACGAGATCGGAGTCGGCGAACTGCTCCAGGCCTTCGACCTCGGTCTGGAAGCGGATCTGCACGCCCAGTTCGCGGCAGCGGTCCTGCAGGATGGCGAGCAGCGCGTTGCGCGAGCAGCCGCAGAAACCGTTGCCCTCGGAGCGCAGCGTGCGGCCCTTGACCACCACGTCCACGCCGCCCCAGTAGGCGAAGCGGCGGCGGATGCGCTCGTAGCTGACCAGGTCATAGGCCTTGAAGGTATCCAGCGTCTGGTCGGAGAACACCACGCCGAAGCCGAAGGTGTCGTCCGGGCGGTTCCTCTCGTATGCAGTGACTTCCCAGCGTGGCCAGGCCTTCTTCGCCAGCAGCGCGAAGTAGAGGCCGCCCGGGCCGCCACCAATCACAGTCACTTTCATGTGCGTCTCCTGTACGGCGGGCCCATGGCCCACCCTACTCAGGAATCACCGCGGTGGCTTCGATCTCGAGCCGCGCCGCATCTTCCACCAGGCCGCTCACCTGCAGCACCGCCATCACCGGGTAGTGCCTGCCGATCAGCTCGCGGTAGGCGGCGCCGACTTCCTTCATCGCGCCGAGGTATTCCTGCTTGTCGAGCACGTACCAGGTGAGGCGCACCAGGTGCTCCGGCCTGCCCCCCGCCTCGGCGAGCACTTCGACGATGTTTTTGAGCGTCTGGCGGAACTGGCCGGCAAAGGTCTTCTCCTGCCATGCGCCCTGGCCGGTGGTGCCGACCTGGCCGGCGATGTACACGGTCTTGCCGCCTTTGACCGCGATGCCGTTGGAGTAGCCCCTCGGGCGCGCCCAGGAAGGAGGTTGCAGGATCTGCATCATGGCGGCGTCCTCAGCTTGAACCTCTGGAGTTTCCCGGTCTCGGTGCGCGGCAGCGCCTCGACGAATTCGATCGCGCGCGGGTATTTGTAGGGCGCGATGGCCTGCTTGACGTGCTCCTGCAGCGCGGCGGCCAGCGGTGCGCCTTTCGCGTAGCCCGGCTTGAGCACCACGTAGGCCTTGACGATGGTGCCGCGCCCTTCGTCCGGCGCGCCGATCACGCCGCACTCGGCCACCGCGGCGTGCGCGAGCAGCGCCTCCTCCACCTCCGGCCCGGCGATGTTATAGCCGGCCGAGATGATCATGTCGTCGGTGCGCGCCTGATAGTAGAAGTAGCCGTCCTGGTCCATCAGGTAGGCGTCGCCGGTGATGTTCCAGCCGTCCTGCACGTAGACGCTCTGCCGGTCGTCCGCGAGGTAGCGGCAGCCGGTGGGCCCCTTCACCGCGAGGCGCCCCACCACGCCAGGCTTGCAGGGCCGGCCGCCTTCGTCCAGCACCGTGGCGCGGTAGCCGGGGATGGCGTAGCCGGTGGCGCCGCGCCGCACGCGCTCGGGCGTGTGCGAGATGAAGATGTGGATCATCTCGGTGGCACCGATGCCGTCGATGATTTCGATGCCGGTGGCCTGCTTGAACAGCTGCCGCGTGGCATCGGGCAGCGCCTCGCCCGCCGAGACGCACTTCCTGAGCGAGACCAGGTTGTAGTCTTTCGCCAAGCCGGCCATCGCGCGGTACATCGTGGGCGCGGTGAAGCACACGGTCCCCTGGTAGCGCTGGATAGTCTCGAGCAGCGTTTCGGGCGTGAGCTTCTCCACCAGCACGGTGCAGGCGCCCGCGCGCATGGGGAACGCGAGCAGGCCGCCCAACCCGAAGGTGAATGCCAGCGGCGGCGTGCCGCAGAACACGTCGTCCCTTGCCACCTGCAGGCAGGAGCGCGGGAAAGCGTCGCACATCGCCATCACGTCGCGGTGGAAATGCATCGTGCCTTTGGGCCTGCCAGTGGTGCCGGAGGTGAAGGCGATGAGCGCCACGTCCTCGGCGGCGGTGTCAACATTGTGGAAGGTGAGCGGCTGGCGCAGGCACAGCGCATCGAGCGAGTCGGGCGCATCGTCCTGCCAGTACTTCACGCTGCGCAGCGTCGGGCAATTGGGCAACGCGGCTTGCAGGTCGTGCGCGAGCCGCCGGTCGCACAGGGCGTGGCTGACCTCGGCCTTGAGCACGATGTCGGTGAGTTCCTTTGCGCGCAGCAGCGGCATGGTCGCCACGCATACGCCGCCCGCCTTCATCACGGCGAACCAGCAGGCCGCCAGCATCGGGTTGTTGGGCCCGCGCAGCAACACGCGATTGCCGGGCTGCAGACCCATCTCGCGCACCAGCACATTGGCGATGCGGTTCGCTTGCGCGGCGAGCTCGGCATAGGTGCAACTGCCTTCCGGCGAGTGGATCACCGGGCGATGGCCGTGGCCCTTGCCCACCATCTTGTCGAGCAGCTCGGTGGCGCAGTTCAGCAGCGCCGGGTAGCGCAGCTCCGGCCGCTCGAACAGCAGCTCCGGCCACTGCGAGCGCGGCGGCAGGTTGTCGCGCGCAAAGCTATCGAGGTGCGCCGTCGGGGGCATGGGGCCGCAAGTCCATCAATCGCCCTGAAATTCCGGTTTGCGCTTGGCGGCGAACGCCTCGTAGGCTCTTTGGAAGTCTTTTGTCTGCATGCACACCGCCTGTGCCTGCGCTTCCATTTCGATCGCTTCGTCCAGGCCCACGTTCCATTCCTGATGCAGCATTTTCTTGGTCACGCCGTGCGCGAAGCTCGGGCCCGCGGCGAGCGAATGCGCCATCTCCATCGCCACCGGCAGCACCGGGTCGGCGAGGCGGTTGAAGAAGCCCCAGGCGAGCCCTTCTTCGGCCGACATCGCGCGGCCGGAATACAGCAATTCCGCGGCTCGCCCCTGTCCGATCACCCTCGGCAGCATGGCGCAGGCGCCCATGTCGGCGCCGGCGAGGCCGACGCGCGTAAACAGGAACGCCGTCCTGGCGTCCGGCTTGCCGTAACGCAGGTCGGCGAACAGCGCCAGCATCGCGCCCGCGCCCGCGCACACGCCTTCCACCGCCGCCACGATGGGCTGCGGGCAGGCGCGCATCGCCTTCACCACATCGCCGGTCATGCGCGTGAATTCGAGCAGCTGCGGCTCTTTCATCTTCGTCAGCGGGCCGATGATCTCGTGCACATCGCCGCCGGAGCAGAAATTGCCGCCGGCGCCAGTGAGGACGACTGCCTTCACTTCATCTGCTTGTTGCAGGTGCAGGAACAGGCCGCGCAGTTCGGCATAGGACTCGAACGTCAGGGGGTTCTTCTTCTCCGGGCGATTGAGCGTGAGCACGCCCACCTTGCCCTCGAGCCGCCACAGGAAGTGCTTGGGCTGGATCATGCGGAATTCTCCAGGGTGGCCTGCTTCAAACGGGCGAGGAGCTGCATCAGCGCGTCGCTGTCGCGCCGCGACACGCCCGAGAGCAGCTCGACGACCCATTCCTCGTGCGCGCGCGCCATCTCGGCGAAAGCCTTGTCGCCGGCACGGGTCAGTTTTACGCGCCAGGCGCGGCGGTCGGTGGGCTCGTCGACGCGCTCGACCAGCCCTTCTTTCACCAACTGGTCCACCACGCCCGTGACATTGCCGCCGGTCACCATCAACAGGCGCGAGAGTTCGTTCATCTTCAGCCCTTGCGCATGGCGCTCGAGCTGCGACAGCAGGTCGAAGCGCGGCAGGGTGATGCCGAAGCGGCTGCGCAGGCGCGAGCGCACCTGGCGCTCGATCAACTGCGAGCAGGTGAGCAGCCGCAGCCACAGGCGCAGCGCGCGGTGGTCGTCCGCCGTGGCTCGCGTTTCGAGGTCCATGAGGCTTGAATGGATCAAGCCTAAAGTATCTGCCTGGCGGCGGCGCCTGGCAAGCTCCCGCGCCAGGTCGGCGGGCGGCAGGTGTCAGGACAAGGCGCGCCACAGGAAACCGGCGCCGCCGATCAATACCACGGCTTCCATCAGCAGGCTGTGTACCTTGAGCGGGATGCGCGCCATCAGCCAGCGCGCCACGAAAGCGCCCGGCGCAGTGCACAGGCCGATCAGCAGCCCGGCGGCGGCCAGCTGCGCGTCCAGGCGCGCCACGCCGCCGAACAAGGCGACTTTGGCGAATCCCATGACCACGGAGATGATGGCATCGGTGGCAATGAGCGTCGCGCCCTGCACCCCCGCCGCCATCAGCGTGGAAATGAGCAGCAGCCCCGCGCCGGTCATGGCGCCATTGACGAAGCCGAACCCCGTGCCGGCGACGGCCACGCCGCGGCTGCCGAGCTGCCAGCCGGCGCGCGCAAGCCAGCGGCGCAGCGGCACGCTGGCGATGAAAAAGCTGCCGAGGAGCAGCGCCACCCAGCGTGCCTCGAGCAATGTGTAGCCGTAGGCGCCGGCCACACAGGCCGGCAGGCCGAAGGCGAGGATGCGCCGTGCGTGCGGCCAGTGGATGTCGCGCCAAAACGCGACCACCCGGCTGCCGTTGTTGAGGATCATCGCCACCGCCATCACCGGCACGACGTTCGCGATGCCGACCGCCGGCGCAAGGAAAATTGGCAGCACCAGGCCGGTGCCGTAGCCCGCCAGCCCGCCGAGGATCGAGGCGGCGAAAGCCACCGCGCCGATCAGGACGAACTGCGCGGCGCCCAGGTCCGCGAGCTGGAACGCCCCGCTCAATCCGGCACGCGCTGTTGCAGGAACTGCAGCACCGCCACCTCGTCGCGGCGCAGCGCGCCACCCGGGCGCGCGCGGCGCTTGGCGCGCTTCGCCACCCGCGGCTGCGGCACCGTGTGGCCCAGCAGGTAGGCGTGCAGCAGCGCGGGGTGCACGTAGTACTTGCGGCAGACGGTGCGCGTGTTGCCCAGGCGCTCGGCCACGGCGTCGATGGCGCGGACGATGTTGCGGTCGGCCTCGCGCCGGCTCGCTGCCGGGCCCATGCCGCGCAGTTCCACCGCCGCCAGCATGGTGCCGCCCCAGGTGCGGAAGTCCTTGGCAGTGACGTCGCGCTCGCTGATCTCGCGCAGGTAGGCGTTGACGTCGTCCGAGGATACCGCCTGGCGCTTCTTCTTCGCGTCCAGGTACTGGAACATCTCCTGCCCGGGCAGATCCTGGCAGCGCTGGATGATGCGCGCGAGGCGCGGGTCGGCGACCGAGATTGAGTGCTCGACGCCGCTCTTGCCGCGGAAACTGAAGCGCAGCCGGTCGCCCTCCACCTGCACGTGGCGCCGGCGCAGCGTGGTGAGGCCGTAGGACTGGTTGTCGCGCGCGTACTCGTCGTTGCCGACGCGGATCAGCGTGCGGTCGAGCAGCCGCACCACGGTGGCGAGCAGCTGCTGGCGGCCGAGGTCCTCGCCGCGCAGGTCGCGCTCGACCTGCTCGCGCAAGTAGGGCAGCGCCTCGCTGAACTCCAGCATGCGTCGGAACTTCGAGCGGTCGCGCGCCTCGCGGTAGGACGGGTGATAGCGGTACTGCTTGCGGCCGCGCGCGTCGCGCGCGGTGGCCTGGGTGTGGCCGCCCGGATCCGGACAGATCCACACGTCGGTCCAGGCCGGCGGGATGGCGAGCGCATTGAGGCGCTTGCGCGTCACCGCATCGGCGATGCGCCTGCCGTCGGGCGCGTAGTACGCCCAGCCAGTGCCGGAGCGCTTGCGCGTGATGCCGGCGAAGCCGTCGGTGACATAGCGCAGCCCGGCGAGGGCGGCGGCATTGCGGTGCTCGCGGGCGCGCGGCGAAGTCATTGCCGCATCCCTGTGCGCTCAGGCCTTGCGCAGGAAGTCGAAATCGCAGCCGTGCTCCGCCTGCAGCACGTGGTCCATGTACAGCTTGGCGTAGCCGCGCGCGGGAACCGCAACCGGCGGCTTCCACGCCGCCCTGCGTTTTGCCAGTTCGGCATCCGGCACCAGCAACTCGATGCGCCGCGCCTTGACCGACAGCCGGATGCGATCGCCGTTCTTCGCCAGGGCGAGCGGCCCGCCCACCGCGGCTTCCGGGGAAACGTGCAGCACGATGGTGCCGTAGGCGGTGCCACTCATGCGCGCATCCGAAATGCGCACCATGTCCTTGAGGCCGGCGCGCGC
>CAZVZV010000199.1:0-3189 GCA_964631735.1 uncultured Enterobacteriaceae bacterium
ATCCGGCCCTGGCTCGAGCCGATGACCACGTTCTAGATCGACTGGCATGGCCAAGAGCCTGGACTTCTATTTCGACTACGGCAGCCCGACCTCGTACCTCGCGTACACGCAGGTGCCGGGGCTGGCCGCGCGTACCGGGGCCACTGTGAACTACAAGCCGATCCTGCTTGGCGGGGTGTTCCAGGCCACCGGCAACCGCTCGCCGGTCGAGGTGGCGGCGAAGGGTCGCTACATGAACGAGGACATGGCCTGGTTTGCGGCGCGCTACGCGGTGCCGTTCAAATTCAATCCGCACTTCCCGGTCAATACGCTGGCACTGATGCGCGGCGCTATCTACGCGCTGCGCGAAGGCTTTCTGATTCCCTATTCGGACGCGGTATTCAGGGCGATGTGGGTGGACGGCGTGAACATGGGCGACCCGGGCGAGGCCGGCAAGGCGCTCGCCGCCGCGGGCCTCGACGCGCAGAAGATCCTGGCGGCGACCCAGGATCCCGCGATCAAAGAGGGGCTCAAATCAGCCACCGAGGCGGCAGTGCAGCGGGGCCTGTTCGGCGCGCCGACTTTCTTCGTCGGCGGGCGCATGCATTTCGGCCAGGACCGGCTGCCCTATGTCGAGGAGCTGCTGCGGGATTGATGACCGGCGCCGAGGCGTGTCATTTCGTCGGTTCTTTAAGTCTCGCTCCGTCCAGCATGTCCATGCCGGGACGATAAATCGAGGATTCGATTTCAAACAGGCCGAGCATTGTGTGAAAGACGTTGCTGTGTGTGAAGCGCTTTCTGCTTTGCATGCGCAGTGCCGATACGTCGGCTCCGTGAAAATTTTTGCCAAACCACATCACTGCGGGAACGTGGAGCTGCGTAGCGGGCGCTATGGCTTTGGGCAATCCGTGCAGATATAGCCCGTTTTCGCCCAGCGATTCTCCATGATCGCTGACATAAAACAGCGCGGTCTCGAACTTGCTGTCGTTTTTTTCGAGCAACTCAATTGCCTTGGCCAGAAAATGATCGGTATACAGAATTGCGTTGTCATAGGCATTGCCGATCTCCTCTCGACTGCAACGGCTGAGATCGCTGTTCCTGCACACGGGCGTGAATCTTTCGAACTCAGGCGGATAGCGACGAAAATAGGCGGGGCCGTGGTTTCCCATTTGATGCAGCACGATAAGAACGTCGCCCTTGGGATGTGAGTCAATGTAGCTCTGCAATGCCGTGAGCATTCCCTCGTCCCGGCACTCGATATCGCAGATTGGATTGACTTTCGCAGATTTGTAATCCAGGAACGGCACGCGACTGGCGACGCCTTTCGAGTCCGAGTTGTTGTCCAGCCAGAGTACGGCGACATTGCTGCGTTGCAAGACGTCAAGCAGATTTTCATGGGTTGCTATGCTCGACGAGGAGGTATTTGGCTGCCCGTCAAGCAGGAACATGCACGGTACGGAAACTGCCGTGGACGTGCCGCAGGCCCAGAAGTTGGTGAAACTGATTGCGTTCTTTTGCCTTAACTTCGGATTTGTGTCGCGTTGATAGCCATTGAGGGAAAAGCGGTCAGCCCTGGCTGATTCGCCAATCACCATGATGACCAGTTCGCGGTCCACGTCCGAGGTCGGGATCATCGCGTCAGCACCTACCGCAACGATTGGCTCATTCGAGCTGGAGGTCAGCAATTGAGCTGCGTATTTGATCGCGGAGTAAAAGTAATAGGTCGGATTCGCGTGCTGGCGCAACTCCCTCTGTTCTCGAATAAACGAGGCATAGAAGCTGCCGAAAATCAACACCGTTCCGATTACTAGCGCAAGTGTGATGCCGACCAGTTTCAGGCGAGCAACAAATTCGTCGCGCAAGCCGCGCCATTGCAGCGGCGCCATTGCGACTGCAAGCGCCGGCACAATACCCAGAACCGACAGGTCAGCCAGCAGGCGCATATTGAATAACTCGAGAGCTTCAGGGGTGCTGGTAAGCGCAATGTTCCGCAACATTTCATCACTGATGATCACGCCGTAACTGTCCATGAAGTGAGCGGCAAGAGAGGACAGCAGCAGGACGACGATCAACACCGGCTTCGTTGCATGCTTGAAACACAGTGTCGCGAGCAGAAGGACGGTAGCACCTCCAAACACAACGATCAGCGAAAGCACTGCCAATGCATTGTCGCCAGTCAGAGGGTACGTATTGAGTACTTGCGAGACGAAAGCACCGTTGCCGAAGGCGGTCAGAAACGCTGCGACAAGAAGAATCAGGGTGGTTGTGGATAGACTGGGCTTGGCCATGAAAGGGTCGATTCATTCTAGGGAAAACGGCGCAAAATCGCCAATTTGCCAAACTGCTCTGGCTTCGTTTTCGGTAACAATCAAGCGTGGAATAGGTACCATCGCGCAGCCAAATGCCTGATACCAGCCATACCCCGGTAATGCAGCAGTACCTGCGCATCAAGGCGCAGCATCCGCACATCCTGCTGTTCTACCGGATGGGCGATTTCTACGAGCTGTTCTACGACGACGCCGACAAGGGTTCGCGCCTGCTCGACATCACGCTCACCTCGCGCGGCCAGTCGGCCGGCGCCCCGGTGAAGATGGCCGGCGTGCCGGCGCATGCCGTGGAGCAGTACCTGGCGAAGCTGGTGAAGCTGGGCGAATCGGTGGCGATCTGCGAGCAGGTCGGCGACCCGGGCACCGCCAAGGGCCCGGTCGAACGGCAGGTCATGCGCATCATCACCCCCGGCACGCTCACCGATTCGGAGCTGCTCGATGACAAGGCCGACAACGTCCTGCTCGCCCTCGCGGCTGACAAATCCACCGTCGGGCTCGCCTGGCTGTCGCTCGCGAGCGGCATACTGCGCGTCGCCGAAGTCGCACCGCAGGCGCTCGCGAACGAGCTGCGCCGCGTCGGCCCGGCGGAAATCCTTGCCGCAGAAGGCATCGACCTCCCAGGCTTCTTCGTCACTCGGATTGCCGCCTGGCAGTTCGACGTCGAATCCGGCAAGAAACGCCTGCTAGAGCAACTCGGCGCAGCGAGCCTCGCCGGCTACGGCGTGGAGGATTTCAGCCTCGCCATCGGCGCCTGCGGCGCCCTGCTCGACTATGCGAAGAAGACGCAGGGGCAGGCGCTGGCGCACGTCAACGCGGTATCCGCCGAGCGCAGCACCGAGTTCCTGCGCCTGGATGCCGCCACGCGGCGCAACCTGGAACTCAC
>CAZVZV010000200.1:0-9041 GCA_964631735.1 uncultured Enterobacteriaceae bacterium
ATCCAGATCGGCGCCGAGATTTTCGGTCACGACGGCGTCGCGGCGGACCTCGAGGTGCAGAAGCTGCTGTGCGCCGCGCTGAAGCTCGCGAAGGTGCGCGGCGCGCGCATCGATATCGGCCACGTCGCCGTGTTCCGCGCCCTCGTCAGGGACGGCAAGGTGAAGCCGGCGCTGGAGTCGGAGCTGTT
This sequence comes from uncultured Enterobacteriaceae bacterium, assembly GCA_964631735.1. Lineage (GTDB taxonomy): Bacteria > Pseudomonadota > Gammaproteobacteria > Burkholderiales > SG8-39 > JAABQT01. The sequence continues at coordinate 189 of CAZVZV010000200.1, forward strand.
CGAGGCGCTGCAGAAGAAGGATCTGCCGGGCCTCGAGCTGCTGACGCGGAAACTGCCGATGAAAACGCAGCGGGCGCTGTGCCTGCTGCCGGAACTCTATGGCGGGCCCGAAGTGCTGGGCGTTGCCGCACGGAAATTGCCCCGCCTGCGCGAGCTCACGGCGGCCTTGAAGACGCTGCGCGCGCTGTCCCGCGCCTGCCCGATCCCGGCGAGCTTCGATCTCGCGGAGCTGCGCGGCTACCACTACCATTCGGGCGTGGTGTTCGATGCCTATTGCGACGGCGTCACCGGTCCCGTGGCGCGGGGCGGGCGCTACGACGAAGTCGGCAAGGCGTTCGGGCGCGCGCGCCCGGCGACGGGGTTTTCGATTGATCTGAGAAGTCTTGCGGGGGCAAGGCACCAGTGAAAGCACGCAACGTCGTCGTCATCGGAACGCAGTGGGGCGATGAAGGCAAGGGCAAGATCGTCGACTGGCTGACCGACCGCGCGCAGGGCGTGGTGCGCTTCCAGGGCGGGCACAACGCCGGCCACACGCTGGTGATCGGAACCAAGAAGACCGTGCTGCACCTGATCCCCTCGGGCATCCTGCGCGGCAATGTGGACTGCTACATCGGCAACGGCGTGGTGGTCTCGCCGCAGGCGCTGGTCGCGGAGATGGACGAACTGGAGGCGGCGGGGGTGCGCGGGGTGGTGGCGCGGCTGCTGATCTCGGAAGCCTGCCCGCTGATCCTGCCCTACCACGCCGCGCTCGACGCGGCGCGCGAGCACTCGAAGGGCGCCAAGAAAATCGGCACCACCGGCCGGGGCATCGGCCCGGCCTACGAGGACAAGGCTGCCCGCCGCGCGATCCGCCTGCAGGACCTGCTCAAGCCGGAGCGCTTCGCGGAGAAATTAAAAGAACTCCTCGAATACCACAACTTTATCCTGAAGAACTGGCATCACCAGCCGGAAATCGACTTCCGGAAAACGCTCGATGAAACCCTGGCACTTGCGCCGCGCCTCGTGCCGCTGGTCGCCGATGTACCGCGGGCGCTGTACCACGCGAATCGGGCAGGGAAGAACCTGCTGTTCGAAGGCGCGCAGGGCGCGCTGCTCGACATTGACCATGGCTCCTATCCTTTCGTCACCTCGTCCAACTGCGTCGCCGGGGCGGCGGCGGCGGGCGCGGGCATCGGTCCGATGCACCTGCACTACGTGCTCGGCATCACCAAGGCCTACAGCACCCGCGTCGGCGAAGGCCCTTTCCCGACCGAGCTTTCGGACGACGTCGGCGAGCGCCTGCGCCAGCGCGGCAAGGAGTTCGGCGCCACCACCGGCCGGCCGCGCCGCACCGGCTGGTTCGACGCGGCGGCGCTCAAGCGCTCGATCCAGCTGAACGGCGTCTCGGGGTTGTGCATCACCAAGCTCGACGTGCTGGACGGTGCCGAGTCGCTCAAGATCTGCATCGGCTACCAGGTCGAAGGCAAGCTGAGCGATATCCTGCCGGTCGGCGCCGAGGAGCTGGCGCTATGCGTGCCGGTATACGAGGAGTTGCCGGCATGGCGGCAAAGTACCGTCGGCGTGAAGCAGTTCGACGCCTTGCCGAAGGCGGCGCGCGACTACTTGCGCAGGATCGAAGCGTTGTGCGGCGTGCCGATCGATCTGATTTCCACCGGCCCGGAGCGCGACGAGACCATTGTCCTGCGCCATCCGTTTGGTTGAACCTGGTGCCGAGGAAGGGACTCGAACCCCCACAGTGTTGCCACCGCTAGGACCTGAACCTAGTGCGTCTACCAATTCCGCCACCTCGGCAGGGGAGGCGAATTCTAGTGTCTGAGGAAATGCGTGTCAAAGAAACGCCGCACTGAAACGCGCTCCGGCCGCAGGCCGGGGCCGCCGCCCGTACTCGGCAAGTTCACCGGCCGCGTGGAGGGCCATCCCGACGGCCACGGCTTCCTCGTGCCCGACGGCGGCGAGCCGCGTGTGTTCCTCTCTGCGACGGAGATGCGCCAGGTGTTGCACCGCGACCGCGCAGTGGTGCGCGTAACCGGCATCGATCACCGCGAGCGCCCGGCGGGCGAGATCCTCGAAGTGCTCGAGCGAGTCAACCGGCGCATCGTCGGCCGCCTGCACAGCGAGCATGGCGTGCTGCGCCTCGTGCCGGAAGACCGGCGCATCGCGCAGGACATCCTGCTGTCGCCGGCCGACGCCGGCCGCGCCAAGGCCGGCCAGGTGGTGAGCGTCGAACTGGTGGCGCAGCCCTCCAAGCACGCCCAGCCGATCGGCCGCGTCGCCGAGGTGCTGGGCAATTACGCCGACCCTGGCATGGAAATCGAGATCGCGCTGCGCAAGTTCGACCTGCCGCGCGAGTTCTCCAAGCGCGCCGAAGCCCAGGCGCGGGCTTTGCCGGAGACCGTGCGCGAGGAGGACGCCAAGGGCCGGCGCGACCTGCGCGAGCTGCACTTCGTCACCATCGACGGCGAGACTGCAAAGGACTTCGACGACGCGGTCACCGCGGTGAAGGAAGGGAAGGGCTTTCGCCTGTGGGTGGCGATCGCCGACGTCAGCCACTACGTGCGCGACGGCGACGCGCTGGATGAAGATGCGCGCGCGCGCGGCACCTCGGTGTATTTCCCGCGCCGCGTGCTGCCGATGCTGCCGGAGAAACTGTCCAACGGCCTGTGCTCGCTCAACCCGCAAGTGGACCGGCTGGCGATGGTATGCGAGATGGCCATCACGCCCGCCGGCACGGTGGCGCGCTACGAGTTCTATGCGGCGGTGTTCCGCTCGCACGCGCGCCTCACCTATACCGAGGTGTGGGCCAGGCTCGCTGCGGGCAAGGCGCCGGCGCACCTCGCCACGCTGTACGAACTGTTCAAGGCGCTGCACGCTGCGCGCGTCCAGCGCGGCGCGATCGATTTCGAGACCGTCGAGACCAGGATGGAGTTCGACACGCACGGCAAGATCAAGCGCATCTATCCGGAGGCGCGCAACGATGCGCACCGCCTGATCGAGGAATGCATGCTGGCGGCAAACGTCTGCGCCGGCGAATTCCTCTCTTCGCGCGGCCAGCCGTCGCTGTACCGCGTGCACGATGTGCCGGCGGTGGACCGGGTCGGTGCGCTGCGCGAATTTCTCGCCGAGCTCGGGCTGCAACTGCCGGGTGGCGACAAGCCCAAGCCCAAGGACTATGCCCAACTGATCGAGCGCATCAAGTCGCGGCCCGATTTCGCGCTGCTGCAGACGATCCTGCTGCGCTCGCTCAAGCAGGCCGTCTACACGCCGGAGAACCTTGGCCACTTCGGCCTCGCTTTCGACGCCTACGTGCATTTCACTTCGCCGATCCGGCGCTATCCGGACCTGCTGACGCATCGCGGCATCAAGGCCGCGCTCGCCGGGCGCCGCTATGAGGAGGGCTTGGACTGGGCGGATCTCGGCCGGCATTGCTCGGAGACCGAGCGCCGCGCCGACGAGGCGAGCCGCGACGTGGAGAACTGGCTCAAGTGCCACTACATGCAGGACCGGGTCGGCAACGTGTTCCACGGAGCGGTCACCGGCGTGACGCCGTTCGGCCTGTTCGTCACGCTGGACGAGTATTTCGTCGACGGCCTGGTGCACATCTCGGAGCTGGGGCGCGATTACTTCCAGTTCGACGCCACGCGCCACATGCTGTTGGGCGAGCGCACCAAGAAGCGCTACCGGCTGGCCGATCGCATGAAGGTGAAGCTGGTGCGGGTGGACTTGGACAGCCGCAAGATCGATTTCGTACCGGCGTGAGCGAGCCGCGCATCCTGTTCGGGTTTCACGCGGTGCAGGCCCGGCTCAGGGCGGACCCGAAGTCGGTGTTCGAGGTCTACCTCGACGAGGCGCGGCATGACGGGCGCATCAAGGACCTGGCGAAATCCGCCGAGCGAGCCGGCGTCAAGGTGATGAAGGTGCCGGCGAACCGCCTGGACGGGTTCCAGGGCGGCGGGCGGCACCAGGGAGTCGTGGCGCGGGTGGAGGTGAAGAGCCTGAGCCACAGCCTGGACGAGATCCTGGAGCAGGTGAAGGGTCCGCCACTGCTGCTGCTGCTGGACGGCGTCACTGATCCGCACAACCTCGGCGCCTGCCTGCGCGTGGCCAACGCCGCGGGCGTGCACGCGGTAGTGGCGCCCAAGGATCGCGCGGCGGGGATCGGCGCCGTGGTGTCCAAGGTGTCGAGCGGCGCGGCCGAGGCCACGCCTTACATCATGGTGACCAACCTTGCCCGCACCATCGACGAGATCAAGGAACGCAACATCTGGGTGATCGGGGCCGACGAGAAGGCGCAACAGTCGCTGTTCAAGGCAGACCTGCCCGACGCGGCCGCCTGGGTGCTGGGCGCCGAAGGCGAGGGCATGCGGCGCCTCACGCGCGAGAAGTGTGACCTGCTGGTGCGCATCCCGATGGCGGGGGCAGTGGGGAACCTCAACGTGTCGGTGGCGGCGGGGGTCTGCCTGTTCGAGTCGGTGCGCCGCAGGCTGCCCAGGCCCTAGATTTTCCTGTAGAATCCGCGCCCTTCCTTGCTACACCGCATTCGCATGGCGGGTAGCTCACCCATAAGGAGAATCGCCACATGCGGCATTACGAAATCTGTTTCATCGTCCATCCGGACCAGAGCGAGCAGGTACCGGCGATGATCGAGCGCTACAAGGGCCTCATCGCGCAGCGCACCGGCACCGTGCATCGCCTCGAGGACTGGGGCCGGCGCCAGCTGACCTACCAGATCCAGAAGGTGCACAAGGCGCACTACGTGCTGATGAACATCGAGTGCGACCAGGAAACGGTCAATGAGCTGGAGCACTCGTTCAAGTTCAGCGACGCCGTGCTGCGCCACCTGATCGTCAAGATGACCAAGGCGGTGGTCGCGCCTTCTCCGATGATGAAGGAGGAGAAGTCGAAGTCCATGATGGAGCGCGGCGCCGAGCCGCGCCCCGTCGAGTCGACGCCCGCCGAGGCGAAACCCGCCGAGGCCCCGGTGGCCTGAGCGCGCGCGCGAACCCAATCAACCAGGTAAGGATCCGCGGGCGGTTGCTCGAGCTCGGTGCGCTGCGGCATACGCCCGCAGGCGTCCCGGCCATCGAATTCAGACTGCGTCACGAATCCGAACTGAAAGAAGCCGGAGCAAAACGACAAGTGAGCGCCGAAATACCCGCCATCGCCTTCGACGTGCAGGCACGCCTGCTCGCCGGCACGCAGCTCGAACGCGCGCTCGAGGTGGAAGGTTTCCTGTGCGCAAAGAGCCGGCGCTCGAAGAAGCTGGTGTTGCACGCGACCCGTATCGAATTCATTGAAGGAGAGTGACCATGCCCCCGCCGCGCAGAGGCAAAGGCAAGTTGAAAGGCAAAGGCAAGTTCGGCAAGGACAAGAAGGACCGCGGGCAGCGGGCCCTCTTCCGGCGTCGCAAGTTCTGCCGCTTCACCGCCGACAAGGTCGAGTGGATCGACTACAAGGACATCGAGGTGCTGAAGGATTTCATCAACGAGAACGGCAAGATCATCCCGGCGCGCATCACCGGGACGGCGGCGCACTACCAGCGCCAACTGTCGGCAGCGATCAAGCGTGCGCGTTTCCTTGCGCTGCTGCCCTATACCGACCTGCATTGAGGACCTCAAGCCATGCAAGTGATCCTTCTGGAGAAAGTGGCCAACCTGGGCAACCTCGGTGAGGTGGTGAAGGTGAAAGACGGCTTCGCCCGCAACTTCCTCATCCCGCAGGGCAAGGCGAAGCGCGCAACCGAGGCCAACCTGAAGGCTTTCGAGTCGCGGCGCACGGAGCTGGAGCAGGCGCAGTCCGATACCCTGGTCAAGTCGCAGGAGCGCGGCGCCAAGCTCGACGGGCACACCCTGCAGATCGTGCAGAAGGCGGGCGTGGACGGACGGCTGTTCGGCTCGGTGACCAACTACGACATCGTCGAGGTGCTCAAGGCGCAGGGCCATGAAGTGGAGCGCTCGATGATCCGCATGCCGGCCGGGCCGATCAAACAGGTCGGGGACTACCGCCTGCAGATCCAGCTGCACACCGACGTGGTGGTGACGGTCAACGTGTCGGTGCTGGGGGAAAGCTAACAGGCTGCTGACAGCTTGCGCACAGGAAATCCACAAGGGGTCGCTCGCGCGGCCCTTTGTTTTTGCGGCGGTTCATGTAGATTGCGCCTATGGCACTGGTCAAGCAGAACACGGCGGCCTTCGGCTCGAATGCCACGGGCGATCCGCAGTTGCTGGCGCTCAAGGTTCCGCCGCACTCCATCGAAGCCGAGCAATCGGTGCTGGGTGGGCTGCTGCTCGACAATCAGGCGTTCGATCGCGTCGCGGACCTGATCTCGGGCGAGGACTTCTACCGCGATGATCACCGCAGGATATGGCGGCATGTCGCCAAGCTGATCGAGCTAGGCAAGCCGGCCGACGTGGTGACGGTATCGGAATCGATCGAGGGCAGCGAAGACAAGGACAAGTCCGGCGGCGCCGCCTACCTCGGCTCGCTGGCGCAGAACACGCCTAGCGCGCTGCATATCCGGCGCTACGCGGAAATTGTTCGCGAGCGGGCAGTGCAGCGGCGACTGGCGCAGGTGGCCACGGAAATTGCAGAGAATGCATTGAGCGGCAGCGGCAAGGATACGGGGCAAATGCTGGATGAAGCTGAATCCAGGATTTTCCAGATCGCGGAGTCGGGCGCGCGCAGGGATCAAGGCCTGCTGGAGATCAAGCCGGTGCTGGCGCGCGTATTCGAGCGCATCGACCACCTGTATCATCGCGACAATCCATCCGATGTCACCGGCATGCCCACCGGCTTCATCGACCTGGACAAGATGACGGCCGGCCTGCAGCCGGGGGAGTTGATCATCATCGCCGGCCGGCCGAGCATGGGCAAGACTGCGCTGGCGCTGAATATTGCCGAGCATGTCGCAGTGGACATCGGCGCTCCGGTGGCGATTTTCAGCATGGAAATGAGCGGCACGCAACTGGCGATGCGACTGCTGGGATCGATTTCGCAGGTTGACCAGCACAGGATGCGCACCGGGCGCATCAACGATGACGAATGGGCGAAATTGTCGCAGGCGGTCGGCAAGCTGCATGGCACGCCGATTTACATCGACGAGGGCGGCGCGCTGAACTCGCTCGAGGTTCGGGCGCGCGCGCGGCGCCTCAAGCGCCAGTACTCGAAACTCGGCTTGATCGTGATCGACTACCTGCAGCTCATGAGCTCGAGCAATCCAAGCGCCCACGAGAACAGGGCGACGGAGATATCGGAAATTTCCCGCTCGCTGAAGGCGATGGCGAAGGAGCTCGATGTGCCGGTGATCGCGCTCTCGCAGCTCAACCGCGCCGTGGATCAACGGCCGGACCGGCGGCCGGTGATGTCCGATCTGAGGGAATCCGGCGCCATCGAGCAGGACGCGGATGTCATCATGTTCATTTACCGGGAGGTGGTTTACAAGCCCGATCTGCCGGAGGAGCAACGCGGCCTGGCCGAGATCATCGTGGGCAAGCAGAGAAATGGCCCGATCGGCACCGTGCGGCTGACTTTCCGCGGGCAGCACACGCGTTTCGAGAATCACCAGGAAGCCGGGTCGTACTGATAGAACTCACGTAACGGCGACGCCCGGGCCTTCAGCCCGGGCGGGATTGCAGAAAGTTACTTCTTCGTTGCGACCCAGCGGCCTTCGGTGCCGTTGTCGGCGCGGTAGCTGCCCTCCATGCGAGCGCCGCTGACGCGCCCGCTCAGTTCGCGTCGCACGCTCTTGCCATCCACGTAGGTGAAGCTGACGTTGAATCCGCGCAGGCGCGCATCGCGCAGTCCGCCCTGCACTGCTGCGCCGAGGTTCACGCTGCCTTCGATCTTCTGGTAGCGTTGCTCGAGGGTCAGTTCCATCTTCTCGCTCGCGCCGCCGCCGGTCACCTCCAGCGCCCAGTTGCCCATGACGTTGGCCGGGACCACCCAGAAATAGGCGCGGCGCCCGTCCATGCTGGAAGATTCGTCGGCTTCCCAGTCGTCCATGGTGAAGGAGTGGGACACCACCCTGGTGCCGGGGCGCATGGCGAGGACCTGCGGGCGCAGCTTGAGGTTCAGCGCCGGCAGCAGGTACATGGTGAGCACCGTGGCCTGGGTGAAGTCGGTGACGAAGATGTCGCCCTGCACGATGCGCGCCTTGCCGGTGACGCCTGCCTTCACCACATTCTCCTGGGCATGCTTCGCCATCTCCGGGTTGTACTCGATGCCCAACGAGCGCGCGCCGAAGTTCTTCGCCGCGGCGATGGCGATCTTGCCGTCGCCGGCGCCCAGGTCGATGATGTAGTCGTTCGGTGTGACCTGCGCCATGCGCAGCATGCGGTCCACCACTTCGTCCGGGGTCGGCACCCAGATCACGTCCTTGCCGGCCTGGCCGACCTGCGGTTCGTAGGTCGGGCCCTTCTGCTGCGCGGCGGCGGGAAAGGCGATGAGCAGTGCGGCGAGCGGCGCGGCCACGAGGCGAAGCAGTTGCACGGTGGATACTCCCGGAAAGTAGTTGAAGGTGAAAAGCTGCGAAATTTAGCAGAAACGCCCCCAGGCGTGGCGAAACACCACGGCTGGCGGAATATTCCTTGCCGCGCGCCTAAAGCGTCTCTGCAGCGTGGTCGGCGAGGCGCGAACGCTCGCCGCGCGCCAGCGTCACATGCCCCGAGTGCGCCCAGTCCTTCATCCGGTCGACCACATAGGTGAGGCCGGAGGAGCCTTCGGTGAGGTAGGGCGTATCGATCTGCGCGATGTTGCCCAGGCAGATCACCTTGGTGCCCGGGCCGGCGCGCGTCACCAGCGTCTTCATCTGCTTGGGCGTGAGGTTCTGCGCCTCGTCGATGATCAGCCACTTGTTGA
>CAZVZV010000201.1:0-1366 GCA_964631735.1 uncultured Enterobacteriaceae bacterium
AGGGCTCGTCCATAAATAACTGAGTCATAATTGCGACACGGGGGCGTAGAACCGCTTGCGAGGGATTCACAAGAGAGAATCTCTTGCCATAACGTCGCCGGATGATTCGAACCGCCCAAGCGCGCGTCATCGGCAAGCGATACCGGGAGATGGCGCCTGTTTTGAACGAACAGAGCCGGCGGCGCTTTGCGGCCATCGAGGCCAAAGCGCTGGGACATGGCGGCGTCAGTTTGTTGGCCCGGATTACCGGCGTGGCGCGCTCGACGATTTATCATGGACTTTCCGACATTCGTCACAACATATCCGCCGCGCCCGGACGCGTTCGCAGGAGCGGCGGCGGGCGCAAGAAGAAGGCGTCCCAGGATACCACGCTTTTGGCCGACCTGAAGGGTCTTGTCGAACCTCTCACACGGGGCGATCCGATGCGGCCATTGTTGTGGACCTGCCGCAGCTTGCGTAACCTCGTCGAGGAATTGGCCAAGAAGGGGCACAAAGTTTGCCCTACGGTTGTTGGCGAGAGTCTCCATGACATGGGCTATAGTTTGCAGGCCAACAACAAGACACGTGAAGGCGGCCAACACATCGATCGCAACGCCCAGTTCGAGTACATCAACGCACAGGCCGTGGCCTTTCTGACCGCGGACGAGCCGGTGATCTCGGTTGATACTAAAAAGAAGGAATTGGTGGGCAATTTCAAGAATAACGGCCGGGAGTGGCATCGCAAAGGCGCCCCTGAAGCCGTCAACGTTCACGATTTCATCGATCCCAAACTGAGCCGCGCCGTGCCGTACGGCGTCTACGACATCAACGACAATGCCGGATGGGTCAGCGTCGGCACGGATCACGATACGGCCAGCTTTGCCGTCAATGCGATCCGCAAATGGTGGCGGGCGATGGGCCGCGAACGCTATCCCAAAGCCAAACGGCTGATGATCACAGCCGACGGCGGCGGCAGCAACGGCTATCGCGTGCGTCTATGGAAAGTCGAACTCCAGAAACTGTCCGGCGAACTCAAGCTTCCCATCACTGTTTGCCACTTGCCGCCCGGCACCAGCAAATGGAACAAGATCGAGCATCGCCTGTTCTCGTTCATCACCATCAACTGGCGGGGCAAACCATTGCGCTCCTATCGCACGATCATCCGATTGATCGCCGCGACGACGACCGGAACCGGCCTCAAAGTGCGCGCCGAACTGGATGAAAATAAATATCCCAAAGGCGTCAAAGTCTCGGACGGCCAATTGGCTTCGGTCAACCTCTCGCCGCACCGGTTCCACGGCGAATGGAACTACACCATTGCGCCACAACCGAAAATCTCATCACGCGCAAATCGTAATTGACTGAGTTATTTATGGACAAACCCTAA
>CAZVZV010000202.1:0-2711 GCA_964631735.1 uncultured Enterobacteriaceae bacterium
GCCATGGGATCCACCTTGAGCGGGTTCTTGTCGAGGATCACAAGATCCGCGAGCTTGCCGGGTTCCAGCGAGCCCTTGGAGTCTTCCTCGCCATATTGGTAGGCAGCATTGATCGTGATCGCCTTCAGCGCTTCGAGCGGGGTCACGCGTTGATCCGCTCCGATAACCTCGCTGCTTCGCGAGATTCGATTGACGGCCGTCCAGACGACAAACATCTGATCCAGCGGCGCGACGACGAAGTCGGTGTGATTGGTGGGGCGCAGCCCTTTGTCGATCGCGGCTCGCATCGGACTCAGGAAGTAGGCCTGCTCTTTGCCGCGGTTGAGGATGTGCGTATCGCCAAAATAGAACGTGTGCTCGGTGTAGAACGACGGCGTGATCTTGTAGGTCACGAACTTGTCCAATTGGTCTGGCCGGATGAACTGCGTATGGATGATCGTGACGCTCCGGTCCTTGGTGAGGTCGCCGGCCGCGGCGGATTCATGCGCCTTAAGCATCATGTCGATTGCGGCATCACCGTTGGCGTGCAAGTTGATGGGCAGGTTGAGGTCGTAAAGCTTTTTTAAGAAGGCATCGACTTCTGCTTGCTTGAAGCCCGGCTCGCCGCGCCAATCCTGCTCGCCGCCCGGCCCACCAGTCAGGTACGGCGTCGTGAAGTAGGCGGTCTTACCCTGGGGCGATCCGTCGATGGTGATCTTTGCGCCACCGAGCTTCAGGCGGTTGTTGTACTTGCCCCAGGTATCGGCGGGGTTCTGCGCGAGGATTGCGTCGAAGTCGTAAATGAAAGGGAAGGCAACCACGTCGATGATATTGGCGCCTGCCGCGGCAGCGCGCTGCATCGCTTCGAGCGAGGGTTTGACCGTGGCGCCTTCTTGCGCCGTGGTGATGCCGGCCGCGGCATAGAGCATTTGACCGGCACGGGTCCACGCGATTTCCTGTTGTGCATTGGGTGGCGGCAGCGTCGCGGCGATGGGCATGTAGGCCGTTTCCATGACCAAGCCTGCCGGTTCATCGGAGCCCGGCTTGCGCAGGATGATTCCACCCGGCGGCGTCTTGGTGGCGGCGGAAATGTCATACTTTTTCATTGCGGCCGAGTTGAATACCGCGCCGTGCATCGACACATGGCCCACCATCACCGGGTTGTCCGGGAAGTCCACGTCCAGATCGTCGCGGCCCAGTCCGACACCGTTCGGCATGATGTTTTCGTCATAGCCGTAGGCCAGAATCATCTCCCCCTTGGGAATCTTGCGCGCGTCGCGGAATTTCTTGAGTTCCGCGACGATGCTGGCGATGTCCTTGGCAGGTCCGGCCGGTGGCGCATAGACATTGACCTGGTTGGCCACCGACAGTGAGCTGAAGTAGTGACTGTGGGGATCGATGAAGGCGGGCAGCAGGGTCTTGCCGGCGAGATCGACGACCGTCGTGGTCTCTCCCTTGTGGGTCCGTTCGATCTCGGCCCGCGTGCCAACTGCGAGGATGTTCCCGCCCTTAACCGCGACCGCTTCTGCCGAAGGCTGAGCGTCGTTGACGGTGACGATATCGCCGCCCGTGTAGATCGTGTCGGCAGTCAGCTCCGGTTCTGGTGTACTGCATCCCGTGACAAGGGCCGACCCCACCACGACAGCCTGGATCAGGAACGATTTGAAGGTCATCTACACGTACTCCGGTTTCATGACGTCTATTTTAGAGTCACTGCTTCGAGGCGCGCCAACATCGCGCCCGTACTATCGAGCAATTCGAGGTGTTCCCCCGCGATCCGGTAGCGCGTAATGCCACCGAGCGCCGTCGTGAATCGGCCTGCCTACTCCAGGCCTTGTATGCAGGCCATCATGGTCACGCCGATTTGCGAGAAGGCTATCGCATCACCCTCCAGCCGAAAGCCGCCCACCATCTGGTTGCAGCCGTCCGAGCCTGCAAGCCGGTTATCGCCGCGCAGCACGAGGTGCGGCTCGCGCTGGTTCTGGAAGCGCTCAACCGTCGCGCCACCGAGGCGCGTCAGCTTCCAGTAGGTATTCAACAGGTCGGATGTCGCAAAGCGGGCACCACAGATCTCGCGGGGCCAGACCGCGGTGAACTTCTCAGGCAACAATGTCGGCACCGGCCCGGGGCCCTCCATGGGCATGCGCTGCACGATCTGCCCTTCGAGCGTCACGAGCACCGCGGCGCCTAACTCGGGCCGCGCCTTGGAGTATGCTTCCTCAAGCGCGCGATTGTCACCTTCCATCGCTACCGCCATCTTTCTTCCCGTGAGGCATTCCGTAAACCTGCCCGCGTCGGCCATGTAGCTGTACATGCCCCGCATGGCGAGCCGCGGCTCGATCGGCGCAAGCTCGGGCGCTCGCCTGAGTGTGTAATTCAGGTCCGATGTGATCACCGTGCCGTCCTGACTCATCATGCGCAGCGCATCGGGGCCCTCGATCGAGAAGCGGAGGGGTACCTCGCGGCCACCGTGAAGCACCAGGATTTTGCCGTCGGACGAAATCGTCGAGCTGCCGATATCGTCAAACTGGCCGCCCGGCCTCCCGCGAAAGGTCGTGCGCAGTTGAAAGGATTGGTCCGCGATCAGGTCCAGGTGGTATTCGATGGCCTCGCAATCCGCGCAAGGCAGATCCCCGACGAATGTCGCCGGCATCGGGCCCAGCCCTGCGGGCGTGACTGCCGCATTGGCTCGCGGCGCCGGAACCTGCTTCAACAGCAGCTGCACTTCGGTC
>CAZVZV010000203.1:0-12563 GCA_964631735.1 uncultured Enterobacteriaceae bacterium
GCAAAGCCATCGCGGCGAAAAAAGCCAAAACGACTTGATCGCCTCGCCCTGCAACAAGCTCTGCGCGATGGACGCCGAACAGCGCTACTGCCTGGGCTGCTGGCGCACGCTTGCAGAAATCGCCGCGTGGGGATCGATGACGGAAGAGGAGCAGCGTGCGGTGTTGGGCCAGTTGCTGCATCGCCGCGACAATTCGCGTTCTAGAATGCCCGAATGAAACTCATCCTCCTCAAGTCCTTTTCGTCCCTCCTCGCCGCTGCCGTGCTGCTTGCAGGGTGCGCGACGACCGACTCCCCGACCTCGGAGAAGCCGAGGCTCGTGGTGTTCATGGCGGTGGACGGCCTGCCCCAATACCAGGTAACCGGCTACCGCGACCAGCTCGCGCCGGATGGCCTGCGCCGCTTCCTCGAGCGCGGCGCCTGGTTCTCCGACGCGCGTTATGGGCATGCGTTTACGGTGACCGGCGCGGGCCACGCGACCATGCTCACGGGCGCCTACCCGCACCGCACCGGCGTCATCGGCAACGACTGGCGCGACCGTGCGACGGGCGAGCTCGAATACTGCACGGGCGACACCGCGCACACCTACCTTGGACACAAGACCAAGCCGCTGGACGGTACCAGCCCGAAAAACCTGATGGTGGAAACGGTCGGCGACGTCCTGAAGCGCGGCGACGCGCGCGCCAAGGTGATCGCCATCTCCGGCAAGGACCGCGGTGCGATCCTGCCGGCCGGCAAGACGGGCGTGGCCTACATGTACATGGATGAGACCGGGCAGTTCGCGTCCACCACGTTCTACATGAAGGAGCACCCGGCCTGGGTAACGGCCTTCCACGCGGCGAAGCCTGCGGATCGCCACTTCAAGGCAAGCTGGTCGCCGCTGCTGCCCGAAGCCGCCTATGCGCGCTCGCTGCCGGACGGCCAGAGCTGGTACAACCCGGGCGGGACGCTGCCCAAGATACTGGGCGAGAAAGACGAAAAGCCTGGCCCGGCGTTCTACGGCGCCCTGCTGCGCAGCCCCTACGGCGACGCGCTCACGCTGGATTTCGCGCGCGCCGCGATCGTCGGCGAAGCGCTCGGCCAGGATGACGTGCCCGACATTCTCTCCATCAGCCTGTCCACGCACGACTACATCAACCACGCATACGGCCCGGAGTCGCGCCTGTCGCACGACCACGTGCTGCAGCTCGACCGGCTGCTGGAGGCGTTCTTCCGCGACCTCGACCGCATGGTCGGCAAGGACCGGTATGTGCTCGTGCTCACTGCCGACCATGGATTCATGCCGGCGCCCGAGTACAGCAAGTCGCTCGGCCGCAACGCGGGCCGGCAGAACGTCCCGCAGACGCTTGCCGCCGCGAATGCGGCCCTGGCGCAGAAGTTCGGCGAGCAGAAGCTCGCGCGCGCCTTCTCCGCGAGCGGCGTGCTGCTCGACAATGCAGCGATCGCGCAGAAGAAGCTCGACGCCACGGCAGTGCAGAACGAAGTGCGGCGGGCGGTCCTCGCCGAACCCGGCGTCGCAGCCGCCTTCACGCGCACCGAGCTGGAGAACCCGTCGTCGCTGCCCTCGGATACCCCGTTCCTGGCGCAGGTACGCAAGACCTGGAACCGGGAGCGCTCCGCCGACGTGCAGATGGTCGTCAGGGAGTTCTGGCTGTTCGAGTCGCGACGCACCTTTGCTGCCACGCACGGCTCTCCGCACGCGCCCGACACCACCGTGCCGATTCTGTTCTATGGGCCGCAATGGTTCGGCGCCGGCCGCATCGATGCGGCCGCGGAGGTGGTGGACATCGCCCCGACGCTCGCGAAAATGCTCCAAGTGGCGGCGCCCTCCGGTTCCGAGGGCAAGCTCCTGCCGCTGGCGCCGCCTTCGCACTGAGAATCGCCATGCGGCCGGTGCGCTGGTATTTCGATTTCGTCTCGCCCTACTCCTACATCGCGTTCAAGCGGCTGCACGAGCTGCCGCGCGACGTGACGGTGGAGTTGCGCCCGGTGCTGTTCGGCGCGCTGCTGAATCACTTCGGGCAAAAGGGGCCGGCGGAAGTGCCGGCCAAGCGCCTATGGACCTACCGCTGGTGCATCTGGTGGGCGCAGAGCCTCGGCATCCCGTTTCGCTTACCTGCTTCGCACCCGTTCAATCCCTTGCATCACTTGCGCCTTTCGATTGCCGCCGGGGTAACGCCCGGGAGCGTGGGACGAATATTCGATGCGATCTGGACCACGGGCGCGGAGGCCTCCGACCCGGCGGCATTCAAGGCGCTGACGCAGGAACTGGGTGTGGACGAAGCGCGTCTCGCGTCGACCGAAGTGAAGGATGCGTTGCGGAAGAACACCGAAGAAGCCGCTTCTCGCGGCGTGTTTGGTGTGCCGACCTATGAGGTGGACGGAGAACTGTTCTGGGGCGCCGATTCGATCGGCTTCGTCAACGCGTTTCTCGCCGACCCCGCGGCGCTGAGAAACGAAGAGATTCGCCGCGCCGACGGCCTGCCCGTCGGCGCGGCGCGCAAGAGCTAGGAACCTAGAACTTCACCTCTTCGCCCGGTTTCATGACGATCACCCGGGTCGAAGACCCTTCCAGGCCTTTGGCGAAATCCTCCGGCTTGCCGGCGAGCATCGGGAAGGTGCCGAAGTGCATCGGGATGGCAAAGCGCGGCTTCACAAACTCGCGCATCGCGTAGGCGCCGAGCTGGGCGTTGGTACCGAGCGTGCCGCCGATCGGCACCAGCGCCAGGTCGGGTTTGTAATACTCGCCGATGAACTTCATGTCGCCGAACAGACCGGTATCGCCCATGTGGTAGATCTTGAAGCCGTTCTCCAGCTCGATGATGAAGCCGCCCGGCTCGCCGCCGTAGCGGATTTCGTCTTTTCCGGTCGCCGGATTGCGCCAGACATATTCGGAACTGTGTTCGGCCTTCACCATGGTTATCTTGATGTCCGGGCCCAGCGGCGTCACCGTGCCGCTCTTGTTCATGGGACCGCCGAGTTCCGGCGGCAACACGCCGACTTCGGCAAGGGTGCGCAGCAGCGTCGACGAAGCGTACACACGCACGTTATGCATCTTCGCGAGCGCCGGCGCGTCCGTGACGTGATCTGGGTGTCCGTGCGTGACGAGAATTGTGTCCACTTTGCCGAGCGCAGCGAGGTCCTTGAATGCAGGTGGCGTATTCCCCCTGGTTTGCAGCCAGGGATCGATCACGATGACTTTGCCGCCGGGCGATGTGATGCGGAAAGCTGAATGGCCCAGCCATAGCACTTCCACCTTGCCTGACTGCGCCAACGCTGAATTTGTCAGCGCGGCGAGCGCGAGCGCAAAAAGAATCCGCAACATGGTCCCCCCTCCTTGGGTTAATTCAAGTGTACTTGCGCGTATCGTCTATCACCTTGCCATCGTTCGGCAGGCTCCCCGGCGCCACCAGCTCGACCTCGCCGCGCAGCTTGGTGACGTCGCGGATCGAGGCCACGATGGCTTCCGCCAGTCCAGCCGGGCGCTCCTTTACCTCGCATTTCAGCGTCATGCGGTCATTGCCGGTCTCGCCCTCCACCACCAGCCGCGCCTTCTGCACTTCCTTGTGGCGGCGCAACACTTCGCCCACTTGCTTGGGTGTGACGAACATCGCGCGCACCTTGGTGGTCTGGTCGGCACGCCCCATCCAGCCCTTGATGCGCATGTTGGTGCGGCCGCAGGGACTGGTACCCGCGAGGACGGCTGACAGATCGCCCGTGCCGAAGCGGATCAACGGATAGTCTGGGTTGAGCGAAGTGACGACCACCTCGCCCACTTCGCCGGCAGGTACCGGGTCGCCGGTACCGGGGCGCACGATCTCGAGGATCAGCGCCTCGTCCAGGATCATGCCCTCGTTCACTTTGCCGTCCGGCATGGCGCTCTCGTAGGCAAGCAGGCCGATGTCCGCCGTCGCGTAGAGCTGCAGCACGCGGATGCCGTGCGCGCTCATCGCCTGGCGCAAGGCGGGCGGCAAGTACTCGGCGCCGACGATGGCCTTCTGCAGCGACGAGATGTCGATCTTCAGCTCGTCGGCCTTCTCCACGATCAATTTGAGGAACGAAGGCGTGCCGCCGAAGGCGTTGATGCGAAGGTCGCGGATCACCGCTGCCTGCATCTCGGTCTGCCCGGTGCCGCCCGGCACCACGGTGCAGCCGACGGCGAGCGCGCCGTGCTCGATCATGGAGGCGGCGGGCGTGAAGTGATAGGAAAAAGCGTTCAGCACCAGGTCGCCGGCACGGAAGCCCGCGGCGTAGAGCGAGCGCGCCGTGCGCCACCAGTCCCTGCCTTGCCCTTCGGGGTCGTAGACGGGCCCGGGCGAGACGAAAAGCTTCGCCATTTTCTGCACCGGCGTGGTGTTCAGCCCGCCAAGCGGGGGCGTTGCCTTCTGCAGGTCGGCGAGGTCGGACTTGCGCGTGAGCGGCAGCTTCGCCAGCGCGGCGCGGCTGGTGACCGCCGCAGCATCCGCGTCCTTGAGAATGCGCGTCCAGCCGGGAGCGTTCTGCTTGGCATGCGCCAGATGCTTCGGCAGCGCCGCCATCAGCGCCGCCTCGCGCTCCTCCGGCCGGCGCGCTTCGAGCGAGTCAAAAAAAATAGGGTCAGACCCCTTTTTTACAACCACCGCTTCCTGCGCCGGTAGGACTTCACGTCGCGAAAGCTGCGTCGCTCGCCGGAAGAAAAGCCGAGGTAGAACTCTTTCACGTCCGCGTTCTCGGCGAGCGACTTGCCTTCGCCATCCAGCACCACGCGGCCGTTCTCCAGGATGTAGCCGTAATCGGCGTACTTCAGCGCCATGTTGGTGTTCTGCTCGGCGAGCAGGAAGCTCACCTTTTCTTTCTGGTTGAGGTCCCGCACGATCTGGAAGATCTCCTCCACCAGCTGCGGCGCAAGGCCCATCGAGGGCTCGTCCAACAGGATCATCTGCGGCCGCGCCATCAGCGCACGGCCGATGGCGGTCATTTGCTGCTCGCCGCCCGAGGTGTAGCCCGACTGCGCCTTGCGCCGTTCCTTCAGGCGCGGGAAATAACTGTAAACCTTCTCCAGGTCGGGGCCCAGGTCGGCGCTACCGCGCGTGTAGGCGCCAGTCAGCAGGTTTTCCTCGACCGTGAGGTGCTGGAAACAATGCCGGCCTTCCATCACTTGGCAGATGCCGCGCTTCACCAGCTCGGAGGGGTTGAGCTGGTCGATGCGCTGGCCCTTGAACTCGATGTGGCCCTTGGTCACGTCGCCGCGCTCGGCGCGCAGCAGATTGGAGATGGCCTTCAGCGTGGTCGATTTGCCGGCGCCGTTGGCGCCGAGCAACGCCACGATCTGGCCTTCCCGCACCTGCAGCGAAACACCTCGCAGCACCAGGATGACGTGGTCGTAGATGACCTCGACGTTGCTGACGGAAAGATAGGCGGCGGAGGCGGTCATGAATGTGAAAACGGCCGCCCTGGGGCGGCCGTTCTTTGCGCAGAGTCTAGGTTAACTTTCCTTCGAGCAGTCGCGCGGGGTGATCTTGTTTTCCTTTGCGTACTGCGCGGCGGAAGCCTCGATCATCGGCCGCACGATCGACTGGTCGGACGAAATCCAGTCGGTGATTACCTTCCACTGCTTGCCGTCCCATTGCTGGAACTTGACTTGCCCGCCACCCTCGTGGTCCAGGCAGGACACCTTGAGCGGCTGCATGAAGCCGACCGCGCCTAGCTCTTTCAGGCGCTTGTCATCGATCACCAGGTTTTCCAGAGCCCAGCGCACCTGCTCGCCGGTCACCGGTTTGCCCTTGCCGTACTTGTTTTGCGCCGTGCGCACGGCCTCCGCGGTGATCATGGAGAACACCACGCCGCGATTGTAAAAGATCGAGCCGACACGGGACTTGTCTTCCATTTCACCCTTGCCCTTGGCATAGACGTGCTTCATGATGTCCTGAACCACCGGGTAGTTCGAGCCGGAGACGTTGAAACCGGCGGCGATGTAGCCCTTCGCGGCGTCCCCGGCCGGAATGGTGTCCTCTTCCGCGCCCGACCACCATACGCCGATGATCTTCTCGCGCGGGAAGCCCGCACGCTGTGCAGCCTTGAGCGCCGTCGGGTTCATCACGCCCCAGCCGCGCAGGATCACCCAGTCGGGCCGGATCTGGCGGATCTGCAGCCATTGCGCCTGCTGTTCGTTGCCCGGGTACGATACGGTGATGTGCGTGACCTGAAAACCGTACTTCTTGGCCTGCACATCCAGCACCGGGATGGTTTCCTTGCCGTAGGCGCCGTCGAGATACAGGTTGACGATCTTCTGGCCTTGCAGCTTGTCCATGCCGCCCGACTTCATTCCCATGAACTTGATCTTGGCGGTGTTCTGCGACCAGTAAGTGGTGATCAGCGGGAACACGTACGGGAATACGCGGCCATCGGCGGCGTCGGTGCGGCCGTAGCCGACCGAGACGATCGGAATCTTGTCGGCGGTGCCCTTTTCGATGAGCGAGTAGGTGATGCCCGTGGATAACGGGTGGATTAGCGTGGCACCCGTGGGTCCCTTCTTCTTGTTGCGCTCGTAGCACTCCACGCCGCGCGCGTTGTTGTATTCCGTCTCGCACTTGTCCCCGGTGAACTTGACGCCGTTGATGCCGCCGTCGCGTTCGTTGAGCATGTTGAGGTAGTCGATCGCACCTCCGGCAATGCCTGTGCCGCCCGGTGCAAACGGGCCGACCCAGTAATAGCTGTGCGGGACGTACTGCTCCTTGGCCTGCGCCAAGGCGCCGGCGGAGAAACTGGCCGACGCAACGAGCGCCAAAGCGAGAGTGGTGCGTTTCATGAGCTTATCTCCTAGGGTCTGGCCGTCTCTGGGGTCTGTTTCATATAGCGGAACAGGCAGTATAGCCAAACTATTCCGAGTGTCTAGTGCGGGAAGGGCCATAAACGCAGCTTTTCCTTGGCGATTTGCCACAGGCGCGCCAGGCCGCTGGGCTCGACGATGAGGAAAAAAATGATCAGTCCGCCGAACACCATCACTTCGAGATTCGACACCACCGCGTGCGAGATTTCCATGCTGAAGGTGTGGGAGACCCACTCGGTGGCCAGGTTGAGGAAGGTCGGGAACAGGACGATGAATGCAGCGCCGAGGAACGAGCCGAGGATCGAGCCCACGCCGCCGATGATGATCATGAACAGGATGCGAAACGAGAGGTCGAGGGTGAACGCCTCGGGTTCGACCGTGCCGAGATAGCAGAAGACATACAGCGCTCCGGCGACGCCGCAGTAGAAGGAGCTGATGGCGAAGGCGAGCAGCTTGGTATGCATCATGCGGATACCGATCACGGCGGCCGCGACATCCATATCGCGCACCGCCATGAAGGCGCGCCCGGTTTCACTGCGCATCAGATTCTTCGCGGCAAGCGCCATCACGGTGACGATCGCCAGGGTGAGCAGGTACTTGCTTTCCGGCGAGTTGAACGTATAGCCGAGGATCACGATCTTCTGCGCAGCGATCACGCCGGACGGGCTGTAATTCATGAACCAGCCTACGCGCTGCAGCGTCCACAGCACGAAGAATTGGCAAGCGAGCGTTGCCACCGCCAGGTAGAAGCCCTTGATACGGAGCGAGGGCAGCCCGAACACGATGCCCACCGCGGCGGCGCACAAACCGGCGAGGATGAAGCTGGGGATGATCCCCAACCAGGGCAGTCGCAGCATGAAGTTGTAAGTCATGAACGCGCCCACTGCCATGAATGCGGCGGTGCCCAGGGACAACTGCCCTGCGTAGCCGGTCAGGATGTTGAGGCCGAGCGCCGCGAGCGCGAAGATCAGGAACGGCGTCAGGATCGCGGAAAGCCAGTACTGGTTCGCGAACAGGGGCAGAACCACGAAAGCGACCAGCAGCAGCACCGCGACGCCGATGCGGTCCTGCCGGATCGGGAAGATCTGCTGGTCGGCGGCATACGTCGACTTGAACTGGCCTGCTTCGCGGTAGAGCATCGCTAGACCCTGTCGATATGTTTCTCGCCGAACAGGCCCTCCGGCCGGAACAGCAGGAAGACGAGCGCCAGCACGTAGGGGAACCAGCTTTCGATGCCACCGCCGACGTAGGGTCCCACGTAGACCTCGGCCAGCTTCTCCGACGCGCCGATGATCAGGCCGCCGACGATCGCGCCAGCCACTGATTCGAAGCCCCCGAGGATCAACACCGGGAGCGCCTTCAGGGCGATGAAGGTGAGCGCGAACTGAACGCCGTTGCGCACGCCCCACATCAAACCTGCCACCAGCGCCACGAAGCCCGCCACCGCCCATACGATTGCCCAGATGTGCTGCAGCGGAATCCCGACCGCCAGCGCGGCCTGGTGGTCGTCGGCCACCGCCCGTAGCGCGCGGCCAATCCGCGTGTACTGGAAGAACAGCGCCAACACCGCCACCAGTACGCCCGCCACTCCGGCGGCGAACACCTCGAACTGGCTGATGTTGATGCCGGTCCTCTGCGACAGCCATTCCATCGGCACATCGGGGATGCCGAGCTCCAGGCCGTGCGGCTGCGAGCCCCACACCAGCTGCGACAGCCCTTCCAGCACGAAGGTCAAGCCGATGGTCGCCATGAACAGCGTAATCGGCGGCTGGTTGACGAGCGGGCGCAGCACGATCCTCTCGGTGGCGACCCCGAGCGCCACCATGACCGCAAGCGTGATCACGAACGCGAGCCACATCGGTACGCCGCGCTCAAGCAGCGAGACGAAGGTGAGCGCGGCGAAAAACACCATCGCGCCCTGCGCGAAATTGAACACGCCCGAAGCCTTGTAGATGAGCACGAAGCCGAGCGCCACCAGCGAGTACATGACGCCGGCCAGCAGCCCGCCGATCAGCACCTCGAAAAAGAACCCGACGTTCATCAGTGGGCTACTCCCAGGTAGGCGTCGATCACGGCCTGGTTGGCGCGCACCTGGTCGGGCGTGCCGTCGGCGATCTTGCGGCCGTAGTCGAGCACCACCACGCGGTCGGAGATGTCCATCACCACGCCCATGTCGTGCTCGATCAGCACGATAGTGGTGCCGTAGTGGTCGTTGACATCGAGCACGAAGCGGCACATGTCCTGCTTCTCCTCCAGGTTCATTCCCGACATCGGCTCATCCAGCAGCAGCAGCGTCGGCTCGGCAGCGAGCGCCCGCGCGAGCTCGACGCGCTTCTGCAGCCCGTAGGGCAGCTTGCCCACGGGTGTCTTGCGGATGTGCTGGATCTCGAGGAAGTCGATGATCTCCTCCACCGCACGCCGGTGCTCGTGTTCCTCGCGCCGCGCGCGGCCCAGCCAGATCGCCTGCTCGAGGAAAGAGCAGTGCATTTTCAGGTTGCGCCCGGTGAGCACGTTGTCGAGCACCGTCATGCCCTTGAACAGGGCGATGTTCTGGAAGGTGCGCGCGATGCCCATCGTGGCGGCCTCGTGCGAATCCATGTCGCGGAACTCGCGCCAGGCGCCGTTCGCGCGCAGGCGGATCTTGCCCTGCTGCGGGTGGTAGACGCCGTTGATCACGTTGAGCATCGAGCTCTTGCCCGCGCCGTTCGGGCCGATGATTGCGCGGATCTCGTGCTCGCGCACGTCGAAGCTCACTTCCTGCAGCGCCTTCACGCCGCCGAAGGCGAGCGACACGCTCTCCACGGAGAGGATTGCCTCCCCGACCTGGACCGCCCGTGTCATGCCGCCCCGCGGCTCACGCCGCCCTTTTTGCCGCCGCAGGGGCGAACGTCTTGGCGTCGCGGATGGCGAGGTCGGCCGAGAACATGCCGCTGCGGCCGTCCTCGTACTTCACCTGCATCTCGACATGCACGCTGTCCTTGCCGCCGTAGAGCGCGTCCACCAGCGCGCGGTACCTGTCGGCGATGAAGGCGCGGCGCACCTTGCGCGTGCGCGTGAGCTCGCCGTCGTCGGCGTCGAGCTCCTTGTGCAGGATGAGGAAGCGCCGGATCTGCGAGTTGGCGATCTCCGGCTCCTGCGCCACGTCGGCGTTCACGCGCTCGATGCAATCGCGCACCAGCGAGAGCACTTCCTCGCGCGAGACGAGGTCCGTATAACCCGTGTAGGGCATGTGGCGCTTCTCCGCCCAGTTGGCCACCGCCTCGAAGTCGAAATTGATGAACACGCAAACCTGGTCGCGCGCGTGGCCGAACGCCACCGCTTCCTTGATGTAGGGGAAGAACTTGAGCTTGTTCTCGAGGTACTTGGGCGCGAACAGGGTGCCGTCGGCGAGTTTTCCCACGTCCTTCACGCGGTCGATGATCTTGACATGGCCGTCGGGGTCGAAGTAGCCCGCGTCGCCGGTGTGGAACCAGCCCTCCGTGTCCTTGGCCTCCAGCGTGGCCTGCGGGTTCTTGTAGTACTCCTTGAACAGTCCCGGCGAGCGGATCAGCAGCTCCCGCTCCGGCGTGAATTTCAACTCCACGCCGGGCACCGCGGGACCGACGGTGTCGGCCTTCACCTGGCCGTTGGGCTGGATGCACACGAACACGCTGGTCTCGGTCGAGCCGTAGAGCTGCTTCAGGTTGATGCCGATCGAGCGGTAGAACTTGAACAGGTCCGGGCCGATCGCCTCGCCCGCGGTGTAGGCGACGCGCACGCGGCTCATGCCGAGGACGTTGCGCAGCGGCCCGTAGATGAACAATTCACCGAGGAAGTACTGCAGCCGCTCCTTTAGGGATACCGGCTTGCCGTCGAGGATCCGGCCGCCAACCCGGCTCGCGATCCCCATGAAATACTCATACGAGCGGCGGCCGCCCCACCACAGGTCCTGGATGCGGATCGACACCTGCGTGAGCAGCGCTTCGAACACGCGCGGCGGAGCAAAGTAATACGTCGGCCCGATCTCGCGCATATCGGCCATCACCGTTTCGGCGGATTCCGGGCAGCAGATCGAGTAGCCGGTGACGAAAGGCTGCGCGTAGGAGAAGATGTTCTGCCCGATCCAGGCGGGCGGCAGATAGGCGAGCACCACGTCGGCGTCGCTCAGGCCTTCCATCTCGGCGGCGGCCTTCGCCCGGTCGATGAGCGCATGGTGCGTCAACACCACGCCCTTGGGATTGCCGGTGGTGCCCGAGGTGAAAAACATGGCGGCGGTGTCGCTCGCCTCGCCCTTGGCGATCTCGGTCTCGAGGAACGCCGGGTCGCGGCGCTGGGATTCGCGCCCCAGCTCGAGCAGTTTCTCGTAGCTCATCACCTGTGCCTGCGCGTATTTCCGCATGCCGCGCGCATCGTCGTAATAGATGCGCTTCAGCGACGGACACTTGGGCAGGATCTCGAGCAGTTTATCCACCTGCTCCTGGTCCTCGACCACCGCATAGGCGATCTCGGCGTTCTGGATCGGGAACGCCATTTCTGTGGCGATCGCGTCCTGGTAGAGCGGCACCGGGATACCGCCCAGGCACTGCGCGGCGCAGACCGCGGCGTAAATGCGCGGGCGGTTGTCGCCCACCAGCGCGAGGTGGTCGCCGCGCTTGAAGCCCTGCTCGGCAAGCCCGCAGGCCAGCGCGCGCACTTCGTCGGCGAATTCGTGCCAGGTCCAGGTCTGCCAGATGCCGAGGTCCTTCTCGCGAATCGCGGGCAGCGCGCCGCGCACCAGCGCGTGGTGCAGCAGCAGTTTGGGGAATGTATTGTGCGTCCCGATGTCGATGCTCATCGAGCTGGTTCCTCCTCCAAGGACGGCTGGATTCTTGCATAGAATGCGGGTTTCTTGGTCAAAGGAGGCGGGTATGCAGGGCGCCGAACACTGGACGCACAAGAATGAAGTGCGCCTTTTCCTCTGGCGCAAGCCGCCGGCCGCCAAGCCTGCCGGCACTGTCCTGTTCGTGCACGGTTCGTCCATGGCCTCGCAGCCGACTTTCGACCTGCAGGTACCCGGCCGGCCGCACTCCTCGGCGATGGAGTGGTTCGCGGCGCGCGGCTTCGACACCTGGTGCATGGACAACGAGGGCTATGGCCGCTCGGACAAGTCCCGCCCGATCAATTGCGACATCGCCAACGGCGCCGACGACCTTGCAGCGGGGAGCGAGTACGTCCTGCGCGCGAGCGGCGCAAGCAAGCTGCTCGTCTACGGCATCAGTTCCGGGGCGCTGAAGGCGGCACTGTTCGCCGGGCGCCATCCCGAGCGAGTGGCGCGCCTCGCGCTCGATGCCTTCGTCTGGACGGGCGCAGGCAGCCCGACCCTCGCCGAGCGCAGGAAGAAACTGCCCGAGTTCCTGCAGAAGAACCGCCGCCCGATCGACCGCGCCTTCGTGCGCAGCATCTTCGCGCGCGACCATCCCGGCACCGCCGACGCAGCGACCGTCGAGGCCTTCGCCGACGCCATCCTCGCGCTCGACGACTCGGTGCCGACCGGCACCTATGTGGACATGTGCTCGAAACTGCCGCTGGTGGACCCGGCGAGCCTGCCGATGCCCACGCTCATGCTGCGCGGGGAGTACGACGGCATCGCCGGCTTCGACGACCTGATCGAATTCTTCAAGCGCCTGCCCAACCCCGACAAGCAGTTCACGGTGATGGCCGGCATTTCGCACGCCAGTTTCCAGCAGAAGAATTACCTGACGGTCTATCACCTGCTGCACGCATTCTTCGCCCAACCC
>CAZVZV010000204.1:0-11868 GCA_964631735.1 uncultured Enterobacteriaceae bacterium
CGCCGACCACATGCTGGTGAAGAACCTGGCCGCCGAGTGGGGGCCGAAGAACGTGCGGGTGAACGCCATCGCGCCCGGCCTGATCAAGACGGACTTCGCCAAGGCCTTGTGGGAGGACCCGGTGCGGCGCAAGGAACGCGAAGCCGCCACCCCCCTCAGGCGCCTGGGCGAGCCGCGGGACATCGGCGGCGTCGCCGCGTTCCTCGCGTCCGATGCCGCCGCTTTCATCACCGGCCAGGTGATCATCGCGGACGGAGGCGTTACCATCCTGTAGGCAGGTCAACGGAGGGGGAGCGGGGAATGAATCAGTTTCGATCGGTGGTGGCGTTTGTTTTCACGCTTGTCGCCAGTGGCGGCGCATGGGCGCAAGGCAAGGGCGAGGCGGTCAAGTTCCAGGACTATCCCGGCATCGGCAACATGCTGGTGCGGGTCGCGATCAGCAAGGGTTACTGCGACAAATACGGCATCAAGTGCACGCTGCAGGTGGTGCCTTCGGGTCCGCTGGGCGCGCAGGCGATGCTCGCCAAGAGCATCGACGCGTCGTTCATTCCCGCCGAAATCATGGTCGGCGCGATCAGCAAGGGCGCGAAAATGAAGATGGTGGTCGGCGGCGCGGTGTCCAATACGGCCAATCTGATCGCGGGCAATCACACCCCGGTGCCGAACGCGGAAAAGGGGTGGCCCGCGTTCATGCAGGACTTCAAGGGCAAGAAGATCGGCGTCCCCGCGCGAGGCTCGCTGATGGAGACTGTGACGACCTGGATGCTGCTCAAGGCGGGCATGAAGGCGGAGGAGGTCACGTTTGTCGCCGTCGGCGGTCCGATGACCGCCTACGGCGCGCTGGTTTCAAAGCAGGTGGATGCGATCACCATGTTCGAACCCGCCGCTGCGCTTTGCACGGTGCTCGGCACCTGCAAAGTGATCTGGCGCGGCGCGATTGACAAGCAGCCCGCGGAGCAATACGCGCTGAACGGCGGCGGCAGCAATCTCGTGTTCACGCAGGAGTACATCGATCGAAACCCGCATGTCATCGAGGCTGTGATCAGATCGGTGAAGGACGCCGACACGTTCATCAACAATCCGGCCAATTTCGAGGAGCTGGTGAAGATCGCGGAGACGTTCTTCAAGTTCGAAATGCCCAAGGGAGACGAAGTGCTGCGCGCCGCGCTCAGAGCGGCGGTGGACGTGCGCGCCTATTCCGCCGCGATCAACCGCAACTCGGTCAAGGCGGGGCTGGATTTCCTGATCGAGACCGGGCAGATCGACAAGGCGCCACCGATCTCCGAGTTCGTCCTCGACAGGGCGCCGTAGCCCGTCCCGGCCGATGGCCGCGATCCGCATCGCGGGCCTCACGGTCCGTTTCGGCGACGTGCTCGCCGTCGACGACGCCTCGATCGACATCGAGCAGGGCGAGTTCGTCTCGATCGTCGGGCCGAGCGGCTGCGGCAAGACCACGATTCTCAACCTGCTGACCGGACTGGTGCCGCTGGAGACCGGGGAGATCTCGATCCTCGGCAAGCGGCCGTTCGCCGGCAATCCCGACATCGCCTACATGCTGGCGCGCGACAGCCTGCTGCCCTGGCGCAGCACGCTCGCCAACGCCTGCTACGGCCTGGAAGTGCGCGGCGTGGCGAAGGAGGCGCGCGAGGCCAAGGCGCGCGAGCTCCTCGCGCGCGTCGGGCTGAAGGATTTTGCGGACCACTGGCCCAAGCAGCTCTCGCACGGCATGCGCCAGCGCGCCGCGCTGGCGAGGACCTTCAGCCTCGACTCGCCGGTGCTGCTGATGGACGAGCCCTTCGGCGCGCTCGATGCGCAGACCAAGCTCCAGCTCGAGGACCTGCTGCTGGAGCTGTGGACCGGCGAGCGGCGCACGGTCGTGTTCATCACCCACGACCTGGCCGAGGCGGTGGCGCTGTCCGACCGCGTGGTCGTCATGAGCGCACGGCCCGGCCGCATCGTCGAGCAGATGCCGATCGACCTGCCGCGGCCGCGCTCGGTGCGCGCGTTGCAGAAGAGCCACGAGTTTCACGACATCTATTCCGACCTGTGGGAGGCGCTGGAAGCCGGCATGAAAGCCGCGCCGGTGGCGCTTGCATGAGGGCGCGGATGACCGAGTTCGCAACGCACGGCGCATTCATCGCCGCGTTCCTCGCGCTGTGGGAGTGGGGAGCGCGCTCGGAGTTCCTGCCGCAGACCTTCTTCGGCAGCCCGGCCGGCATCGTGGCGTATTTGTGGAACGGGTTTGCGGTGTCGGGCAAGCTCTGGCTCGAGCTCGGCTACACGGTGTCCGGGACGCTGATCTCGTTCCTGCTCGGCTCGGTGATGGCGATGGCGCTCGGGCTCGCCTTCGCCATGTTTCCGAAACTTGAGCAAGCCATGGATCCGTACCTCGCGGTGCTCAACGCCATGCCGCGCATCGCGCTGGCGCCGCTGTTCCTGCTCTGGTTCGGCCTGGGGATCGAGTCCAAGATCGCGGTCGGCACCAGCCTGTCGTTCTTCATCGTGCTGGCGAACACCGTGGCTGGCATTCGCAGCGTGTCGCAGGACCATGTCGTGCTGTCGCGCGCCATGGGCGCCACCCGGTCGCAGATCTTCTTCAAGGTAACGCTGCCCTCGGCGGTCCCGGTGATCTTCTCGGGGTTGCGCCTCGCGCTCATCTTCTCGATGCTGGGCGTGATCGGCGCCGAGATCATCGCGGCCGAGCATGGCCTCGGGCAGGTACTTTCCTACTTGCAGGCCACCTTCAACATGAACGGCGTGATGGGGCTGCTCCTGCTGCTCGCATGCCTGGGGATGCTGGTGACGCGCGGCATGTCGCGGCTGGAGCGGGCGCTCCTGAAATGGCAGTGACAGACGGACGAAAGGAATTCCGATGAGCGTTCAGACTAAGTTCAAAGTGCAGGTGGAGGCGGGCAAGTGCCAGGGGCACAACCGCTGCCATGCCATCGCCCCCGAATTGTTCGAAGTGGACGATTTGGGCAATGCCAGGGCGCGGGGCGACGGTTCGGTACCGCCGGCGCTGGAGGAAAAAGCGCGCCTTGCGGTGAAGAATTGCCCCGAGCACGCCGTGCGCATGAGCAGCAAGGACTGAGGAGAAGCGACCGATGAGCAGCCGAGCCCCCGTGCAGGACTGGGCAACCGATTTCGACCACATCGATCCACGCTGGATCGAAAATCCGTTTTCGATCTGGGACGAGTTGCGACAGCGCTGCCCGGTCGCGCACAGCGAGCGTTTCGAGGGCGGGGCGTATTTCCCGTCCCGTTACCAGGACGTGCGCGACATCGCCTACGACACGGAGCATTTCTCCTCGCGGCGGGTCGTCGTGCGCGACAAGAAGCTCGAGCAGCTGCTGCCGAGCCCGCCAATTACCTCCGATCCGCCCGAGCACCGCGCGGACCGCATGCCGCTGCTGCCGCCCTTCAATGCGAAGGCCGTGGAGAAGCTCACGCCGGGCACGCAGACCCTGTGCGCCAGGTTGATCGATCGCTTCATCGGCGAGGGCCGCTGCGACGCCGCGACCGCCTACGCGCAGCACATCCCGACGCGCGTCATCGCGCACATGCTCGGCGTGCCCGAGGAGGACGGCGACCAGTTCCGCCACTGGATCAAGATGGCGCTCGAGGTGGGAATTTACGAACCCGCCAAGGCGATGCAGGCGGTCAAGGAGATGAGCGTCTATTTCAAGGATCAGATGGCACGCCGCGGCACGCAGCGCAGCGACGACCTCATTAGCTACGTGATGGACCTGCAGCAAGACGGCAAGCCGGTGCCGGAGGAAAAGCGCATCGGCGCCCTGCGCCTGATCCTGATCGCCGGCATCGACACGACCTGGAGCGCGATCGGCGCGAGCCTGTGGCACCTGGCGACCCACGCGGAGGATCGCCAGCGCCTGGTCGCCGACCCGTCGCTGATGGACACGGCGGTCGAGGAGTTGCTGCGCGCCTATGCACCGGTCACCATGGCGCGCGAGGTGGTCAAGGAAGTGACGATCAACGGCTGCCCGATGAAGCCGGGAGGCATGGTGCTGCTGTCCTTCCCCTCCGCGAATCGCGACCCGGAGATGTTTCCCGATGCGGACAAGGTGCTGATCGACCGCAAGGAGAACCGCCACGCGGCCTTCGGCCTGGGGATCCACCGCTGCATCGGATCGAATCTCGCCCGCATGGA
The DNA here is from genome assembly GCA_964631735.1 of uncultured Enterobacteriaceae bacterium. Taxonomy (GTDB): domain Bacteria; phylum Pseudomonadota; class Gammaproteobacteria; order Burkholderiales; family SG8-39; genus JAABQT01. The sequence continues at coordinate 4,169 of CAZVZV010000204.1, forward strand.
ACTGCGTGTCGCGCTCGAAGAGTGGCTCAAGCGCATTCCGGAGTTCCGCCTGGCAGAGGGCGAGAAGGTGACCTGGTCTGAAGGAACGGTGCGCGGCCCGCGCCAGCTGCCGGTGGTATTCGGCCGCTAGGTCGATGAGCGGCCCGCTCGCCGGCCTTCGCGTCCTCGACATCGCCACCATCGTCGCGGCGCCCTCGGCCGCGTCGCTGCTCGCCGACTACGGCGCCGAGGTGCTCAAGATCGAGATGCCCGGCGCGGGCGACGGCGCGCGCGGCTTTCCGCCGTTCAAGGACGGCAAGCCGCTGTGGTGGAAGGTGACCAACCGCGGCAAGAAATTCGCCACTCTCGACCTGAGAAAGCCCGAGGGCGCGACGTTGCTCAAGCTCCTGCTGCCGCGCTTCGACGTGCTGATCGAGAACTTCCGGCCTGGGACGCTCGACGGCTGGGGATTGACGAAAACGGTGCTCTGGTCGGCGCAGCCGCGGCTGGTGATTTTGCGCGCGAGCGGTTTCGGCCAGGACGGTCCTTACCGCAACCGCCCCGGCTTTGCGCGCATCTTCGAGGCCATGGGAGGCCTCACCTACATCACCGGCGATCCCGCCGGGGAGCCGATGCACGCGGGCTATCCGATCGGGGATGCGGTCGGGGGCCTGTTCGGAGCGCTCGGCATCCTTGCGGCCTGCTGGAAGCGCGCACGCGACGCTCAGGCGGGCGGCGAGGAAATCGACCTTTCGCTCACCGAGGCGACGCTGAAGCTGCTCGATTTCCTCGCCATCGAGCACGATCAGCTGGGTGTCGTGCGCGAGCGCTCGGGCAACGCCAACCAGTACTCATCTCCCGCCGCCGTCTTCCGCACGCGCGACCAGCGCTGGGTGACGCTCGCCGGAAGCACTAATCCGCTGTGGGAGGCGAACTGCCGCTCCATTGGGCGGCCAGACCTGATCGCCGATTCGCGCTTCAGGAACAACGCGGACCGCGTCCGGCACGCAAGCGAGCTGAACGCGGTCTTCGCGGCATGGTGCGCCGGGCACTCGCTCGATGAGGTGCTGGCCGCCTTCGAACGCGAGGGTGGCACGCTTGCACCGATCTATTCGATCGAGCAGGTGTTCGCCGACCCGCAGATGCGCGCGAGGGAAGCGATCACCTCCGTGCCGGACGCCGATTTCGGATCGGTGCGCATGCAGAACGTGGTTCCACGCTTCGCGGCCGACCCCTGCCGGATCGAATCGACCGGCGGCGCGCTCGGCGAGCACAATGACGAGGTCTGGGGCGGCTGGCTGGGCCTGCCGGAAGCGGAACGCAAGCGGCTGCGCGCAGCCGGCGTCATCTGAGGAGGAGAAGACGATGAAGAAAGTCTTTGCTGCACTGCTGTTTGCGCCCTGCGTCGCATTCGCGCAGGTCTACCCGTCCAAACCGGTGCGGCTCATCGTGCCGTACCCGGCGGGCGGCATCGTCGATCTCATGGCACGCGCGGTGAGCGATGGCCTCGCCGGCAGGCTCGGCCAGCCGGTGATCATCGAACCGCGCCCCGGCGCCGATGGGAGCATCGGCACCGACGCGGTCGCGAAAGCCGAGCCCGACGGGCATACGCTGCTGATGGGCACGCTGGCGCTCGCCGTCAATCCGCACCTGAACAAGGTGCCTTGGCATCCCGTGAACGACTTCGAGGGCATCGCGCTGATGGGCGTGGTGGCGAATATCGCCGCCGTGACGCCTTCGCTCGGCGTGAAGGACATGCGGTCTTTCATTGCGCTTGCCAAATCGCGGCCGGGGCAGATCAACTACGTGAACCCGGGCAATGGCTCTTCGCCCCACGTCAGCGCGGAGCTCTTGCAGCAGATCAACGACGTCAAGCTGACCTCGATCAACTACAAGGGCATTCCGCCAGCGATGCCGGATTTTCTCGGCGGCGCGGTACCGTTCGGTTTTTTCCCGTTCGCGACCATCGCGCCGCACATCCGTGCCGGCAAGGCGCAGGCGATCGGCATCGCCTCGCCCGTTCGCCACCAGCAGTTCCCGGACATCTCGACGCTCACCGAGCAGGGGTTCGAGAGCTCGCAGGTGAACTCCTGGTACGCGTTCGTCGCGCCGAAAAGGACGCCCCGCGCGGCGATCGAGCGCCTTAACCGGGACCTCAACGCGGTGCTGGCTGACGCGGAGACGGTCGCTCGCGTGGACAGGATCGGCGGCACGGTAGCCGCGGGCTGGAGCGCCGAGCGGACGACGAAAATGATCGCCGACGAGTACGCGCGCTGGGCCGGGATTATCCGCAATGCCGGAATCGCGCCGCAGTGACATGAGCCGACGCCTGCAGGGAAAGGTCGCCGTCATCACCGGCGCGGTCTCGGGCATCGGTCTCGCCACAGTCGAGCGATTCATCGAAGAGGGCGCGCAGGTCCTCGCCGCGGACATCCAGAGTGAAGCGGGGTCCGCGCTCGAGGTCCGCTTCGGCGGCGCGCTCCGGTTCGTGCGCTGCGACGTCACGCGGCCCGGGGAGATCAAGGCGGCGATCGACGCAGCCGGCACGCAGTTCGGCGGACTCGACATCCTGTTCTCCAACGCGGGCCGCGGGGGCACGCGCGCAGGTGTGCAGGACTGGGACGCCGAGGGCTGGGATGAGACGCAGGCGCTGCTTTTGCGCTCGGTCGTCGCGGGCGCCGCCTTTGCGACGCCGCACATGATCCGGCGCGGCGGCGGCTCGATCATCAACACCTCTTCCGTCTCCGCGCTGCAGGCCGGCTATGCGCCGATCGCCTACTCGGTGGCCAAGGCGGGCGTGCTGCATTTCAGCCGGCTCGCCGCGGCCGAGCTCTCGGCGCACCGCATCCGCATCAACGCAATCGTTCCCGGCTTCATCGCCACCAATATCTTCGGCGGCGCGTTCGGCCTCGACGGCGAGCAGGCGCGCCAGATGGCGCAGGCGGTGGCCGCACGCAGCGGCGCCGCCAATCCCATCGGCCGCTCGGGCGCACCGCGCGACATCGCCGAGGCTGCGGTGTTCCTCGCCTCGGACGAGGCCGGCTTCATCACCGGCACACACCTGACGGTGGACGGCGGCATCACCATCGGGCCGCGGCACAGCTGGGATCCCGCCACCGCGAGCCCGCTGCTGCAGGCGCTCGGCATCACGAAGGAGCAGGCCGACGCGATGCGCCGCAAGAGCTAGGCCGCGTCGCGCAGGGCGGGATTGGAGAACTGCAGCACGCCGTCCTCGAGCGCGCCGCTGCGGATCATCTTCTTGTCGCGGCCGTAGTTCTGCGGATTGATCCAGGGCTCGCGGTCACCCTGCCGGGGGAATAGGTGCATCGCGCGCTGCATGTAGCCGGAGGAGAAAGCGTCGATCCACGGCCGCTCGGGCATGGCTGCATCGCCGGAGCGCAGGCGCGGCGTAGCCTGCCGTGCGCCGCGTGCGTCCATGTGGTTGAGCAGCCGGCAGACGTACTCGGCCGTAAGATCGGCCCTGAGAGTCCACGAAGCGTTGATGTAGCCGAACGTCGAGACCAGGTTCGGCACGCCGGAGACCATCAGCCCCTTGTAGGTCCAGGTCCTGGCGAAATCCACCGACTCGCCGTCCACGCTGAACTGCATCTCGCCCAGCAGCACCAGGTTCAGTCCCGTGGCCGTGACGATGATGTCGGCCTCCAGCTCCTTGCCCGATTGAAGCCGGACGCCCTTCTCCGTGAATGTGTCCAGCAGATCGGTCACCACCGAAGCCTTGCCGGTGCGGATCGCCTCGAACAGGTCGCTGTTCGGGATCAGGCAAAGGCGCTGGTCCCAGGGGTTGTAGCGCGGCGTGAAATGCGTCTCGATGTCGAAATCAGGCCCGAGCTCCTTGCGCACCATGTCGAGCAGCCGCTGCTTCACGAACTGCGGATCGGTCCGCGTGCGCCGGTATACGCGCTGCTGGAATGCGACGTTCTTCCAGCGCGTGATTGCGTAGGCCCAGCGCTCGGGCAGGACCTTGCGCAGGAAATTCGCGATTGCGTCCCGGTCCGGCCGGGAGACGACGTAGGTCGGCGAGCGCTGCAGCAGCGCAACGTGGCCGGCGGTCTTCGCCATGGCGGGCACCAGGGTCATCGCTGTCGCGCCCGACCCGATCACGAGCACGCGCTTGCCGGCGTAGTCGAGGTTCTCGGGCCACTTCTGCGGGTGCACGACCTGCCCCCGGAAGCGCTCTCGGCCGGCAAACTCGGGCGTGTGGCCCTGCCGGTAGCTGTAATAGCCCGCGCACAGGTACAGAAAGTTGCAGGTGAAGCGGACCTTCTCGCTCGACTCCCCGCGCTCAGTCTCCACCTGCCAGGCTGCATCTGCGCTCGACCAGGAGGCGCTGTTTACCTTGTGCCGGTAGCGGATGTGGCGCTCCACATCGTGCTCGCGCGCTGCCTCCTTCACGTAGTCGAGGATCGAAGGGCCATCAGCGATCGACTTGGCTGCGCGCCAGGGCTTGAAGCTGTAGCCCAGCGTATGCATGTCGCTGTCGGAGCGCACGCCCGGATAGCGGAACAGGTCCCAGGTGCCGCCGATGCAGTCGCGGCCTTCGAGGAGGACGAAGCTCTTGGCGGGGCACTCCTGGCGCAGGTGCACTGCGGCCCCGACCCCGGACAGGCCGGCGCCGACGATCACCACGTCAAAATGTTCGGTTTGCATCTGGCTGACGCGCGCCGCGGATCATACTATGGAGCAAAGGGGTAGCAGACCATGTCCGAACTGCTGAAACGAACCGACCGGTTGTGGAGCGGCGAAGCGAGCACCGCCGAAGCCGAATACCACCCGTTCGCGGGGCCGCGCATGCTCGAGGAGCTGGCGCCTGGCGTCGCGTTCTACAAGGCGTTCGTCAACGTCACCGCGGTAAGGACCGACGACGGCCTGGTGCTGGTGGACACGGGTTCCTATCACCCCGTGGCGCACAAGCGCAGCTTCGATGCCGTGCGCGGCTGGAGCACCGAAACATTGCATACCGCCGTCTACACGCATGGGCACGTGGACCATGCCTACGGCTTGCCTCCGTTCATCGCCGAGGCTGCTGAGCGGGGATGGGGGCTGCCGCGGATCGTCGGGCACGTGAATGTGCTGCCGCGCATGCGGCGCTACGTAGAAACCGCCGGCTACAACTCGATCATCAACTCGCGCCAGTTCGCGGCCGAGACGCTCTGGCCGACCGAGTACCAAGCGCCGACGGATACCTACGCGGAGCGGCTGGCGCTCTCGGTGGGCGGCGTCAGCTTCGAGCTGCATCACGCCAGGGGCGAGACCGACGACCATACCTGGGTGTGGCTGCCCGGCACCAAAACCCTGTGCACCGGGGACCTCTTTATTTGGGCGGCGCCCAATGCGGGCAATCCGCAGAAGGTGCAGCGCTACGCAGTCGAATGGGCCGCCGCCTTGCGCGCCATGGCGGCGCTCGGTCCGGAGCTGCTGCTTCCGGGGCACGGGCTGCCGATTGCGGGCGCAGCAAGGGTGCGCGAGGCGCTCATCGATACGGCCGCGTACCTCGAATCTCTCGTACATCAGACGCTCGACCGGCTGAACGCCGGCGAGACCATCTACCAGATACTGGATGCGGTCCGCCCGCCGCCCGAACTGGAAGCGAAACCGTATCTGAGGCCGGTCTACGACGAGCCTGATTTCATCGTGCGCAATCTCTGGCGCTGCTACGGCGGCTGGTACAGCGGCGTGCCGAGCGAGTTGAAGCCCGCGGCGCGAGCGGATCTGGCGCGGGAGGTCGCGGCGCTCGCCGGCGGCCTCGAGCGTTTGCTCGAGCGAACGCAGGCGCTCCTCGCGTCGGGAGACGCGCGCATGGCGGCGCATTTCGCCGACTGGGCGGTGGACGCCGAGCCTGCCAGCCGGGAGGCACATCGGCTGCGCGCGGCGGTCTACCGCGCGCTGATGCAAGCCTCCACTTCCACCATGTCCAAAGGCATCTACGGTGCCGCGGCCCGCGAATCGGCCGAGCGCCAGGGAAAGGAACAGGGTCCATGAAACGCTTCGATCCATTCGCCACGCCGACCGTTCGACGCGCCGAGAATCTCGAGCCCGCGTTCGCTCATCCGGAGCAGGTCGAGGCGGCGAAGAAAAAGCTCGCCGAGTACGTGCAGCGTCGCGGCCGGCGGCCGAATTTCCTCGTGTACCTGATGGACGACGTCGGCTGGGGCGATTTCGGCTGCTATGGCGGCGGGGTCGCGGTAGGCGCGCCGACGCCGAACTTCGATCGCCTCGCCGCGCAGGGGCTGCGGCTCACCTCGTGCTACTCGGAGCCGACCTGCTCGCCCTCGCGCGCGACGCTGCTCACCGGGCGCGTGCCGCACCGCCACGGCCTGCACCGCCCGCCGATGTACGGCGAACCGGGCGGGCTGCAGGGCGAGGTGACGCTGCCGCAGCTGCTCGGCGATTCTGGCTACGTCACGCAAGCGGTGGGCAAGTGGCACGTGGGCGAGAACGAAGCTTCGCAGCCGCACAACGTCGGGTTCGACGACTTCTACGGCTTCCTTTCGGTGTCCGACATGTACACCGAGTGGCGCGACCCGCATTTCTTCCCCGAGATCGTGTATTCGCAGGCGCGCACCGAGTGGGTGAAGAACATGCCCTTCAACCGCTGTTTCGTGCACGCGAAAAAGGGCGGCAAGGCCGAGAACGTCGAGGAAGTGACCATCCCGGTGCTCTCGTTGCTGGACGAGAAGTGGTGCGCCTACTCGAGCGACTTCCTGCGCCGCATGGGCAAGGAGAAAAAGCCCTGGCTCCTTTACCACTGCACGCGCGGCGCGCACTTCGACAATTACCCGCACGAGCGCTTCCTCGCCTCCTCGCCCGCCAGGCACCCCTACAAGGACACCCTCATCGAGTTGGACGACATCGTCCGGCGCCTGACGGAGGTGCTGCGCGAGACCGGACAGATGGATGACACTCTGATTTTCATCTCCTCGGACAACGGGCCGCACATGGAAACTTGGCCGGATGCGGCGTTCACGCCGTTTCGCTGCGCCAAGGGTTCCACTTGGGAGGGCGGCGTGCGCGTGCCGGGAATTCTCCTCTGGCCCGGCATGATCGAGGGCGGGCAGGTGAGCGACGGCCTGTTCGATTTCAACGACCTGCTGCCGACGCTGCTTTCCCTTGCCGGGGAATCGGCGCGCCTGCCGCAGGACCGCTACATCGACGGCGTGGACCAGTCCTCGTTCCTGCTCGCACGCGACGGACACTCGCACCGCAAGTACCACTACTACTGGCTGATGCAGAATTTTTCCGGGCTGCGCTGCGGCGAATACAAGATGCTGCTCACCTCGACCAGCGATGACGATAGCGATGCCGCCGGGCCGGGCGGCTTCACCGGCGTGCTGCAGCGTCACAGCGCGCCGCGCTTCTTCAACCTGTACCTCGACCCCAAGGAACAGCACAACTACCTCACCCGCAAGCTCGCCTACATGGAGGCGTTCCAGCTCGGCATACGCAATCACCTGGGCACGTTCAAGCGCTTTCCGCCCAAGAAGGTGATGGGGCTGGGCGCGGCGGACCCGCGGGCGCAGTAAAATATTCTGCTCCACCGGAGATCTGGCATGGACCTCAACTATTCGCAGGAAGAACTGGCGTTTCGCGACGAAGTGCGCGGCTGGCTGCAGGCCAACCTGCCCGCCGACCTGCGCGACAAGATCGCCAATTACGAGGGGCTGACGCGCGAGGACCTGCTGCGCTGGCACAGGATCCTCGCC
>CAZVZV010000205.1:0-14680 GCA_964631735.1 uncultured Enterobacteriaceae bacterium
GTGCACACTATCGTCACGCCTGAGGAATGGAACGACGCCAGCATCGCGGGTGTCTTCCGTGGGCTGGACGCCTACCGCCAGAAGGTGGGGGAGAAGGCGTTCTCCACCGCGTTCAACGGCGGGCAGTATTCGCACGGCGACGGCATCTACTTCGGCGGGCAGCGCGAGCAGTGGGCCAACGCCGTCTTTCGCGAGGCGGTGGCGAAGCACGTGGCGCACGCGAAGCACGCCGCGATCATCGATTTCCACACCGGCATCGGCCCGTGGCTGGAGCACATCTACCTGTGCTTTCACACTGAGGGCTCGGCGGCGCGCGAGCGCGCACGCGCCTGGTGGGGAGAGCGCGCGGTGAACCTCGCGGGCGTGACGCACAAGGCGCTGGCCGATTACCAGGGCGTGCTGACCGGCGCCTTTGCCGCGGCGCTGCCCAAGGCCCAGGTCACCTCGATCGTGGTGGAGTTCGGCACGCTCAAGCGCGAGGAGGTGCAGCGCGCCAACCTGGGCGGGCGCTGGCTGCGCTTCCACGGGGAGAAAAACCCGGCGCTCGCGCGCAAGGTGCACGCGGAGTTTTGCGAGGCGTTCTACCCTTCCGAGCCGCGCTGGCGCCATGCGGCGCTCGAGCAGTCGAGGGAGATCCTCGACCGCGGGATCGCAGGGATCGGCGGCTAGCTACAGGTCTTTTTCGTAGCGGGCGCGCATCGCCTGGTTGCTCTCCGGCTCGCCCTGCGCGCCGATTTGATCCTTCAGCATCTGGCCCATCGAGGGCAGCACGTTGCGCTCCAGCTTCGAGCCCGTGTCCCAGAGTTTCGAGCGCATCAGCGACTTCGCGCAGTGCAGGTAGGCTTCCCGCACCTCCACTGCGATCACCAATGGCGGGCGCCTGCGCTCGTTCGCGCACAAGTCGATCAGCGCGCCGTCGGTGCGCAGGGAGGCCTTGCCGTTGATCCTCAGGGTTTCATCCACGCCGGGGATCATGAACAGCAAGCCGAGGCTGGGCTGGCTGATCAGGTTTTCCAGGGAGTCCAGGCGGTTGTTGCCGGGGGAGTCCGGAATGAGGACGGTGCGTTCGTCGAGCACCTTCACGAAACCCGGATCGCCGCCGCGCGGCGAGGCGTCGAGGCGTCCGTCACCGTCCGCGCTCGCCATCACCAGGAACGGCGAGAGGGAGATGAACTTCCGGCAGTGGACATCGAGGCGGTCGAGCTGCTTGCGCACCGCGCGTTCCGTGGGCTGGGCGTAGAGGGTCCTCAGGGATGCGACGCTGTTGATCTCTGGCATGGCCTTGTCATGCTCCTTTCGGATTGTCGGGAATGAGCCGCTTGCCGAAGCTGACGGCTTCATCCTGCACGTAGCCTATCCCGCGATAGAAGCCGAGGGCTTCCGCGTTCGACGTGCGGATCTGCAGGTTCACCTTCGGGCAACCCATCTGCAGCAGCAATTCTTCGGCCCGCTGCATCAGGATGCGCCCGAACCCGCGCCGCCGGTACTCAAACGCGACGGCCAGGTAGTTGACCCAGCCACGGTGGCCTTCGTAGCCGGCCATGAGGCTGGCGACGACCTTGCCGTCGAGGACACCGACAAGGAACAGCTCCGGGTGCACCTTCAGCTTGCGTGCGATGTCCTTGCGCGAATCGTTCCAGGGACGCGTCAGGCCGCACTGCTCCCACAGGGCGACGACGGCGTCCTCGTCGCCGCGGGCGAAGGAGCGGATGCGCATGCGGGCTAGATACGGCGAATGTTCACGTCAGCTCGATCTCCACGAAGCGGAACTCGAAGCTGTTGGCGTTGATGACGTTGTGCGCGACGCCCTTGGGGCGCGCGTAGGAGACGCCCGCCTGCAACTGTACGTCACGCACGCCTTCAGGCTCCTCCAGACGCAGTGTCCCGGTGATCAGCGGCACCACCACGTAGTCGTGGGCATGGACATGATGACCGGTCTCGGCGCCCGGCGCGAAGCGCCATTCGGTGACGATGACGCGGTCGGTTTCGACCTGGGGATGTGCGGTAGCTTTCATGTGGGCCTGGCTGCCTCCTGACTCAGTGCGCAGCGAGAAATGCCGACAGCGCTTTGGTGAACTGCTCCGGCTGTTCCACGTTCGCCAGGTGCGCTGCCTGCTTGATCATCACCAGCCTGGAACCCGGCGCATTGCGGTGGATTTCCTCCGCCATCGCCGGTGGCGTGCCGGGGTCCTGGTCGCCGCAGATCACCAGGACCGGGCACTTGATCTCCTTCAGCCTCGCGGTGAGATCGGCGCCATGCCCTTGGACTCGACCGTCTTGATGCGATCAGCCCAGAGCGGGGCGGCCTCCGCCGGGTAGCGGCTGGTGGTGTCGGCGAGCGTGAGCGACTTGAAAATGCCGGGATACTTCAAGGCGAAGGTCTGGCCGATCATGCCGCCCATCGAGAGGCCGCAGTAGTGGGCACTCGTGATCTTCAAGTGGCCGAGTAGCGCATTCAAGTCGTCGGCCAGAAGCTCCAGTGTGTACGCGCCCTTGCTCGCCTGCGTGCCGCCGTGCCCGCGCGTGTCGTAGGCGAGGATGCGGTAACGGTCCTTCAGCGCCGCGATCTGCGGATCCCACATGCGCACGCTGCAGGCGAGCGAGTGGCTGAGCACCAGCCAGGGCGCGCCTTCCTTGCCGTGAATCTCGAAATTGACGGAAATACCGTTGACGTCTGCTTTCATACGCTCCCCACCATGAGTGGAATCAACATTTCGTCCTCGCTCGCGCCGCCATGGTGCCCGACGTGCCGGTGGCGCGGCTCACCCGGCGTCCAGTCTTTCACGGTGGCGCGGCCGTGCATCATCAACGCCACATCGCCGATGCGCTCGGCGAAGCGCGGGTGCGCCGCGCCGCCTCCGAACCATCCCTCCTCGGCCAGTTCCATGCTGGGCCGCACCTGCGCGCGCTCGCCGAGCCAGTCCGCGGCGCGCTGCATGAATTCGCGCGTGCGGCCCTCCTGCACATGGCAGAAGGCGATGCGGCTCTCGCCGCAAAGAGGATAGCGTAGCAGGCCGGCAAGGCCGGGCGCATCTGCGAACTCGAGCGCGTCGGCGCCGACGCTGTCGATGAAGCCGTGATCGGCGGTGGCCACCACCAGCGTGTCGGTGCCCGCGAGCCGCTGCATCAGTTCGGCGTAGGCCTCGTCCACCGCCTTGAAATGCGCGCGCACTTGATCGCTGCCATTGCCGAAGCGGTGCGACAGCGTGTCGAATTCCGGCCAGTAGGCGTAGACGAACTTGGGCTCTGGCCCCGATTTCACCGCGGCGACCGTCTGCGCGACCAGGCCATCGAGCTTGTCGTAGGCAAGGCGCTCGGCGCGGCCGCAGTGATGGACGTTGTAGGCCGAGTCGATGATTGGGCGGAAGCTGACGACGATCGAGCGCCGCGCGAGGCCGTCGAACAGCGAACCGGCGCGATATACCGATGCCGGCTGCACGCCGAGCGATGCCCGGTCGCCGCGCCTCTGGAACGGCAGCGGCGATGCCACGCAGCCAGCTTCGCCGAACAGCGTGAACCAGCCGGTGAGCCCGTGCTCGAACGGCGTCCAGCCGGTGTACGAGGTGGTGATCGCGCTGGCGGTGGTGGAAGGGAACACCGAGGTGATCGCGCCGCGCCGGCGCGCGATCAGCGCGCCGCCCCCGCCTTCGCGCTGCAGGTAGCGGTCGCCCAGGCCATCCACGATCAGCAGCACGACATTGCCGGCTGCCGCCAGTTCCGCCGGGGGCAGGCAGGAGAGCGGCGCGTGGCGCGGCGCGCCACCGCAGGCCTCGATGATCGAGGCGATCAGGTTGGCGAAACCGCCACCCGCGTAGTCCGGCCGCAGCATCGACCGGATTCTAGCGGTTCAGTGCAGGTGGATGAAGTTGGTCAGCAGCGCTTCGTAGCGGCAGAGGAGCTCGTCCACTTCTTCCTCGCCGGTGTCATCGGTGCACAGCCGCGCCATGCTGAGGCGCAGGCGCGCCGCCACCTGGCCTTCGAGAAAGCCGCTGCGCCGAGCGAGCTTGTCCACCAGCTCGATGCCGGCGCTGCCGGCAAACTCGGCCACGCAGTAGGACTCGCTGTCGTAAAGGATGTGCACGCGAATATCCTGCTCGACTAACGGCCCGGGGAATGTAAAGTTGACGCCGCCGCGTGATAAAATTCTCATCCGTTCCGTGCGAGGTTGCCCATGCGGCTCGAAGTTCACGTCCACGCCGACATCCCCATACTCGAAGGGGTTGGCCGCAAGCAGATCGAGCTGGCCTTTGCGCCCTGGCTGGAGTACCTCGACGCCGACGCGCTCGCCGACGTGAAGAGCCTGGAAGCCGACGAGCCGGGCATCCGCTTCGACGAGAAGGAACTGCTGCTGCTGCTGTGCTGGACCGGAGAGATCGGCCGCAGTTTCCACGCTGCGCTGGAGTCCTCGCTCGAAAACCTCGGGCCGTACTGCTACGAGGCGGTCGAAGTGGATGTCACCACGTACCTTGACAATGGCGAGCAGGAATCCAGGCTGCTGTTCGTCGGCCCGACCGCACAGGCGATCCATGAGGCGCAGCGCCGCTGCATGGTCGAGGACGTGTCGGCGCTGCTCGAGCGTCAGTTCGGCAAGGAGCAGTCCGCCGAGGTGGCGGCGCTGGTGAATCAGATGTTCGACCGCGACTGGAAGGAAAAGTCGGCGGCCGGCGGCGGCGAGAAGAAAGCCGAGCGCGCCTTCGAATACAGCACGCGGCCCAGCCGCAAGAACCTGCACTAGCAAGGTGGCCGTTCCGCGCTTCACCCGGGACACGTAGTGTCCGGCCCTAAATACCCTGGGTTCGACACGCTGGCGCTGCACGCCGGCCAGTCGCCCGACCCGGCCACCGGCAGCCGCGCGGTGCCGATCTACCAGACCACGTCCTACGTGTTCCGCGACAGCGAGCACGCGGCCTCCCTGTTCAACATGGAGCGCGCGGGCCACGTCTACTCGCGCATCTCCAACCCGACGGTGGCGGTGCTCGAGGAGCGCATCGCCGCGCTGGAGGGCGGCGTGGGCGCCATCGCCACGGCCTCCGGCCAGGCGGCGCTGCACCTCGCGGTGGCGACGCTGATGGACGCCGGCAGCCACATCGTCGCGTCGAACTCGCTCTACGGCGGCTCGCACAACCTGCTCGGCTACACGATGCGGCGCTTCGGCATCGAAACTACTTTCGTCGCGCCGGGCTCGCCGGAGAATTTCCGCAAGGCGATCCGGCCGAACACGCGGCTGCTGTTCGGCGAGACGCTGGGCAATCCGGGGCTGGAAGTGCTCGACATCCCGGCCGTCTCCAGGGTCGCGCACGATGCCGGGCTTCCGCTGCTGGTGGACGCCACCTTCACCACGCCGTGGCTGATGAAGCCCTTCGAGCACGGCGCGGATCTGCTGTACCACTCGGCGACCAAGTTCCTCGGCGGGCACGGTGTTGCCATCGGCGGCGTACTGGTGGACTCGGGCCGCTTCGACTGGGAGAAGAGCGGCAGGTTTGCCCAGCTCAGCGCGCCGTACGCCGGCTTCCACAACATGGATTTCGAGGAGGAATCGGGCACCCGCGCGTTCCTGCTGCGCGCGCGGCGCGAAGGCCTGCGCGACTTCGGCGCCTGCATGGCGCCGATGACCGCGTTCCAGATCCTGCAGGGCGTCGAGACGCTGCACCTGCGCATGCCGCGCCACATCGAGAACACGCGCAAGGCGGTGCAGTTCCTCGCTGCAAACCCGGCTGTGGAAAAAGTGGTCTATCCCGAGTTGCCGGGCCATCCGGATCATGCCCTCGCGAGGAAGCTCCTGCCTAAAGGCTGCGGCGCGGTGTTCACCTTCGACATCAAGGGCGGGCGCGAGTCGGGCAAGCGCTTCATCGAGGCGCTGCGCGTTTTTTCGCACCTCGCCAACGTCGGCGACGCCAAGTCGCTCGTGATCCATCCGGCCAGCACTACGCACTACCGCATGCCGGACGAGGACTTGAAGAAAGCCGGCATCGCCGCGGGCACGGTTCGCCTGTCGATCGGGCTGGAGGATGCCGACGATCTCATCGAGGACCTGGGGCGCGCGCTGAAAGCGGCGCACCGTTGAACGCAACCATCGACGGAAAACAGGCCTTCGCCTATGCCGCGGCGCATGCGCTCGAGGCGGCGAAGCCGACCATCGTCTTCGTGCACGGCGCGGGTTTGGACCATTCGTCGTGGGGACTGCAGAGCCGCTACTTCGGCTACCACGGCTGGAACGTGCTGGCAGTGGACTTGCCGGGCCACGGCCGCTCCGACGGGCCGCCGCTCGCCACCGTGGGGGAGATGGCGGACTGGGTGTTTCGCCTGCTCGATGCGCTCAAGATCGACAAGGCCGCGGTCGTAGGGCATTCGATGGGCTCGCTCGCAGCCCTCGAATGCGCCGCGCGCCAACCCGCGCGCGTCGCGAATATCGCTCTTATCGGCACCGCCTATCCGATGAGGGTGTCGGACGCGTTCCTCGAGGCAGCGAAGGAAAACCGCCAGGATGCATTCGACATGCTCAATATCTGGGGCCACGCGTCGCAGGTGGCCCTCGGCGGCAACCCCAGCCCCGGCATGTGGATGTACGGCGATACGCTTGCGCGCCTCGCCCGATTGGCGCCCGGCGTGCTCTACAGCGATTTGCGCGCGTGTCACGACTACTCGGGCGGCGAAGCGGCGGCGGCAAAAGTGAAGTGCCCAGTACTCTTCCTTCTCGGGCGGCGCGACCAGATGACCGCAGCGAAGGCCGGGCTCGCCTTTGCGCAGAAAGTACCGGGTGCGAGGGTCGTGCAGGTGGATCCTTCCGGCCACACGCTGATGGCCGAGTCGCCCGATGCGACGCTCGACGCGCTGATCGATTTCTTGCGCCTGTAGGGTGGGCCATTGGCCTTGTACGGTGGGCCATTGGCCTTGTACGGTGGGCCATTGGCCTTGTACGGTGGGCCATTGGCCCACCCTACGTGCCCCACCTCGCGCGGTAGACGGCGGCGATGATCAGGCCGCCGAACAGCGCGATGCCGCAGGCGATCACCGCGAAGATCGCGCCCAACGGCCCGGCAAGCGCGACCACCGTGGCGCAGCCCGCCACCACCAGCACCAGCCGCACCGTGCCTGCCAGCACCGGAAGCAGCATCCGTCCCGCGCCCTGCGAAGCGAAGTAGAGCGCCATGCCCGCGCCGAACAGCCCATAGAACGGTGCCACCATGCGCAGGTACAGGCTGCCCGTTTCCAGCACTGCAGGATCGTCGCTGAAGATCTGCACCCAGGCTGCGGGGTAGATCGCGACGAACAATCCGATGGCGAGAGAAATCCCGGTCGCGATGGCGGTGCCGGCCCAGGCAATGCGCTTGGCGCGCGCCGCCTGCCCGGCGCCGATATGGGTGCCGACCATCACCACCAGGGCCTGCGCGATCGCGAATACCAGCGGCACCTGCATCAGCTCCAGGCGCACGCCGACGCCGTAGCCGGCGAGCGCAGCACTGCCAAAGGTGCCGACGAAGCCCGTGACGATCACCGCCGTGAGGACGGTCTGCAGCGCGGAGAGCGACGAGATGGCGCCAACGCGCAGGATGTCGCGGAAGTGCCGCGCCTGGAATTGCCAGTCGGCACGCCCTGGCCGCAGTGCACTGCGCCATACGGCGGCGCCCATGGCAAGGCTGGCGACCAGGAAGGCGGCCACGTAGGCGAGCGCCGCGCCCGAGATGCCCAGGCGCGGGAAAGGCCCCCAGCCGAGCGTCAGCGCGCCCGAGAGCGGAATCTGCACTGTGGCCGCGGCAACCAGTGCCAGCGCCGCCGCGAGCGTGTTGCCGCCGCCGCGCAGCACGCTCGCCAATGTATTCGCGAGCCAGACAAACACCGCGCCGGCGAACAGCACGTGCGAGTAGGCGAGCGCCTGCGCCAGGGCCTGGCCCTTGCCGCCGAGGAGCGCGTACAGCACTTCGCCGAGCGCGAGCAGCAGGAAGGTGAAGACGACTCCCGCGCACAGCGCGATCACCAGCCCGTGGGCGACGAGGCGGCGCGCGGCGGCCTCGTCGCCCGCGCCGAGCGCGCGGGCGAGCGCCGAGGACACGCCGCCCCCCATGGCGCCGGCGGAAGTCATCTGCAGCAGCATCACCAGGGGGAACACCAGCGCCAGGCCGGCGAGCGCCTCGGTGCCGAGACGACCGACGTAGTGCGTGTCGGCAATCGATACCGCGGTCTGGAACAGCGCGAGCAGCACCCCGGGGGCGGCGAGGCGGGCAATGGTGGGCAGGATCGGCGCCGCCAGCAGCCGCTGGGCGCGCTTGGTACTCATTTGCGCAGCGTAGCGGATATCCCCCAGCCGAGCAGCACGCCCAGCGAATTGGCGGCCATGTCGGCGAGCTCGAAGCTGCGATAACCGGTGGCGCCTTGCGCGAATTCCAGGGCCACGCCCATCGCGATCCACGCGATAGCGTACGCAAGCCGCGCCTGCGTCCCGCGATACAGCCAGCAGAACCAGAACATCAGCAGGCCGTAGGCAAACAGGTGGCCGAGCTTGTCGCCATGCTCGATCTCCAGGTCGGGCGGCGAGGGCGTGAGCGACAGGAACACGATGGCGGCGGCGCACAGCCAGCCGCCGGTGAGGAGGGCTGCGCGCATCAGAACAGTTTCAGCTGCCCTGCGGGCGAGGGCGGAACGAACCGAGTGCAATCCAGGTCCGGCAAGCGGCGGCCGCCGCCGTGACCATTGAGACCAAACCTGCGGCAAGCGATGGCGAAGCGCTGCGAAATCAACTCCGCGAAATTGCCGGTGCCGCGCATGCGTTCGCCGAACCGCGGATCGTTATCCTTGCCGCCCCTCATCTGCCTGACGATGCTGATCACGTGATCGGCGCGATCGGGATAATGCGTGGCGAGCCATTCCTTGAAGATGTCCCTCAATTCATTGGGCAGCCGCAGGATCACGTAGGCGGCTTCTTGCGCCCCGGCCTTCGCGGCTTCCTCCAGCACCTGCTCGAGCGTCTTGTCGTTCAATGCCGGGATCAGCGCCGCGACCATCACGCCGCACGGGACGCCGGCTGACGACAACGCTCGAAGCGTGTCCAGTCGTCTTTGCGGGCTCGCCGCGCGCGGCTCGAGTTTCCTGGCCAGGACATGGTCAAGCGTGCCGATGGAGACGAACACCTTGACCAGGTTCTTCTTCGCCATTGGCCCGAGCAGATCGAGATCGCGCTCGACCAGCGCAAACTTCGTGACGATGGTGAGCGGATGATTGCACTCCGAGAGGATCTCCATGATCTGCCGCGTGATGCGGAATTTGCGTTCCGTCGGCTGGTAGCAGTCCGTATTGGTGCCGAAGGCGATTGGCGAGACCTTGTAACCGGGCTTCGCCAGCTCTTCCTTCAACAGTTCGGGTGCGTTGGTCTTGGCGAAGATCTTGGTTTCGAAGTCGAGCCCGGGCGAGAGCTCGAGGTAGGAATGGCTGGGGCGGGCATAGCAATAAACGCATCCTGACTCGCATCCACGGTACGGGTTGATCGACTGGTCGAAAGGGATGTCAGGCGAGTCGTTCCTGGCGATGATCGTCCGCGCCCGCTCCACCGTGACCGTGGTGGCGAGCGGCTCGAGCGGCTCGTCGTCGCGCTGCCAGCCGTCGTCGAAGGGCGTGCGCGCCTCGGTCTCGAAGCGGCCCTGGATCTGCGAAAGCGCGCCGCGCTGGCGTTGCGTTTGCATCTAGAATGGCAATTCCCTCCGATACTGTATACATGAACAGTACCCGCCGCAACGTCGGACTGCTCGCCGCCTGCCAGGCGCTGCTGCTCACCATCAGCGCAACGCTGATCGCCATCAACGGCCTGGCGGGACTCGCGCTCGCGCCGGCCAAGGCGCTCGCCACGCTGCCCGTGACCTGCTGGGTGGTGGGCGGGGCGCTGGCCGCCATGCCGGCGTCGTTGCACATGAAGCGGGTCGGGCGCCAGCGCGGGCTGACCGCCGGCACCGTGTGGGGAATCGTCGGCGCGCTCATCTGCGCTGGCGCGGCATGGCTGGCGAGCTTCTGGTTGCTTTGCTTCGGCACGCTGGTGTTCGGCGTCTACAACGCCTACGGCCAGTATTACCGCTTCGCGGCGGCGGACGTGGCCGGCACCGATCACAAGGGCACGGCGATCTCGCTCGTGCTCGCGGGGGGACTGGTCGGTGGCATCATCGGGCCGACCACCAGCCGCGTCACGGTGGACCTCCTTTCGCCGCGCTACACCGGCGCCTACCTGGCGCTCATCGGCTTTGCGCTCGCCACCATGCTGCTGCTGCGCTACATCCGCATTCCCGTGCCGGACGCCAAGGCGCAGTCCGCGGGCGGGCGGCCGCTGCGCGAGATCGCCGCGCAACCCAAGTTCGTCGTCGCGGTGATGGCCGGCGCCATCGGCTACGGCGTGATGAATTTCCTCATGACCTCGACCCCGATCGCCATGGGCGTCTGCGGCCATCCCTATGCAGATGCCGCCTTCGTCATCTCCTCGCACGTGATCGCCATGTTCGCGCCCTCGTTCTTCACCGGCGGGCTGATCAGGCGCCTGGGCGTGCTGCCGGTGATGCTCGCCGGCGCGTTGCTCAACTTCGCCGCCATCGGCGTCGCGCTCTCCGGTGTCGCCGTGGCGCAGTTCTGGTGGACGCTGGTGCTGCTCGGCGTGGGCTGGAACTTTCTCTACACCGGCGGCACCACGCTCCTCACCGAGACCTACCGCCCCGAGGAGATGGCCAAGGCGCAAGGGGCGAACGAGCAAGCGATCTTCGTCGTCATGGTGATCTCTTCCCTCGCCTCGGGCGCGACGGTCACCGCAGCGGGCTGGGAGCGGGTCAACCTGTTCGCCCTGCCGATGGTGGCGCTGGTGGCGATTAGCATCTTCTGGTACGGCATGCAGCAGCGATCCCGCGCGGCATGAAGCCTTCCGCACGCATCGGCCAGCGCCTGGACGAGGTGGACACGCCTGCGTTGATCCTCGAGCTCGACGCTTTCGAGCGCAACCTGCGCACGCTCGCCGATATGGCGCGCGGGCGCGTGCGGGTGCGGGCGCACGCCAAGGCAAGCAAGTCGGCCGAGGTGAGCAGGCGCCAGATGGCGCTCGGCGCGATCGGCGTGTGCTGCCAGAAGGTGGCCGAGGCCGAAGCGATGGTCGACGGCGGCATCGCGGATGTGCTGGTGTCCAACGAAGTGGTCGGCGCGGCCAAGATCGAGCGCCTCGCCCGGCTCGCCCTGCGCGCGAAGATCGGCGTGTGCGTGGACGACGCCGGCAACGTGAAGGACCTGGACGCCGCGGCGAAGGCCGCCGGCTCGATGCTCGATGTTTTCGTGGAGCTGGAAGTGGGCATGGGCCGTTGCGGCGTGGCGCCGGGCGAACCGGCGCTCGCACTGGCGCGCGTGGTGGCGGCGTGCGCCAATCTGCGCTTCGCCGGCCTGCAGGCGTACAACGGTCGCGCCCAGCATGTCAGGTCGAACACCGACCGGCGCGCACTCATCGATAAAGCCGCCGCCGCAGTGCGCATGACGCGTGAGCTGCTCGTCAATAACGGCATTGCCTGCCCGATCGTCACTGGCGCAGGCAGCGGCAGCTTCATGTTCGAAGTCGAATCCGGAGCCTGGGACGAGATTCAGCCCGGCTCGTATGCTTTCATGGACGCGGACTACGCGAAAAACGAGTGGGCGGCGCCGCTGCCGCGCTTCGAGCACGCGCTCTTCGTCCTCGCCACGGTGATGAGCCGCGCCAAGCCCGCGCGCGCCATCGTCGACGCCGGCCTGAAGGCATCGAGCGTGGACTCGGGCATGCCCACCGTGTGGCAGCGCCCGGGCTTGACCTATGCGCTCGCCTCGGATGAACATGGCTTCATCGAGATCGCGCCGGGGACCGAGGCGCCCGCCTTGGGCGAGAAGCTGCTGCTGGTACCCGGGCATTGCGACCCGACGATCAACCTGTACGACTGGTATGTCTGCGTGCGCGGCGGTGTGGTGGAAGCGCTGTGGCCGATCGGCGCAAGGGGAGCCTTGACATGAAAAAGCGGTACCTCAATCCGAAACAGCTGTTCGAGCCCCGCTTCTTTACCCACACCGTGGCGCTGGAAGGCGAGTACACGCTCGCCTTCGTTTCCGGGCAGGTGAGCTACGACCGCGACGGCGTGGTGGTGGGCAAGGGCGACATCCGCGCGCAGAGCGAGCAGGTATTCAAGTCCCTCGCGCACAACCTCAAGGCCGCGGGCGCTTCCTGGGGCGACGTGGTGAAGATGAACGCCTACCTGGTGCGCGCCACGCCCGAGGCAGTGAACATCTACCGCGAGGTGCGTTCGCGCTTCCTCGATCCGAAGGCGCTGCCGGCGAGCACCCTGATCGGCGTCGAACGCCTGGTGAACGACGACCTGCTGCTCGAGGTCGAGGTCATCGCCGCGCTGCCCGCGCGAAAATCCACCGCCAAGCGCTGACTTGAGCAATCCGCGTTACGGCTGGGTGGTGGTGGCCTGCGCCTTCACCCTCACATTCGTCGGCTTCGGCGTGGCCTATTCCTTCGCCGCGTTCTTCAAGGCGTTCCAGGTCGAGTTCGGCGCACCGCGCGCCCACATTTCCCTCGTGTTTTCGCTATGCGCGCTGCTGTGGTTCTCGTTCGGCGTGCCAGGAGGCCTGCTCGCCGACCGCTTCGGGCCGCGCGGCGTGTGCCTGGCGGGGGCGCTGTGCATCGCCGGGGGCCTGGCCGCCGCTGCGCACGCGCCTTCGCTGGAAATCCTCTATGTCACCTACAGCGTCGGCATCGGTGTGGGCATCGGCCTTGCGTACGTGCCTTCGGTCGCCGCGGTCCAGCATTGGTTCGTGCAGAACCGCGTCCTCGCCGGGGGTATCGCGGTCTCCGGCATCGGCGCGGGGAACCTCCTGGTGCCGCCGCTCGCCGCCTGGTGGATCGAGCTGTGGGGCTGGCGCGGCGCGTATCTCGGGCTCACCGCGCTGGCGCTCTGCGCCGCGGTGCCCGCTGCGCTGCTGCTCGGCGGGCGCGCGGCGACGCGCGCAACTGCCGCCGGCTCGGCGCTGCCCGGCATGACGCTCGCCGGGGCGATGCGCAGCCGGGTGTTCTGGCTCATGTACGCGGTGGCATTCCTCATCTGCGTCGGCTTCTTCGTGCCGATGGTGCACCTGGTGCCCTATGCGCAGGACGTCGGCTTGAGCGAAGCGCAGGGCGTGAGCCTGGTGAGCCTGCTCGGCCTGGGGAGCCTCGTCGGCCGCTTTGCGATGGGCGGCATCGCCGACCGCCTCGGCCACGCGCGCTCGCTGGTGGCGATCGGCGCGGGGCTCGGACTGATGTTCCTGTTGTGGTGGGTGGCGCAGAGCTTCTGGCTGCTCGCGGTGTTCGCGGTGTGCTTCGGCACCCTTTATGGCGGCTATGTGGCACTGGCGCCGACGCTGTGCATGGAACTGTTCGGCCCGCGCAGCCTGTCCGCGATTCTCGGCAGCCTCTATACGGCGGCGGGCCTCGCGACGCTGATCGGGCCGACATTTGCGGGCGCCAGCTTCGATGCCTTCGGCAGCTACGACGCCTCGATCCTCGGCTGCGCGGCGCTTTCCTTCGCCGGCGCTGGCCTCGCGGCGGCGATGCGACGGCATTTCCACTCGAGCGCATGAGTCGGCGACCCGCGCTCACCGTCAGCGAGGAGCGCGGCGTGCGCACGCTGCACGTTGGCGGGGAGGCGATCCAGAGCTCGATGCGCCTGTCGGATCCCTACGCGCTCGAGCTCGACTACACACGGTGCATGACCAGCTTTCTCCTGTTCCACCCGCGCCCGCGGCGCGCGCTGAAGATCGGCCTGGGCGGCGGGTCGCTGGTGAAGTTCCTCTGGCGCGAGCTGCCCTGGCTGCGCATGCGGGTGGTGGAGCTGGATGAGCGCGTGCTGGCAGTGGCGCGCGAGCAGTTCCACCTGCCGCCGGAGGACCCGCGGCTGCGCATCGAGGTCGGCGACGGCGCCGAGGCGCTCGAGCCCGAGTGCTGCGACCTGCTGGTGGTGGACGCGTTCGCCGACGAGCACCCGCCGGCTGCGCTGGTGAGCCAGGCGTTCTTCGACGCGGCTTGGCTCGCGCTGGAGGAGCCCGGCGCGATGGTGATGAACTTCATGGATGACGACCCGAAGCTGGATGAGCGCCTGCAGCGCATCGAGCGTGCTTTCGGCAACATGGTGCTGACGCTGCCGGCGCTGGTCGATCCGAACTTGATCGTCATCGCGCTGAAGGGTGCCCCGCTGGCGATAGAGTGGGACGTGCTGCATGGTCGCGCGCAGGCGCTGGAGGAGCGCCATGGCATCCCGTACCCGCGCTACGTGCCGCGACTGAAACGCATGAACCGGCACGATGCGCGCAATCTCTTCATCGGGCCGGAGGCGGCGTGATACCGACCGAGGTCCTGGTGCTGATCCCGATCGCCTTCGCGGGTTCGCTCGTGTTCGGTCTCACAGGCTTCGGCGCCGCGCTGGTTACCATCCCGCTGGCGACGCACTTCGTACCGCTGCAGTTCGCGCTGGCGCTCTACGCGCTTGCGGACCTGACGAGCGCACTGCGCATCGGCTTCGAAAACCCGCAGAACGCGGTGCGCGCCGAGTGGACGCGGCTGGTGCCGATGATCCTGGTGGGGACTGTGCTTGGCGTGACCTTGCTGGTGAATTTGCCGCGGGCTGCAGGGATGTTCGCGCTGGGCGCGTTTGTTTTCGGTTACGCG
>CAZVZV010000206.1:0-2652 GCA_964631735.1 uncultured Enterobacteriaceae bacterium
TCCACGGCCACGCCGGCGTGATCCGCAACCTGCTGCGCCAGTACCCGAAGCACGTGCTCGACGAGTGGTTGGCGGAGATGGAGGAGCTCGGCCTGATCGAACAGGCGACGGAGGGCGAGGAGAGCGTGCAGGCGTTTTCCAGCCGCAATGCAGACCAGACACTGGCGATGGACGACGTCGAAGTGCGGCAGCGAACCGATGCCGTCGGCGTCTCCCTCGCGCATACCGGGGCGTACGTCGCGGCGGACCGCGTGAGCCTGCGGCCCGCGCCGCAAAAGGCGACTGCCGACACGGTGGTGCTGATCGTGGAGGACGATCCGGACCAGCTGGCGCTCGCGGACTTGAGAGTCAGCATGGCAGGCTACAAGGTGCGGGTGGCGAATTCGGTGAACGCTTTTTTGCACAGCATGCTGGAGGAGGGCTCGCCGGACTTGCTGCTGCTGGACGTCGCGCTGCCGGACGGCGACGGCTTCGAGGTGCTGGCGCGCATGCGCCGCCATCCTGTGCTCGGCTCGCTGCCGATCGTCATGCTCACCGCCAAGAACGATGCAGCCGACATCGGCAAGGGGCTGGTGCTCGGTGCCGACGCCTATGTCACCAAGCCCTATACCAAGAATATTCTCGCCGACGTGATCCGGCGAGTGCTGAAACAGGACGGCGCGACGTAGGTTTCGCTGGCGCCCAAAAACGTAATAGTGAGAACTGCGTCACAATCTCACCCGGGTTGACAGTCGCCCGGCCGGAGTGCGGGCACAATTCCAGCAGGCAGGCGGCAAGGGGCAAGCATGAGGAGCATGCACCGGGGTTTCACGCTGATCGAACTGATGATGGTGGTGGCCATCATCGGCCTGCTCTCGGCCGTCGCGCTGCCGGCTTACCAGGACTACGCGGTGCGCGCCAAAGTGTCCGAGCTGATCATCGCGCTGAGCGCCTGCCGCAACACGGTGTCCGAGGTCTACATGGCGGGCAGCGCGCCGCCGGGCGCCGGCCAGTGGGGCTGCGAGGGCGGCTCCTCGAAGTTCGTCGCTAGCATCAGCACGGACGTCAACGGCATGATCCTGGTGACCGCGCAGAACGTCGGCGTCGTCGTGGACGGAAAGATGGTCCAGCTGGCGCCTTACATCGGCGGCGTGCCTGCCACCGACACCATGGTGGGCACGCCGATCACGGAATGGCGCTGCGGCCCGACCTCCGCCAATGGCGTGAGCACCAAGTACCTGCCGGCGTCCTGCAGAGGCAACTAGCCTGCTGCGCTCCAGCGCGCAGCGCCGATTGTGCTGTAAAATCCGCGACCTTCACCGGGGTGGTAGCTCAGATGGGAGAGCGCCGCGTTCGCAATGCGGAGGTCGAGGGTTCGATCCCCTTCCACTCCACCAACTTCCCGGGCCTGCCCGCGCCCGCTAAGTCTCGACCTGCATCGGCAGGATCACCATCTGCATGCCGGCCAGGTGCAGGCGCTGCTGCAGCACCAGCGCCGCCTGGTTGTGCAGCAGCCGGGTGAACCAGTTGTCCTGCCGGAAGATCAGCTTGGAAGTGAAGAAGATCGCCTGCGGGAACTCTTCCCGCACCCGCGCGCACAGCTCGACGAAGCCCTCGATCGGGTCGGTGCCGAAGGACAGGTAGGACTTGGCCGCCAGGCCGTTGGAGTGGCAGAAGTTCTCGAAAAATTTCAGCGCCACGTTGGCCTCCAGCTTCATCGCCTGCATCGCCTCGGCGCCACCGTAACTCTGCGCGTCCACCGCGCGCGCGTTGATGAACACGAAATTGCGGAAGTGTTCAGGGAACATGCGCTGCACCCACAGCAGCGTGTGCAGCCCGCCGCCGCGCGAGGAGCCGACCATGAACACCGCGGTCGGCGCCTGCCGGTCGATCGCCGGCGGCTTGGCCTCCGAGCCGAAGGGCACGTGCTCGAACTGGGCATCGATCTTGCGCAGCGCCTCCTTGGTGGCCTCGTAGTGGCGGCGGATCGC
Source organism: uncultured Enterobacteriaceae bacterium (assembly GCA_964631735.1). Taxonomy (GTDB): domain Bacteria; phylum Pseudomonadota; class Gammaproteobacteria; order Burkholderiales; family SG8-39; genus JAABQT01. Next base: position 1,971 of record CAZVZV010000206.1, read on the forward strand.
CACGCACAGCGCCACGATCGCCGCAATGATCAGCAGCGCCGCCCAGCCGCCGTCGTCGAAGCGGTTCCAGCAAAGCAGCAGCAGGATCACTGCGCATACCACGAAGCCGGTGAGCGACAGGGCGAGGCGCCAGAGCCGCTGCGGCTCGCTGCGCGCGCGCCACCAGTACAGCGACAGCCCCCACAGCGACACGGCGAAGGTGAGGAACACGCTGATCGAGTAGAGCACCACCAGTAGCGTCACGCTGCCCGCGGTGGCCCACAGCACCGCGAAAGCCGCCAGCCCCATCACCAGGATGCCGTTCTCGGTCACCAGGCGCGTCGACAGGTACCTGAACTTGTGCGGCACCCAGGAATCGGCCGCCATGTTGGAGAGCACCGCCGGGCCGCCGAGGAAGCCGGTATTGGCGGCGACGAACAAGAGGCCCGCCTCCAGCGCCAGCACCACCGTCAGCGCGATCGGGTGCGATACCGGCCCATCGAAGCCCATGTCCGCCAGCACCGCGCCGAAGGCCACCGCGTTGTAGGTCTGGCCTTCCACGTGCTTCACGTCCCACAACAGGTAGAGCAGGATGATGCCGCCAGCGGTGAAGGCGAGGGACGACGCCATGTAGAGCATGGTGAGCTTGCCGGTGCGCTTGCGCGGCTCGGCCAGCACGTTGACGTTGTTCGACACGGCCTCC
>CAZVZV010000207.1:0-1292 GCA_964631735.1 uncultured Enterobacteriaceae bacterium
CCTACTATTTCCTCTACTCCAACCGGTACAACTCGCAGGACAACCGGGCCCAGGGTCTCGGCACGCCGAGGCACTCGGACCAGACCCGTCATAACGTCGGAGGCCGGATCGAGATGCGCAAGGGCAACTTCGACGCGATAAACGAAACGCTCTACCAGTTCGGCCAAATGGGCGATAGCAACCAACCTGGCTGCTCACCGAATTGCGGAAACTCGAAGAACCTCCACATCAGTGCCTGGGCGACCAGAAACTGGATCGGCTACACCCATTATGAGTGGGCCTGGAAGCCGCGGTTGGCCTTCAACTTCGATTATGCCTCGGGCGATGGCCGGGCGAACTGTACTTTTGCAGGGTCCACGACCGGTTGTAGCACTGCCAATACGTTTGAGAACATGTACCCGACCAACCACATCCACATGGGCTATATGGACGTGCAAGGCTGGAAGAATATGATGGGTTTCGCGGTCAACCTGCAATTCCGCCCAACCACGGTTGACCACGTTGAAATATGGGCATCCCGCTTCAATCTGGCCAATACAAAGGACAACTGGTATCGAGCCACACAGGGGGTCTATGTCTATTCAAAGGCGGACAACAATAAGAGGCACGTCGGCGACGAAATAGACGTCGCTTGGACGCACATATTCATGGACGGCAAGTTGTCCTTTCAGGCGGTCTATGGCCATATGTTTGCCGGGGCGTATATCGCGGAGAACCTGGGGACCAGCACCGATCAAGACTGGGCCTATGTCCAACTCTGGATGAATTTCTAGCTGGATGTTGAAAAAGGGAGGATGGGTAGCTGGGACGATCTCCATGCTCCCAGAGCGCGCACGATAAGACTGTGCTCGCTCGATGGGCGCAGTGAGAGATCATCCCAGCCACCCCTTTAGATGGATGCGGAAACGGTCTTCCAGCTGGGAAACGCTGCGCGGTAAGCGATAAACTATGAACAAGGAAATGATGGTCACTTCAGCGTTCTGTGCTCATCGTTCAACGTTCAACGGTTCGCCCTCTCCGGCCTTGCTGGTGGAATTTTTGAGCATACTACCAATAGCTACAGGCCTTGCCAGCCTGGTTGCCCAGGGCAACTTAGTCGTCTATACTCTACCGACTTTCACGCTTCACCACCATCCTGCTTTCTGATTAACCTCACCGTGGATGATCTGACTCGACAGCTCAGCGAACAGTTCGGGTTTGCGAAATTTCGGCCTGGCCAGGAGGAGGTCATTCGCGCCGTGTTGACTGGGCGCGATGCGATGACGGTCATGCCGACCGGGCAGGGCAAGTCC
>CAZVZV010000208.1:0-21293 GCA_964631735.1 uncultured Enterobacteriaceae bacterium
AGCTGCGCGCGCCGCGGCGCAGTTCGGCGTGCCGCAGATGCTCTCGTCGGTTTGCCAGCCGGGTCTGGAACAAACCGCCGCGGCCGCGGACACGCTGCGCTGCTTCCAGCTCTACGTACGCGGCGACGATGCCTGGGTGGATGAGCACGTCAAACGTGCGCGCGACCATGGCTACTCGGCTTTCTGCCTCACGGTGGATGTGGCGATGTACAGCCGGCGCGAACGCGACCTCGTCGGCCGCTTCGTCAAGCCGTGGCGCGCCACCGCCCCGGCCGGCAGCACCTACCAGTCCGGGCTTTCCTGGGACCAGGTCAAGCGCTTCAAGGACCAGCACGACCTGCCGCTGATCATCAAAGGCATCGCCACGGCGGAGGACGCCGAGATCGCCGTGCAGCACGGCGTCGAGGTGGTCTATGTGTCCAATCACGGCGGACGCCAACTCGACCACGGCCTGGGCAGCATGACCGTACTGCCGCAAATCGTTGCGGCGATCGCCGGCCGCGCCGAAGTCTGGGTGGACGGCGGATTCATGCGCGGCTCGGACGTGGTGAAGGCGATCGCGCTTGGCGCGACGACAGTGGGCCTGGGTCGTCTGGCCTGCCTCGGGCTTGCCGCCGCGGGCGTCCCGGGCCTGGTGCGCGCACTGGAAATCCTCGAAGAGGAGATCCGCACCTGCCTCGGGCTGCTTGGGGTCACCTCGCTGGCTGGGCTCTCTCCGCAGTACCTCGCCCCGGCCGCGCCTGTCGGCCTGCCCGGGTCCCTGAGCGCTTTTCCGCTGCTCGAGCCGCCTACTTGAAGGCGCTGGTGACCAGGATGCTCGGCAGCCAGGTCACGGTCGCCGGCACGAAGATGACGATGAGCAGCGTGGCGAGGTCGGCGAAGAAGAAGGGGATGGAGCCCTTGATCACAGTGGTGATGGGGATTTTCGAGGTACCGCTCACCGCGAACAGATTCAGTCCGACCGGCGGGGTGACGACGCTCATTTCGACGGCTAGCGTCAGCATCACGCCAAGGTGGAGCGGGTCGATCTTGAGCGCGTAGGCGATCGGGAAAACCACCGGCACGGTGAGCAGAACCATGGCGACGCCGTCGACGAAGCAGCCGAGGATCAGCAGCACGCCCATGAAGGCGAAGATGAAGCCGAGCTGCGACAGTCCCCAGCCGGTGACGGTCTGGGTGATCTGCTGCGGCCAATAGAGGTTGGCAGCGAGGAACTGGAACACGCCCACGCTGCCCACCAGGAACAGGATCACTGCGGTGAGGTTGAGCGCGCGGCGGGTGATTGGCACCAGCTGCCGGATGAATTCGCCGCGGGCATTGATCAGGCCGTAGACGAGCGCGTAGCCGCAGGCCGCGGCCGCGGCCTCGGTGGGCGTGAAGACGCCGCCGTACAGGCCCCCGAGGATGATCACCGGCATGCCCAGGCCGGGCAGTGCGCCAATGAATTCGCGCCATAGCCGCATCAACGTGAAGGTGCCGCGCGGCAGCTTGATTCGGAAGCTGATGATCATCACGACGATGATGCTGGTCAGCGCCAGCAGCAGGCCCGGGATGATGCCCGCGAAGAACAGCTTCACGATTGAGGTTTCGGTGACGATGCCGTACAGGATCAGGATGATGCTGGGCGGTATAAGTATCGCGATGCCGCCGTTGCCCGCGACGATGCCCGAGGAGAGCCAGTCCGGGTAGCCGCGCTTTTTCATCTCGGGGATGGCAACCACGCTCATCGCGGCGGCGGAGGCGACACTCGAGCCCGAGATCGAGGCGAACAGCACGCAGGCCATGATGGTCGACACGCCAAAGCCGCCCGGCATCCAGCCCACCAGCGCGTCGGCGAACTTGAACAGCTGCGAGATCAGGCCGGTGCGCTCCATCAGGTATCCGGCATAGATGAAGAGGGGGATCGCCATCAGCGAGTAGCGGCTGATGAAGTTGAAGAAGGCGCGGAAGATCACCTCGGGCTCGAGCAGCGGGTCGATCAGGATGTAGACCGCGCTGCTTGCCGAGAGCGCGATGCCGATAGGGATCGCGACGATCAGCAGGACGAAGACGACGATGCCGACGATGAGCATGCTTCAGGCCTTCAATGGAGCAGCATTTCGCTCTCGTCCTCGCGCTTTTCCTCGAGGACCGTCCGGCCGCGCATCTTCTGGATGTCACGGTAGACCTGGAAGAACATCTGTATTGCCATGAAGACGAAGCCGAGCAGCAGGATCCAGAGGAAGGGCGCCAGCGGCAGCAGCAGGCTCTCGGTGCGCGTGTCGTACTTCTGGCTGTCCATCACCTCCGGCACGCCCCACCACACCACCGCCAGCAGGAACAGGAACGAAAAGGTCAGGCTCGCCAGCCGGACGATTTCGGCCGCCTTGCGCGCGCGCGGCCCGGCCGCCTCCGCGAGTTCAAGAAATACCGTGACGCTGATGTGCGAATCGTTGCGCTGCGCGATGCAGAAATACAGGAATACCGCGCTCAGAATGACGTAAGTGACGAAGTCCTGCTGCCAGTAGAACGACTGGCCAAGGGCATAGCGGCGGATCACCTCGAGGATGGCAATCAGCGTGCAGCCGAGCAGCGCCAGCGCCGCAACGGGCCCCAGGACCTTCTCCTGGAAGGCCCGCCAATATCGGTATGCTTGTTCCACGCGGCGCGGTGGCTCCCCGGCGTCCGGCTAGTTGATGACGATCAGGGACGCATACTGCTTGCAGTCGATCTTCTCGATCCATGACGAGCCGGTCGGGTGCTGCCTGGACAGATCGCGGCCCTCCTTGTCGAAGGTGTCGATCCATGGGCGTGCCTCGGCTGGTACCTTGGACTTCTTGAAGTTGGAGGTCGCATTGCCGACGGCGTCGGTCATGGCGCTGACTTCAGCCGAGGTCATCCAATACACGCCCGGCTTGGACGGATCCTTGGTGCCGTATTTCGCATACGTCATCTGGTCGACGCACCAGTTGAGTTCCTTCTGCGTCTTGATGGTTCCCTCGATCACCTTCTCCAGCGCGGCTCGCGTCGCGGGCGTAAGGCGATTCCACCAGCGCAGGCTGGCGGCGATCATGTAGTAGTCGCCGGTGAACGCGCCGGCACCGCCGGTGGTGTAGAACGGCGCCTGTTCGCGCACCGCGTTCCAGCCACCCATGCTGGTCATGAGGCCATCGATGACCCCGGATTCGAGGGCGCTCGGCACTTCGCCGAACGCCATCACCACCGGGCTCGCTTTCCAGGCTTCGAGCGAAGGGTTCTCCACCGGGCCCATGCTGCGCACCTTACGGCCGGAAAAGTCGGCGGGCTTGACGTAGCGCTTCTTGCCGCCCATGCCCATGCCAAAGCTCATCTGCCCGACGCCGAACACCTTGATGGCGTGAGTTTTCGCCAGCCGATCGACGAGCATCTGGTAGGTCTTGGTTTTCTCAAGATTGTCGACCGCGCCGACCGTGGTCAGCACGCCGGGTCCGACCACTGTCATCATCCAGGCATCCACCGGCGACGCCTTGCCCATCTGCATCCAGGTCATCTCGAGGTTGCCCTGGCGCATCGCCTCGAAGGCTTCCGGGATCGTGTAGAGCGCACCGGCGTAATACAGGCGCGCCTCACTGCCCGGAATCGCCTGCGGCAGCCGTTCGCCAAAAATCTTCATCGCTATGCCGGCCGGGTGCGGCGGCGGCGAGAAGTCGGACGCGAAGCGCAGCACTACCTTTTTCGGCGCGTCCTGCGCGGCGGCTGTTTGCGGGTAACCCAGAGTCACGGCCAGCGTCGCGACAGCGGCGGCCAGAATGGAAAGACTACGCCTGCGCTGGTACCGTTGCATAAAGCACCCTCCAGTTCTCTTATGGTTGGTCGTGCAAGATAGCCCGGGGACCGTATCCCACCGGACGACTCAGCGTCAAGCGTTCCCGGCGCGAAGCACCGCAGCATTTGCACGCCACGCTAGGAAGCGGGTAGATTGGCGCTCAGGAGGAGTGCCATGAAACCGATCTTCGCTGCTGCTGCCGTGACCCTGCTCGCCGCCTGCGCTTCCGTGCCCACCGAACCTTTGCGGGCGACGGCGCAGTTGCAGCCGACCAAGGGCAACAAGACCTTCGGCGAGGCGACCTTCGAGCAGGTGGGCGACAAGGTCCACGTCGTGGTCTATGTGCAGGGGCTCAAGCCGGGCCTGGAGCATGGCCTGCACATCCACGAAGCAGGCGACTGCAGCTCGGGCGACGGCATGAGCGCGAAGGGCCACTTCAACCCGTTCGGCAAGCCGCACGCGCACCACGGCACTCCCGAGCGCCACGCTGGCGACCTGCCCGCGCTCAAGGCCGGCAAGGACGGCCGCGCCAAGGTCGACGTCATGCTCGACGTCATCGCCATCGCGCCCGGTGTGGCGAGCATCGCCGGCCGCGGCCTGATCGTGCACGCCGACCCCGACGACTACAGGACCCAGCCGACCGGCAACGCCGGCGCGCGCGTTGCCTGCGGAATAATCCGCCCTGGCTGAGGTTATAGCGCCTGGCGCGCGATGCGCAGGCGCGCCTCGCGCACATCGTCGCCGCGCACTTCGCGCAGCGCGTAGCCGACGAAGTGCGATACCACGTCCTTGCGCCAGTAGAGATCCAGGTCGGTGTTGTCCAAGGGCTTGGCGCGTGAGGCCACGATGGCGCCCGCCTCGGCAATGGCCTGGTCGGTGAGCGCCTTCCCTGCAAGGAACCCGCCAGCCTTCTGCACCAGGAACGGCCGCGACGCGGCAGCGCCGAGCGCGATGCGCGCCTCTTCCACCGTGCCGTCCTTCGCCAGTTTCACCGCGGCGGCCACTCCCAGCACCGGGAAGTCGAAAGCGCCGCGCCGGCGCAGTTTCCAGTAGCTGCTGGTCCAGCCGGAGGGGATGACGACTTCGGTGAGGATCTCATCCGCGCGCCGCGTCAGGTAGTCGATGCCGTCATTGTTGTAGAGCGCCTCCAGTGGCACCTCGCGCTCGCCCTGCGTCGAAACCAGCTTCACCGTCGCGCCGAGCGCGATCAGCGCTGGCGCGGTGTCGGTCGAGGATACGGCCACGCAGCGCTTGCTCGCGGTGGCCACCCAGCAGATGTCGCCGTCCTTCTTCAGGCAAAAATCGATGGCTTTGCGCCACTCGTGGTTCTGGTTGTAGTAGGTGCAGCGCGTATCCAGGCACAGGTTGCCGCCGAGCGTGCCCATGTTGCGCAGGTGCACGGTGGCCACCTGCGCCGCCGCCTGCCACAGCCCGCGGTAGTTCTCTTTTACCGCGCCGTCGTGCACCAGTTCGGAGAGCGTCAGGCCCGAGCCGAGCGTGCCATTCGATTTCTTCAGCTCCCTGACGCCGCGCAGGGAGATCAGCGTCTTCGGCGACTGGTGGCGCCGCTTCATGTTCGGGATCAGGTCGGTGCCGCCGGCGATGAGCATCGCCTGCGGGCCTTCGCCCGCCAGGATCCTCGCCGCCTCCGCGAGGCTGCGCGGAGCGCGGAATTCAAACCACGGCAAGCGCATCATTTTTCTTCACCTCGTTGCCGTCGCCGCCTTCCCAGGGCGTCGCGACACGAATCGGTTCGGGATACGGCACCTGCGGAAACTTCTCCGGCCCCACGCGCGGGTTCTTCCCCTGCGATTTCAGTTCCAGCGCCTTCAACACCTTGTCCGGCGTGATCGGCAACTCGTCGATCCTCACACCCACCGCGTCGTAGATCGCGTTGGCCACTGCCGGCATCACCGGCAGCAGCGGCCCTTGCCCGACTTCCTTCGCGCCGAAGGGGCAGTTCGGGTCAGGGTCCTCTACAAGTTCCGTGATCACCTCTGGCATATCCAGCGAGGTCAGGCTCTTGTACTCGAGCATCGAGGGAAACTTGTGCACCAGCGCGCCCGACATCTTGGGCGGGAGGCGCCTGAACACCTGTTCTTCCATCAGCGCTTCGCCGAGCGCCATGTAAACGCTGCCTTCCACCTGCCCGCGCGCCGACACCGGGTTGATGGTCCTGCCGATATCGTGCGCGATCCAGACCCTGGGCACGCTGATCCAGCCCGTCGCCTTGTCCACGTCCACTTCGACCACGCAAGCGGTATACGAATAGGCAGGAGAAGGTCCTACCCCCGCGCCCTTGTAGCGGCCGGGGGCTCGGGGCGGAACGTAGGAGCCCACCGCACCCAGGGTGCCGTACTTGGTTTCGGCGAACACCACTGCTTCCGCAAAAGCCATGCCCTTGGAAGGATCGTGGGCGAGGAACACGCGGCCCTGCGAGAACACGAGGCGGTCCGGAATCGCCATCAGCTGCTCGGCGGCCGCGTCAGCCAGCATCTCGCGGACTTTCTCCGCCGCCTGGATCGCCGCGTTGCCCATCATCACCGTGACCCGGCTCGAATAGGAACCCAGGTCCACCGGCGTGAGGCCGGTGTCGCCAGTCACGAGGCGCACGTCGTAGGGATCGATGCCGAGTACTTCGGCGATGATCGCCGCCAGCACGTCGTCCGAGCCTTGCCCGATTTCGGTCGCGCCGCAGAACGCAGTCACCTGCCCGCTGCGATCGAGCAGCAGCTGCACGCCCGATTGCGGCATCTTGTTCCAGTAGATCGGCAATCCCGCGCCGCACAGGTACGCGCCGCAGGCGATGCCCAGCCCACGCCCTTCGGGCAACTTGCGGAAGCGGTTCTTCCAGTCGGACAGCACCACAACGCGCTTGATGCATTCCTCCAGGCCGATGGAGCCGATCTTCAGCCAGTTGGCGGTCAGGGAATTCGGCTTCGCCACCATGCCGAGGCGCAGGTCTGCCGGGTCAACTTTCAGCTTTTCGGCGATCTTGTCGAGCTGCACCTCCTGGCCGAAGCGCGGCTGCGGCGTGCCGTGGCCGCGCTTGGGGCCGCAAGGCGGCTTGTTGGTGAAGGTGCGGCAGGCGTCGAACTTGTAGCGCGGCAGCTCGTAGGTCACGGTCTGCAGCACGCCAGTGTAGAAAGTGCTCGCCGTGCCGTAGGAGCCGTAGCCGCCGCCATCGAGCAGGGTCTGCACATGCATCCCCGTCAGCTTTCCTTCCCTGGTCACGCCGGTGCGCATCCTCATCAGCACCGGGTGGCGGCCGCGGTGCATGTAGAACACTTCCTCGCGGTTGAGGCAGATCTTCACCGGGCGGCCGAGCTTGAGCGCGGCGCGCGACACCACGATCTCGTGGTTGTGCAGGTCGCACTTGCCACCGAAGCCGCCACCGTTCGGGCAGGCGATGACGCGAATATGCGCCGCGTTCAGGCGCAGCGCGCGCGCCAGCGCACGGTGGATGTAGTGCGGCACCTGGGTCGAGGACCACAGCGTCAGCTTGCCTTCGCCGTCGGGCGCCGCCACCGCCGCGTGCTGCTCGATCGGCAGGTGGGTGTTGCCCTCGTAGAAGAACAGATCCTCGAACACATGGTCGGACTTCGCCAGCGCCGCATCGACGTCGCCGAACTCGAAAGCCTGCAGGCGGTGGATGTTGCCCCGCTCGCCGTGCTCGTGGATGCGCGGCTCAGGTGTCGCCAGCGCCTCTTCGGAACTCGAGATGGTCGCCAGAGGCTGGTACTTCACCTCGATCATCTCGCAGGCTTCCCACGCCGTCTGCTCGTCCTTGGCCACGACCGCGGCGACCGGGTCGCCGACATAGCGCACGCGCTCGTTGGCGAGCGGGTATTCGTCCTGCGACACCGGCAGGATGCCGAAGGTGATGGGGAAATCCTTGCCCGTGAGCACCAGGTGCACGCCGGGATGCGCTGCGGCCTTGGTGAAATCGATGGACTCGATGACGGCATGCGGGTGCGGCGAGCGCAGCAGCTTCATGTGCAGCATGCGCGGCAGCACGATGTCGTCGGCGAATTTCGTCAGCCCCGTGACCTTGGCGCGCCCGTCGACGCGGCGCCGCGGCTTGCCCAGCACCTCGAAGCGGGTCTTCGGCTTCGCACTCATGCCACTTCCCTCATCCTTCTCGCCGCTTCCTCGATGGACTCGTAGATCTGCTGGTAGCCGGTGCAGCGGCACAGGTTGCCCGAAACGGCCTCGCGGATGCGCTCGCGGCTGGGGTTGGACTCCTGCTCGAGCAGCGCCTTGGCGGTCATCAGTATGCCCGGCGTGCAGTAGCCGCATTGCGCGCCGCCGAGGTCGGCGAACGCAGCCTGGAGCGGATGGAGCTTGTCGCCCTGCTGCAGGCCTTCCACCGTCTCGATGTGGCGTCCCTCACACTCGAGCGCGAGCTCGAGGCAGGACAAGAGGGGCTGGCCGTCCACCAGCACCGCGCAGGCGCCGCACTCGCCCAGTTCGCAGCCGTGCTTGGTGCCGGTGAGATTCAATTCCTCGCGCAGCACTTCCAGCAGCGTCTTGTAGGGAGGGAACAGGATCTCCTGTTCCTCGCCGTTCACGCGCAGCTTCATGCGCACCGGGTTCATGCCAGTCCCTTCACCAGGTATTCGGACAGCGCATCCGCAATCTCGTCCGCGCCTTGCGGGCCGTCCGGGCGGTACCAGCGCGCGGTCCAGTTCACCGCGCCGAGCATGGCGCGCGTCACCAGCGCGGCGTCGCAGCGCGCGAACTCGCGGCTCTTCACGCCGGCGGCGACGATGGCGCGCACCGCGCGCTCGTAGGCGTCGCGCTTCCCGATCATCGGCGCGCGCAGTTTCGGCGGCAGCGACTCCACGTCGAGGTGCGCCGTGGCGCCTTCCAGTTCGTCCAGCATGCAGTGCACGTGCGCGCGCAGGACCTCGCGCAACCGCTCGGCTGCCGAGCCGCGCGCCTGCAGCACCGATTCGAGCATGCGCTCCAGCGTGCGCTCCTGGCAAAACAGCAGAATCTCGTCCTTGCCGGAGAAGTAGTGGTACAGGTTGCCTGGCGAGAGGCCGGCTTCCTCGGCGATCTCGCGCATGCCGGCGGCGGCGATGCCGCGGCGCCGGAACACGCGCGCCGCAGCGCGCAGGATGTCCAGGCGCCGCGCCTCGTTGCGTTGCCGCACGCGTGCCGAAGGCTGGCGGATAGAACCCAAGTTCAAGACTTGAACCATTGTTCTAATTCTAGGCTGAAGTCCCGCGAGCGTCCACCTGGGCCATGAGACGGGGGGCCATCGAGCGCAGGCGCTCGGCGCTCACGCGACCGCTGCGCGTCATGTAGTCGTAGGCAAGGCCCAGCGCGTCGAAGCGCTGCATGCGCCCGGGGAAACTCTCGTACCAGAAGGAACTTGCGCTCGCCGCCGCGTAGAGCTTCTCCACCACCGGCCGGCGCTCGCGCTCGAACGCCGCCAGCGCCGCCGGCACGTCCTCTGCAGCATCGCCAAAGGCGCGGTCGAGCGCGATGGCGTCCTCGAAGGCCAGGCGCGTCCCCGAGCCGATGGAGAAATGCATGCTGCGCAGCGAGTCGCCGATGAGGACGGCATTGCCCGCCGACCAGCGGCGGTTGGACAGCAGCGGGAACTGGCGCCACAGCGACTTGTTCGACACCAGCGGATGCCCGCCCAGGTCGGGCGCGAACACGCGCTCGCAGTAGGCGCGCGACCCGGTTTCGCCCATGCGGTCGAGCCCGGCACGCTGCCATGTCTGCGCATCGCACTCGACGAGGAAGGTGCTCATCGCCGGGCTGTAGCGGTAGTGGTGAGCGACGAAAGCGCCGTGCTCGCTGTCGCGGAAGGTGAGCGTGAGGCAGTCGAAGCGCTGCGCGGTGCCGTACCAGACAAAGCGATTGCTCAGCCACTCGATCTGCGGCTCGAAGCCCCTGCCCTGCCGCACTACCGAGTTCAGGCCGTCGGCGCCGACGACGACGTCTGCCGCCGGAGGCGTATCGAGACGACGGTCGAACTGGATTGCGACGCCGGCTGCAAGGCACAGCTCCTGCAGGAACTGCAGCAGTTCCAGGCGCCCGATGGCGGAAAATCCGTTGCCGTCGATGTCCACCGCGGTACCGCGGTGCACGATGCGCTGCATCGGCCAGGATTCCATGCGCGTGGTCAGCTTGGCGTGCAGGTCCGGCGCGTCGCGCTCCAGGAAGGCGAGCGCACCTTGCGAGAACACCACGCCGAAGCCGAAGGTGGCGCCCGGCGGGTTCTGCTCATGCACCTCGATGCGCCAGCGCGGATGGCGGCGCTTGGCGAGGAGTGCGAACAGCAGGCCGGCGGGGCCGGCACCGAGGACGGCGACGTGCATGAGCGAGGGCTACTATATCCTTCGACTTCTAGAAGGGAAGACCACTATGCGAATCCCACTCCGCCGGACAATTGCGGCGCTGGCCGTCGTCATGCCCGCTGCCTGCGCCCCGCTCGCCACGCAGGAAGCCCGGCCGCCCATCGTGTTCGTTCACGGCAACGGCGACAGTGCGTCGATCTGGCACACCACTCTGTGGCGCTTCGAGTCGAACGGCTGGCCGCGCGAGCGCCTGTTCGCGCTGGACGCCCCCTATCCGCTTGCGCGCACGGACGACTCCAAACCGCAGGAAGGCCGCACCAGCACCGCCGAGCACATGCAGCAACTCGCCGCCGAAGTCGAGCGGGTGCGCAAGCTGACCGGCGCGGACAAGGTGGTGCTGGTCGGCAGTTCACGCGGCGGCAACGCGATCCGCAACTACATCCGCAATGGCGGCGGCGTGGCCACGGTCTCGCACGCGATCATCGGCGGCGGCACCAACCACGGCGTGTGGGCCGGCGATTACCTGCCAGGCAGCGAATTCAACGGCGCAGCGCCTTTCCTCAAGGCGCTGAATGCGCCGCAAGGGCCGGACGGACTCGAAGTGACCCCGGGCGTGCGCTTCATGACGCTGCGCTCGGACAATTATGACAAATTCGCGCAACCCGACGGCCGCTGGATCGGCCAGCCTGGCATGGCGACAAACGTTGCTTTCGACGGACCCGAGCTGAAAGGCGCCCAAAACGTGGTGCTGCCCGGGCGCGACCATCGCGAGACGTCCTTCCATCCGCAGGCGTTCGCCCAGACCTGGCGCTTCATCACCGGTCAGGCGCCGGCGCGCACCGACATCGCGCCGGAAAACACGGTGCTGCTGAACGGCAAGGTGAATGGCTTTCGCGGCAATGACCCGACCAATCTGCCTCTCGCCGGGGCGTCGCTGGAGATCTACGAGGTGTCGCCGCAGACCGGGGAGCGCCTCGGCAAGGCCGCGCACGCGAAGACCGTCGCTGCCGACGGCCTGTGGGGACCGTTCAATGCCAAACCTGACGCGACCTACGAATTCGAGCTAAGCGCCCCGGGGTTCGCGATCACGCACATCTACCGCTCGTCCTTCCCGAGATCCTCCGCCATCGTGCACCTGCGCCCGGTGCAGCTTGCCGCCAACGAGCGCGAGGCCGGCAGCGTAGTGAGCCTGTCGCGCCCGCGCGGCTACTTCGGCCTGGGTCGAGACAGCATGAGTCTGGACGGAAAACCACTGCCCGGGGTGACGGCGGGCGTTGCGGGAATCTCCACTGCCAAGCTCGTGCTGAACGAAGCTGCGGTGCGCAGCGTGGTCGCCGAGTTCAACAGTGAGCGCATCGTGGTGCGCTCATGGCCGGCGAAGGAAAACCGCATCGTCTTCGCCGAGCTGCATTACTGATGCCCTAGGGCATCTGGATCTTCCCGCCGCCCCCCATGCCGCCGACCGGAGGAAGGCCGCCCTGCGGCACGACGATGGACGAAGCCGCCTGGCGGCGCAGATCCTGCAATTCCTTCATGGTGCGATCGATGGCTTCCTTGGCGAGCGGCCCGAACTGCTTCGCCGCCTCCTCCAGCGTCGCCACCGGGATCTCGAAGGCGATCGGCAGCGTGCCCATCTGCGTCATCACCTGCGTCTCGCCAACGTAGATCACGGGCCGCGCGATGTCGGTGACGGCGTCCTGCTTCACCGGCGTCAGCCGCCGGATGGTGCCCACGCGCCGGTCGGTGAACACTTCCTCGAGATAGAGCGTCGCCGGATCCATGCTCGGATCCATGCCGCGCCGTTGTTCGTTGCCTTGTGCCATGAGACTCCTCGATATCAGCGAAACAATATTAGTGTACTGCGCGCGCCGCGGCGAGCGTGAGGTCGATCAGGCGCCGCTGCGCGCGGCTGCCGCCTATGCGTTCGTGCTCTGCCATGCGCGGCTCGATCAGCGCCACCGCCTTGGCGAAATCCTTGCGAACGAAAGCGTCGAAGGCTTCAGCCAGCGCCGGGACGATCGGCCCGGCCAGCAGCTTGCCCGCCCTCTCGCGCTCGCGCAATTGGCCGAGGAGCGCCTCAAGCGCGGGTTCGTCGCCGCTTGCGGCGTAAGCAAGCGCTTTGTGGACATCGGCGAACGCGATTCCCGCAGCAGGAAAATTCCTCGTGCCGTACTCGCTCACCTCGTGCCAGCGCCCATGCTCGCGCGGCCGCCCGGCAAGTTCGCAACGCCAGAGGAAGGAGGCGGCGTCGCTGACGACGTTGAGCGGCGGACCCCAGGAACCTCCCGGGTGCACGCCTTTCAGGTAGGTGCGCATCGCGGCTTGGTGGTCGCCCAGTTCCAACTGCCAGAGCGCGATGTGCCAGCTGAGATGGCAGTGCATGAGACCTTCGCGCGCGTAGTCCGGGATCCAGGACTGCAGGTACTTCAGTCCCGCTTCGTGTTCGCGCGATTCGTAATGCATGTGCGCCTTGACGTGCGCACCGTTAGCGCTCCTCGGGTCAAGCTCCATGGCGCGCTCGATGGTCTTCCTCGCGAGTTCGATGTCGCCGGTTTCCACGCGGGCGAACGCGAGGTTCACCAGGAACCATGGCTCGTCACCCCAGTACGGCGCAAGTTCTTCCATGAGTTGCCGCATCTCCAGTTCGCGGCCCTTGCGGCCGGAAAAACCGATCAGGCCGAACACGCCGCAGCAGGGGGCTAGCACCATCGCGTCGCGGGGGTACTGCTTCAGGTGCTCGCGCGCGAGGGTGTAAGCCTTCGCTGCGCCGCCTTCGATCGTCAGCAGAGCCACTTCGACGTTGTTGCGTTCGCGCTCAGGCAGGTTCTTCGCCAGCTCGCGCGCCACCGGGGCGGCAGCCTTTGCCTCGGGAACCTTGGCGCTCAGGAACAGCGAGCGTGCATTACCCGCGTGCGCCAACGCAAACTGCGGATCCGCAGCAATAGCCCTCTGGAAGGCCTTCTCGGGAAACGGCTTGGCGGTAAGGAGGAGGCTCAGGCCTTCGGCATATGCGTCCCGCGCCTGCGGAGACGGCGTTGAGAGCGCGAGCTCGTTCACGAGCGCAGCTTGAACCGCTGGATCTTCCCCGTCGCCGTCTTCGGCAACTCATTCGCGAACTCGATCCAGCGCGGGTACTTGTACGGCGCGAGCTTCGACTTCACGTGCGCCTTCAGCTCCTCGTCGGTCGCTTTCGCTCCCTGCTTGAGCACCACGTAAGCCTTGGGCTTCACCAGCTTCTGCTCGTCTTCCATGCCGACCACCGCCGCCTCGAGTACCGCTGCGTGCGACACCAGCGCCGCCTCCACCTCCGCCGGCGACACCCAGATCCCGCCCACCTTCAGCATGTCGTCGGTGCGGCCGCCGTAGACGTAGAACCCGTCGGCATCCTGCGAGTACTTGTCGCCACTCTTGGTCCAAGTGCCCGTGAACGTGGAACGGCTCTTGGCGCGGTTGTTCCAGTAGTACATGGCGCTGGTCGGTCCCGAGATTTCGAGTTCCCCCAGCTCGCCTTGCTTCACCGGCTTGCCCTGCTCGTCCACCAGCCGCAATTCGTATCCCGGCACCGCCTTCCCGGTCGAGCCATAGCGGAACTCGTTCGGACGATTCGACAGAAAGATGTGCAGCATCTCGGTCGAGCCGATGCCGTCCAGGATGTCGAGCCCCGTCTTCTCCTTGAAGCTCTTCGCGATCTGCGCCGGCAGCGCCTCGCCCGCCGAAACGCAGATGCGCAGCGCGAGCGCGTCCTTCTTCGGGAACGCAGGATCGGCGAGCATCGCCGCATACAGGGTCGGCACGCCGTAGAACAGTGTGGGCTTGCGCTCCGTGAGGCGCTTGAACACGGCCGCCGGCGTGGGCCGCTCCGCCATCAGCACCGAAGTCGCTCCCACTGCCATGGTGAACGACAAGGAATTCCCCAGGCCGTAGGCAAAGAACAGTTTCGCCGCCGAGAACACGATGTCCGACTCCTTCATTCCCAGCACGCCGCACGCATACAGCTCGGCGGTCTCGATCATGCTCGAGTGCGCGTGCACAGTACCTTTGGGCATGCCGGTCGAACCCGAGGAGTAGAGCCAGAAACACGCGTCGTCGCGCGTGGTCGGCGCCGGCGCGAGCTGGGCGCTGCCCTTCGCCAGCACGTCGTTGAAAGAAGAACCCGAAACGAAGACGTGTTGCAGGAACGGCAGCCCGTCGAGAATCGGCTTGAACTGCGGCAGCAGCGCCTCCGACACGATGAGCGCCTTGGCCCGGCTGTCGGACAGCATGTACTGGTAGTCCTTGCTGGTGAGCAAGGTATTCACCGCCACCGGGATGATCCCGGCGCGGATCGCGCCGAGGAAGGCGGTCGGGAAATCGATGGTGTCGTGCAGCGCGAGCAGCACGCGGTCTTCCATGCGGATACCCATCGCCAGCAACCCGCTGCCGAAGCGGTTTACCCGCTCTGCGAGCTGGGCATAGCTGATCGACCCCGCGTCGTCGTGGAACGCGACTTTCGCGCCACGCCCCGCCTGCAAATTGCGTTCGATCAGGTCCCAGGCCGCGTTGTACTCGCGCATGCATTCCTCCTCAGATGCAATTGTAGGGTGGGCCAACGGCCCACCGTACGCCAACGGCCCACCGTACGCCAACGGCCCACCGTACGCCGACGGCCCACCGTACGCCGACGGCCCACCGTACGCCGGTGGCCCACCACATGGTGGGCCGGTGGCCCACCCTACGCCGTCTGGGCCAGTCGCTCGCGCACCTTGTCGACCCACGCCTGCGCCCACTCCACGGCGATCTCCTCGGGCAGCGTGCCGCTCGAGGCGTCGTTGGTGTAGCGCTCCCCGATCCGTTCGGCCCCGAGCGCCTGCAATATATCGTCGAAGCGCTTGCCGCCGAAGTTGTAGGTTTCGGCGTAGGTGCGATCGCCCAGCCCGAACACTCCGTAGCGCACTCCCGCCAGGTCCGGCTTTTGCGTGCACAGAGCCTCGTACAGCGCCTTGGCGTTGTCCGGCACGTCTCCCTGCCCGTAGGTCGAGGTGCAGATCAGGTAGGCCGCCTCGCGGTCGGCGAAGACCGAGGGGTCAAGCTTGTCCATCAGATGGGTGACGACGCGGACCTCGTCGCCGTCCAGGGCGAGCTCCATCTCCTGGGCGCACATCTGCGCCGTGCCGGTCATGGTGCCGACGAGGATGTTGATTTTCATGCGCCGCACACTATAATGCAGCCTCTTTCATCAGGCAAGCACTATACCGCATGGGCGCCCCGCCGAGTACGCTGCAGCGCGAAGACCAGGCCGAAGCCGCCTACCTGGGGCGGCTGGGCGAGCGCGTGCGCGCCTGGCGCGCCGCGCATGCGATGACGCGCAAGTCGCTGGCCCTCGCCTCGGGTGTCTCCGAGCGCTACCTGGCGCAGCTCGAGGCCGGCCAGGGCAACATCTCGGTGCTGCTGCTGCGCAAGCTCGCGCACGCCATGCAGGTGCCGGTCGAAGTGCTGGTGCGTGAGCGCGGCGCAGCGACGACAGACGCGCGCATCGCGCTGCTCGGCCTGCGCGGCGCCGGCAAGTCCACGCTCGGCGCGAAGCTCGCGCACGCGCTCGAGGCGCCGTTCATCGAACTGGACCGCGAAGTGGAAAAGGAAGCCGGCGCGCCGCTCGGCGAGGTGTTCTCCCTGTACGGGCAAGAAGCGTTTCGCCGGTTCGAGCGCAAGGCGCTGGCGCGCGTGCTGAAGACTCACGCGCGCGCCGTGATCGCCACCGGCGGCAGCCTGGTGACCGATCCCGACACCTACAGCCTGCTGCTCGACCACTGCACCTGCGTGTGGCTGAAGGCCACGCCCGAAGAGCACATGCAGCGCGTGATGGCGCAGGGCGACCTGCGCCCGTTCAAGGGCAGCCCGGCGGCGCTGGAGGAAATCCGTCGCCTGCTCGCGGACCGCGGCCGTCTTTATTCACGCGCCGACGCGGTACTGGATACTTCCGGGCGCACGGTGCGGCAGAACCTGGCTGAGCTGCGCGCGCTCGCCGTGAAGGAGTCATGATGCAGGTCAGCTTCGACACCTCGCCCGCCCAATACAACCACTGGAAGCTCGGCTGCGATGGCCCGGTCGCCACCCTCACCCTGGACATCGCCGAGGACAAGGGCCTGGTGCCCGGCTACAAGCTGAAGCTGAATTCCTACGATCTCGGCGTGGACATCGAACTGCACGACGCGCTCAACCGCATCCGCTTCGAGCACCCGGAAGTGAAGAGCGTGGTGGTGACCAGCGGCAAAAGCCGCATGTTCTGCTCGGGCGCCAACATCTACATGCTCGGCACGAGCTCGCATTCCTGGAAAGTGAACTTCTGCAAGTTCACCAACGAGACCCGCAACGGCATCGAGGACGCGAGCCAGCATTCGGGGCTCAAGTTCCTCGCCGCGCTGAACGGCACCACCGCGGGCGGCGGCTACGAGATGGCGCTCGCCTGCGACGAGATCCTGATGGTGGACGACCGCTCGAGCACCGTGAGCCTCCCGGAAGTGCCGCTGCTCGGCGTACTGCCGGGCACCGGCGGCCTGACGCGCATCGTGGACAAGCGAAAGGTGCGTCGCGACCTGGCGGACGTGTTCTGCACCACGGCCGAGGGCGTGCGCGCCGACCGTGCGAAGGAATGGAAACTGATCGACCACATTGCCAAGCCGCAGGAGTTCCAGGAGAAGGTCAGGGCGCGCGCGCTGGAGCTGGCGAAGCTTTCCGACCGCCCCGGCGGCCAAGGCGTGGCGCTCACGCCGTTGGACGAGAACCGCCTGGTCCAGGTGCGGATCGACACGGCGACGAGTACCGCCGAGATTACGGTGCGCGGGCCGCAGAGCGTGCAACTCGAGCGCAGCGCGGACTGGTATCCGCTGCGCCTCGCGCGGGAACTCGACCGCGCCCTCCTCGACCTGAGGCACAACCAGCTCGACGCCGGCCTGTGGATCCTGAAGACGCATGGCGATCCGGCTCGCGTGCTCGAAATGGACGCGCTGCTCGAGAAGCACGCGGCCGACTGGTTCGTGCGCGAGACCGTGGGGTATCTGCGCCGCACGCTCGCACGACTGGATGTGTCCTCGCGCTCCATCTTCGCCGTGATCGAACCCGGTTCCTGCTTCGCCGGCACGCTGCTGGAGCTGGCGCTCGCCGCCGACCGCAGCTTCATGCTGGACGCCGGGAACGGCGCCACCCTCGCCCTGTCGGCGCTCAACTTCGGCACCTACCCGATGGTGAGCGGCGATTCGCGGCTCAGCGCGCGCTACTGCGGCGAGGTGCCTGCGCTCGAGCGCGGCAAAGCCTACGACGCCAAGGCCGCGGGCAAGCTCGGCCTGGTCACCGCCACGCCCGACGACATCGACTGGGAAGACGAGGTGCGCCTCGCCATCGAGGAGCGCGCCAGCCTCTCCCCCGACGCGCTTACCGGCATGGAAGCCAGCCTGCGCTTCACCGGCCGCGAAAACATGCTGACGCGCGTCTTCGGGCGCCTGTCGGCATGGCAGAACTGGATCTTCATCCGTCCCAACGCCACCGGCGAGCACGGCGCGCTGAAGGTGTATGGCACCGGGGCGAAAGCCAAATTCAACCGAGAGCGCGTTTAAGCGAACGTAGGGTGGGCCAACGGCCCACCCTACCAATGGAGACGGTGATGTCCGGAATAAATTACAGCGAGAAGATCCCCAACAACGTCAACCTGGCCAACGACCGCACGCTGCAGCGCGCGCTCGAGCACTGGCAGCCGCATTTCATCGACTGGTGGCAGCACCTGGGGCCGAGCGACTTCCAGCGCGCGGACGTCTACCTGCGCACCGCCACCTCGGTGGACGCAGACGGCTGGGCCACCTACGGCAGCGTGAAGATGCCGGAGTACCGTTGGGGCATCTTCCTCGCCGATCCGGTGGCAGAGCGCAAGATCGGCTTCGGCGACAGCATGGGCCAGCCCGCCTGGCAGCAGGTGCCGGGCGAGTTCCGCTCGACGCTGCGCCGGCTGATCGTCACGCAGGGCGACACCGAGCCCGCCTCGGTCGAGCAGCAGCGCCTGCTCGGCCACACCTGCCCCTCCCTCTACGATCTGCGCAACCTGTTCCAGATCAACGTCGAGGAAGGCCGCCACCTGTGGGCCATGGTGTACCTCCTGCACGCCTACTTCGGCCGCGACGGACGCGAGGAAGCCGAGGAGCTGCTGGCGCGCCACTCGGGCGACGCCGACAAACCGCGCATCCTCAGCACCTTCAACGAGCCGATCTCGGACTGGTTGTCGCTTTTCTGCTTCACCTACTTCACCGACCGGGACGGCAAGTACCAGTTGAAGAGCCTCGCCGAGTCGGCCTTCGATCCGCTGTCGCGCACCTGCCGCTTCATGCTCACCGAGGAAGCGCACCATATGTTCGTCGGCGAAACCGGCCTCAGCCGCGTCGTGAAGAGGACGCTCGAAGTGATGAAGGAACTGGGCACCGACGACCCGGCGCGCGTCCGGGCCGCCGGCGCCGTGGACCTGGCGCTGCTGCAGAAGTACCTCAATTTCTGGTGCTCCACGTCGTTGGATCTCTTCGGCTCCGAAATCTCCTCGAATTCGGCGGCCAACTTCGCCAACGGCCTGAAAGGCAGGCCGGACGAGTCGCAGTATGCGGACCACGTCCTGCGCGAGGTGCGGCTGCAACTGGACACCCCCGAAGGCGCGCAGGACGTACCCATGCTCAACTCGCTGAACGAGGTGATGCGCGAGTCCTACCTCAAGGACTGCGAGATCGGGCTGAAGCGCTGGAACCGCCAGATCGAGCGCGCCGGCCACGGCTTTCGCCTCGCCCTGCCCTCGACCCGCTTTCGCCGCTCGATCGGCTCCTGGGTCAACCAGCCGGTGACGCCGGAGGGAAAACTCATTGCGCGTGAAGAATTCGACCGGCGCCTGCACGAGTGGCTTCCGTCGGCAGCCGACCGCGCGTTCGTGCGCTCGCTGATGCAGCGTGTGGTGGAGCCCGGCAAGATGGCCGGCTGGGTCGCCCCGCCCGAGCGCGGCATCAACAACCTGCCGGTGGAGTACGAGTACGTGAACCTCTCGTAGGGTGGGCCAGCGGCGTAGGGTGGGCCAGCGGCCCACCCTACGGCGTACGGTGGGCCATCGGCCCACCCTACCGCTCGCCGAATCCGTTTGCCGCACTCGCGATCCGGGGCTCCACCTCACCTCCCCAGTCGCACGGAAGGATTCCCTCTCGCACAAAGCGGTGAAAGCTGGAATGCGGCCAATCAAGCACGCGGCTGGCGTGGCCGTGCTTGACCGGGTTGTAATGGATGTAGTCCACGTGCGACGCAAAGTCCCGATCGTCCCGCAGCGTGTGCTCCCAGTACCGTCGATGCCAGATGCCGCGCTCGCGCTTGCGTCCTCGACTCGCGGAAATTAGCTCCCCCGCTGGACACGCCCGGGAGAATCGTCCCTTGATGCGTTGCCATCGAGACGAATAGTCGCTGTCGCCGTCCGGCAGCGTCCAGATGCAATGGAGGTGATCCGGAAGCACCGCTACGGCATCGATACGGAAAGGCAGCTCGACTCTGGTACTCGCGAAGGCCTGCCGCAGCGCATCGACCCGGTCGACGAGTAGCGAGCTCGACCTGTCCTCGAGCGTGACAGTGAAGAAGTACGAGCCGCCCGCAACCCGGGCACGCCGGTATGTCGACATGATTCAAGAAGCGCGCGATCGGGAAATTGGTTGACACAGACAGGTGGGCCGTTGGCCCACCGTACGCCATCGGCCCGCGGCTCAATGCCGCCTGCTGCCGATCAGAATCACGGCGCCCACCACGATGAGTGCGCCGAGGATCTGGCGTGGCGCCACGCTCTGCCCGAGGATCGCCCAGCCGAGGATCAGCGCCGCGATCGGCTCGAAGTTGAGCGCCGCCGTGTTGCTCGCCGCGCCGATGCGCGGCACAAGCGTGAACATGGCCGTGATGGCGATGCCGTAAAGCACCGTCAGCAGCGCGAGCCCGAGCCAGCCCGTGCCGTCGACGGGCAGCGCGAGCGCTCCGGCGGCCGCCCCCGCCCCGCCCACCGCCACCGCGGTCGCGCCCATGGTGAGCAGCGTGCGCATGCGCCCGTCCATTTCCTTCAAGTGCCGCGTGGTGAGAAACAGCACCAGCGCGAAGGTCGTCGCGGCGCCGAGCGCCCAGGCCACTCCCGCGCCGATCTCGGCCCAGCGCCCGGCCATCGCCTCCACCGTGCCGAGAATGTCCAGCGCGAGCACCAGGCCGAAGAGCGCCATCGGCATCGCCACGAACGCGCGCCGCCCGGGATGGCCGCCCCCGGCCGCCCAGGTGAGCAGCATGAAGAGCATGGGAAAAGTGTTGAACGCGAGCAGCGCGAGCGCCACCGGGATGACGGCTACAGCCGAGTAGAGGCAGTAGCTCTGGATCGCGACCAGCAAGCCGATGCCCAGGCCCCGCGCGAGCGTGGCACGCGGCAGCACCATGCCGACGCCCGCCAGGCGCAGCAGCACGACCATCACCAGCGCGGTTGCGCTAGAACGCACCGCCACTGCGGCAGCCACGCTCGTGCCGTGGTCGAAGGCGACGCGCGCCGCGATGTGGTTGGCGGCGAAGACGCTGGCGAGCAGCATGAGCAGCGGAATGGCGAGGCGGGGCGATAGAATGGCGCTCATGGCGCCGCAGCTTACGGCATGAAGAACCTCGCGCGCTTGCGCAGTTTCATCCACGACATGACGCGGCTGGTCGAGCGCCACGGCGAGAATGAGCCGCGCATGCTGGACGAAGGCGAAAAGCTCCTGCGCGGCCTCATCGCGCAGGACGACTGGCTGCCCGAAGAGTTCGCGCGCCCACCACCCGAGGGTTACCGGCAATACCTGCTGCACTGCGACCCGATGGAGCGCTTCTCGGTGGTGAGTTTCGTCTGGATGCCGGGGCAGCGGATGCCGATCCACGACCACACGGTGTGGGGCCTGGTCGGCGTGATGCGCGGCGAGGAGACCTGCGAGGAATATTCGAAACAGCTCGAGCCCACGGGCCGGCGCCCGGTACACCGCGGCCAGGTGGACCGCGTCTCGCCGCGCATCGGCGACATCCACGTCGTGGCGAACGATGGCCAGGAAGTGGCGGTCAGCATCCACGTTTACGGCGCGAACATCGGCGCCGTGCGGCGCCACACCTACGACCCGGCAACCGGCGCGGCGCGCGATTTCGTCTCCGGCTACGCCAAC
>CAZVZV010000209.1:0-9098 GCA_964631735.1 uncultured Enterobacteriaceae bacterium
CGGACATCGCCTGTTCGGACATCGCCTGTTCGGACATCGCCTGCCCGGACATCGCCTGCCCGGACATCGCCTGTACGGACATCGCCTGCCCTGGCTGCGAGTACCACACCACCGGCAGCTGGAAGATTTCTCCCGTCTCCGACTGGTGGAGGTAACTTCGAGAGACCTGCCCCGATCCAAGAATCCAATCGATGCGCGCCTCGAACTCGGCGAATCGGTTCCCATCCGAGTCGACACGATAGCGTCGTTGATAGAGCTTGCCGTCGCGCGCGACCGTTTCGAAATGATCCCCCGAGAGGGCGTGATAGAAATGCGAATCGTCCAGCTGCTCGATGAGTTCATGCATGCGCGGACGTTGGAATGATCTGCCTTTGCCGGCTTCCGCGTAGCTCGCGGCGAGGTCGCGATGGCAGGAGGCGCAGGCCTCATCCTGCAGATAACCTGGCGCGGCCCCCGTGCTCACAAGATAACTCGTACCGGCCAGCATGACGGAAGCCGGAAGCGTCGCGGTTCCGTTCCGCTCGAGTGAAACGGTTCCCGCCGCCTGCGTGCTCGAATCGTTCGATACCGGTCCCGCTTGCTGCTCTTTGGTGCACGAAGTGGAGGTGAGCATGACGAGCACGAGTATCACCGGCCTGGAGAAGCGCATCCGACAAAGCTCATTTCGTGGCACCGATGTTGCCCTCAATCCGACCGATCATGGTGCATCTCGGGGTCCTGGTGACCGCGCTCGTCGGGGTGTTCGGCGCCGAGGTCCCCCCGTCGGATCCCTTCGCGTTCTTCTCGTCGGTGGTCGTCCCGGCGGCCGATGAGCGCACAAAGCTTGACGAAGGGGAGACGGTCGTCAGAGTACTCACGGGCAAGGATCGGGAACTCGGCGTCTTCTGCGCGTCGGCAGGCGGCGCAGCCACGTCGGCGGGCGCCGGGATCTGTGGCTTGTCAGGCGCAGGCGCATGCGGGGCTGCCATCGGCCGCGCGGGGGCGGGGACCAACAACATTCCCGTGGCCGAGATGTCGAAGCGCGGCGTGCCGGTATTCAATGCGCCCGGCGCCAACGCCAATGCGGTGAAGGAGCTGGTGCTGGCGGGCATGTTGATCTCGGCGCGCAACCTGGCGCCGGCGATGGATTTCGTGCAGGGCCTGCGGCGCGACGCCGGCGACCTGGAGCAGCGGGTGGAGGATGGCAAGAAGACCTTCGCCGGCTTCGAGCTGCCCGGCCACACCCTGGGCGTGATCGGGCTGGGCAAGATCGGCAGCCTGGTGGCCGACGCGGCGATCCGCCTGGGGATGCAGGTGACGGGCTACGATCCGGAGATCACGGTGGATGCCGCCTGGAGCCTGCCCTCGCAGGTCAGGCGCGCCAATTCCATCGACGAGCTGCTCAAGACCAGTCATTTCATCACCCTGCACATCCCGCTGCTGGAAAAGACCCGCCATCTGGTGAACGCGAAGAACATCGAGCATCTGCGCGCCGGATCGATCCTGCTCAACTTCTCGCGCGAAGGCGTGGTGGACGACGCGGCAGTGCTGAAGAGCCTGCGCGCCCACCGCCTGCGCAGCTACGTCACCGATTTCCCTTCCGCGATGCTGCTCGGCCAGCCGGGCGTGGTGGCGCTGCCGCACCTGGGCGCCTCGACGCGCGAGGCGGAAGAGAACTCCGCGGTGATGGCGGTGGACCAGGTATGCGACTACCTGGAGCACGGCAACGTCAGGAACGCGGTCAATTTTCCGGATGCGGTGATGACGCGGGAGTCGCCTTACCGCCTGGCCATCGCCAACGCCAATGTGCCCAGCATGCTGGCACGCATCTCGCACGCCATGGGCAGCCGGGGCATCAACATCCACAACATGCTGAACAAGTCCCGCGGCGACATGGCCTATACGCTGGCCGACGTGGACAGCCCGGTACCGGCGGCGGCGCTGGCAGAACTGCGCGGCATCGACGGCGTGCTCGCGGTCAGATATCTTCCCGCGGAGTGACCAGGGTCATGAGCGACGACATCGACAAGCTGAGGGGCGAGATCGACGGGCTCGACGACGAGCTGCTCGCGCTGCTGCAGCGCCGCTCGCTGCTGGCGCGCCGCATCGGCGGGCTCAAGGGCGGCTCGCCGGCCTACCGCCCGGAGCGCGAGTCCGAGATCCTGCGCCGCGTCGCCGCAAACGCGGGCGATGTGCTGCCGCCGGAAGCCGCCACCCGCGTGTTCCGCGAGATCATTTCCGCCTGCCGCGGTCTGGAAGAGGAGATCCGCGTCGCCTACCTGGGACCGGAAGGCACCTTCAGCGAGCAAGCGGTGCGCAGGCATTTCGGCGGCGCGGTGCAAGCGGGCGCGGCGGCCAGCATCGACGAGGTGTTCCGCCGCTGCGAGTCGGGCGCGGCGCAGTTCGCCGTGGTGCCGGCGGAGAATTCCACCGAAGGAGCGGTCGGCCGCACCCTCGACCTGCTGCTGGTCACCCCGCTCAGGATCTGCGGCGAAATCGAGCTGCGCATCCAGCAAAACCTGATGGCGCGCGGATCCGACCTGCGCGCGCTGAAGCGCGTGTATGCGCACGCCCAGTCGCTGGCGCAGTGCAACGGCTGGCTCAATCAGCACCTGCCGGGCGTGGAGCGCGTTCCGGTCGCCTCCAACGCCGAAGGCGCGCGGCGCGCGGGCGAAGAGGCGCTCGCCGGCGCGATCGCCGGCGAGGCCGCCGCCGCGCGCTACTCACTCGGGCTGCTCGCGCGCTCGATCGAGGACGATCCGAACAACACCACGCGCTTTCTGGTGCTGGGTCAGCTCGATACTGCGCCCACGGGCCGCGACCGCACCTCCCTCGTGCTGTCTGCCGAGAACAAGCCCGGCGCGGTGCACGCCCTGCTCAGTCCGCTGGCGCAGCAGGGCGTCAGCATGACGCGCATCGAGTCGCGACCCTCGCGGGCCATGCGCAGCGCGCTGTGGGAGTACGTGTTTTACATCGACCTTGAGGGCCATCAGCGGGATCAGCGCGTGGCCGCGGCGCTCGCCGAGCTGCGGCGGATGGCGCCGTTCCTCAAGGTGCTCGGCTCCTATCCGGTTGCAGTAGCCTGAACGCGAGCAAGGCCATGATCATGGATCCCTGCGAAATCTCCCCCTCCTACGTGCGCTCGATCGCGCCCTACCAGCCGGGCAAGCCGATCGCGGAACTGGCGCGCGAGATGGGACTGGCCGAAAAGGATATCGTCAAGCTGGCGTCGAATGAGAACCCGCGCGGCATCGGGCCGCGCACGCGCGCGGCCATCGAGCGGACGCTGGGCGAGCTGTCGCGCTACCCGGATGGCAACGGCTTCGAGCTGAAGGACGCGCTGTCGCGGCGCTACGGCGTGGAGGCGTCGCAGATCGTGCTGGGCAACGGCTCGAACGACGTGCTCGAGATGGTGGCGCTGGCCTTCCTCGGGCCGGGGCGCGCCGCGGTGTTCTCGCAGCACGCGTTCGCCGTGTATCCGCTGGCGACGCAGGCGCGCGGCGCGCGCGCCATCGCGGTCCCGGCGAAGGATTACGGCCATGACCTGGACGCCATGCTCAGGGCGGTGGACGACGAGACCTGCGTGGTATGGGTCGCCAACCCGAACAACCCGACCGGCACGCTGGCGGCGCCCGATGCACTGGAAACGTTCGTGCGGCGCGTGCCCGAACGAGTGATCGTGGTGATCGACGAGGCCTACAACGAGTACATGCCCGCCAATTTGCGCGCGGACACCGTGAAATGGCTCAAGCGCCACCCCAACCTGATCATCACACGCACTTTTTCCAAGGCCTACGGTCTGGCGGGCTTGCGCGTCGGCTACGCGCTAGCGCATCCGTCGGTGGCCGACGTGATGAACCGCGTGCGCCAGCCGTTCAACGTCAACAGCGTGGCGCTCGCCGCGGCGAGCGCGGCGCTGGAGGATATGGAATTCGTCGCCAAGAGCTTTGCCGAGAATCTTCAGGGCTTGCGCCAGCTGCGCGAGGGCGCGCAGAAGTTCGGCCTGCAGTACATCCCTTCCTACGGCAACTTCCTCACCATCCGCGTCGGTAAGGCGCCGGAGATCTACAAGCGCCTGCTCAAGCGCGGCGTCATCGTGCGCCCGGTCGGCGGCGGCTACCAGCTGCCCGAGCACCTGCGCGTCACCGCGGGCACCGCGGCGGAAAACGACAAATTCCTGTCCGCGCTCGCGGCCAGCCTGAAAGAATGATCAGCTTCGAGCGCGTCGCCGTGATCGGCGTCGGGCTGATCGGCGGCTCGTTCGCGCTGGCGCTGAAGAAGGCGCGGCTGTGCGGGCACGTGGTCGGGATTGGGCGTAGTGCCGCCAATCTGCAGGTGGCGAAGGACAGAGGCATCGTCGACTCCGTCGCTGCGCAGGCAGGCGACGCCGACCTGATCCTCGTCGCCACGCCGGTGGCGCAGGTTCCGCAGGTCCTCGCCTCGATCGCGCCGCAGCTCAAGCCTTCGGCGATCGTCACCGATGCCGGCAGCACCAAGCGCGACGTGGTGGCGGCGGCGCGCGCGGCGCTCGGTGCGAAGATTTCCCAGTTCATCCCGGCGCACCCCATTGCGGGCTCGGAGAGTAGCGGCGCCGCGGCGGCCAGCGCGGACCTGTTTCGCGGCAAGCGCGTGGTGCTCGCGCCGTTGCCGGAGAACCCGGCGGCAAGTCTGGCGGCGGTCGAAGCGGCGTGGACCGCCTGCGGCGCGCGCGTCACCCGCATGAGCGCCGGGGAGCACGATGCGGTGTTCGCGGCGGTGAGCCACCTGCCGCACCTGCTCGCCTACGCGCTGGTGCACGAGTTCGCCGGCCGCGGCGACTCGGCGCAACTCTTCGGCTACGCGGCGGGCGGCTTCCGCGACTTCACGCGCATCGCCTCCGGCCACCCGGAAATGTGGCGCGACATCTGCGTGGCCAACCGCGAGCCCCTGCTCGTCGAGCTCGACCGCTACGCCGCCAAGCTGCGCGCGCTGCGCCCGCTGCTCGAGCGCGGCGACGGCGCGGCGCTGGAGAAGCTGTTCGCGGAGGCTCGCGCCGCGCGCGAGCGCTGGCTGAGCGGCGAGCACGAATGAGCTCGCTCGAGCTCGGGCCGCTGCGCCGTGCCGCTGGCACCGTGCGGCTGCCCGGATCGAAGAGCATCTCCAATCGCGTGCTCCTGCTCGCCGCGCTGGCGCAGGGCGCCACGGACGTGCGCGGCCTGCTCGACGCCGACGACACGCGCGTGATGCGCGAGGCGCTCGGCAAGCTCGGCGCGCGCATGCGCGCGAAGCAGGCGGATCTTTTCCTCGGCAACGCCGGCACCGCGTTCCGGCCGTTGACTGCCGTGCTCGCGCTCTCGGGCGGGGAGTACCGCCTGTCCGGCGTGCCGCGCATGCATGAGCGCCCGATCCGCGACCTGGTGGACGCGCTGCGCGGCATGGGCGCGCGCATCGACTACCTGGGACAGGACGGCTATCCGCCGCTGGCGATTCATCCCGGAGACATCGCGGCCGGGCAGACCGTGAAGGTGCGGGGCGATGTTTCCTCGCAGTACGTGAGTGCCCTGCTGATGGCGCTGCCGCTCGCCGGCGGCGGCACGATCGCCATCGAAGGCGAGTTGGTGTCGAAGCCCTACGTCGACATCACGCTCAGACTGATGCGGCGCTTCGGCGTGGCCGTGGCGCGCGAGGGCTGGCAACGCTTTGCGGTTCCAGGGGCGACCTACGTTTCCCCCGGTGCGGTGTGCGTCGAAGGCGATGCCTCGACGGCCTCGTACTTCCTCGCCGCGGGCACGATCGGCGGCGGCCCGGTGCGCGTCGAAGGGGTCGGCCGCGGCAGCATCCAGGGCGACGTGCGGTTCGTCGAAGTGCTGGAGCAGATGGGCGCCACGGTGGCGATGGGCGAGGATTGGATCGAAGCCACCGGGCACGCTCCGTTGCGCGCTTTCGATCTCGACCTCAACCATATTCCCGATGCAGCGATGACCGCGGCGGCAATGGCGCTGTTCGCGGACGGGCCGTGCGTCGTGCGCAATGTCGCCAACTGGCGCGTGAAGGAGACCGACCGCATCGCGGCGATGGCCACTGAGCTCGGCAAGCTCGGCGCGCTCGTCGAGGCTGGTCAGGACACCCTCAAGGTGACGCCGCGCAAGCTCAATGACGGGATTGCGCTCGACACTTACGGGGACCACCGCATGGCGATGAGCCTCTCGCTCGCCGCGCTGGGCGGTGTGGCCGTGCGCATCAACGACCCGGACTGCGTTGCCAAGACCTTCCCGGACTACTTCAAGGTGTTCGCCGGGATCGCGCAATGAGCGCGCCGGTCGTCGCCATCGACGGGCCATCGGCTTCCGGCAAAGGGGCGGTCGCACAGCAGGTGGCGCTGGCGCTTGGCTTTCACTACCTGGAAAGCGGGGCGCTGTACCGCCTGGTCGCTCTGGCCGGGCCCGAAACGCCGGAACGTACCGCCGCCAGCATGGAAATAGGGTTTCAGGATGGACGGATTTTCCTTTCAGGACAAGATGTTACAGATTCTTTGCGCAATGAAGCGGTGGGGGCCTGTGCGTCCGACGTGGCACAGCGCCCGGGCGTGCGCAGCGCGCTCCTACGGCGCCAGCGGGCGTTCCGGAAGGCCCCTGGACTGGTCGCCGAAGGCCGCGACATGGGCACTGTCGTATTTCCGGATGCAGACCTCAAAGTGTTCCTGACCGCGAGCGCGGCCGTGCGGGCCCAACGCAGGTATAAGCAGTTGATAGACAAAGGAATCGATGCTAATCTGCACGCCCTTTCGAGGGACTTGGAGCAGCGCGACGCACGCGATGCGGCCCGGGCAGTGGCGCCATTGGCGCCTGCCCCTGACGCGCTGCTTCTGGACACTTCGGAGCGGTCGCTCGACGACGTCGTCGGCGTGATCCTCGGCTGGTGCCGGGAGAGAAATCTGGCTGGGCGGCCCGCTTGAGGCGGGTACCCTTTTTGCAACCTGACCCGCGGCAGCCTGCAAGGGCGCGCGGCTGAAAGAGGTTTTCCCTTTTCATGGCAAGCATTTCCCCCGCAGTCTCGCAGTCAGTATCCAACCCCCCCGCCGAGTCGTTCGCCGCGCTGTTCGAGGAAAGCCTCACGCGCAAGGAGATGCGTATCGGCGAAGTGATCACCGCCGAAGTAGTCAGCGTCGACCCGAATTACGTGGTGGTCAATGCCGGGCTGAAATCCGAATCGATCATCCCGGCCGAAGAATTCAAGAACGACGCCGGCGAGGTCGAGGTCAAGCCCGGTGATTTCGTTTCCGTGTCCATCGAGGCGCTCGAAGACGGCTACGGCGCCACGCGCCTGTCGCGCGATAAGGCCAAGCGCATGGCCGCCTGGATCGAGTTGGAGCAGTCGCTGGAAAAGGGCGAGAAAATCGAAGGCGTCATCACCGGCAAGGTGAAAGGCGGCCTGACCGTGATGACCAAGGGCATCCGTGCCTTCCTGCCGGGGTCGCTGGTGGACCTGCGCCCGGTGAAGGACACCACGCCCTACGAAGGCAAGACCATGGAGTTCAAGGTCATCAAGCTCGACCGCAAGCGGAACAACGTGGTGGTGTCGCGCCGCGCGGTGCTGGAAGCCAGTGCCGGCGCGGAGCGCGAGGCGCTGCTCTCAAGCCTGCAGGAAGGCGCGGTGGTGAAGGGCATCGTCAAGAACATCACCGACTACGGCGCGTTCGTGGACCTGGGCGGCATCGACGGCCTGCTGCACATCACCGACCTGGCCTGGCGCCGGGTGAAGCACCCCTCCGAAGTGCTCAACGTCGGCGATGAGGTCACCGCCAAGGTGCTCAAGTTCGACGCCGAGAAGAATCGCGTGTCGCTGGGCCTGAAGCAGTTGGGCGAGGATCCCTGGGTCGGCATCTCGCGCCGCTATCCGCAGGGCACGCGCCTGTTCGGCAAGGTCACCAACCTCACTGACTACGGCGCGTTCGTCGAGGTCGAGGCCGGCATCGAGGGCCTGGTGCACGTTTCCGAGATGGACTGGACCAACAAGAATGTGCATCCCTCCAAGGTGGTGCAGGTGGGCGACGAGGTCGAGGTGATGATCCTCGAGATCGACGAGGAGCGCCGCCGGATATCGCTGGGCATGAAGCAGTGCATGCCGAATCCGTGGGAGGATTTCGCGCGCGAGTACAAGAAGGGCGACCGGGTGAAGGGCCAGATCAAGTCGATCACCGATTTCGGCGTGTTCGTCGGCCTGCCCGGCGGCATCGACGGCCTGGTGCACCTCTCGGACCTGTCCTGGTCGCTGGCGGGCGAGGAGGCGGTGAAGAACTTCAAGAAGAGCGAGGAAGTGGAGGCGGTGGTGCTTTCCATCGACGTGGAGCGCGAACGCATTTCGCTCGGCGTCAAGCAGCTCGAGGGCGATCCGTTCACCAACTTCATCGCCAGCCACGACAAGAACAGCCTGGTGCAGGGCACGGTGAAGTCCCTGGATGCCAAGGGCGCGGTGATCGCGCTGAGCGCCGAAATCGAAGGCTACCTGCGGGCCGCCGAATTTTCGCGCGACCGCATCGAGGACCTGCGCACCCTGCTCAAGGAGGGCGACACGGTCAATGCCATGATCATCAACGTGGACCGCAAGAACCGCTCGATCAACCTGTCGGTGAAGGCGAAAGACGTGGTGGACGAAACCGACGCCATGAAGCAGCTGCGCAGCGAGAACGCGGCCAGCGCCGCGGGTTCGACCAACCTGGGCGCGCTGCTGCGGGCAAAGCTCGACAAGAACAATTCCAATCCGCAACAATAACCGGGCCGTCCTGACGATACGTGGAAGGGGTCGCCATGACGAAGTCGGAACTGATTGCGCGGCTGGCGCAGCGCTACCCGCAGCTGGTCGCGAAGGACGCGGAATACGCGGTGAAGATGATCCTGGACGCGATGACGCACTCGCTGATCGAGGGGCATCGCATCGAGATCCGCGGCTTCGGCAGCTTCGGCCTGAACTACCGCCCGCCGCGCGTGGGCCGCAACCCGAAGTCCGGCGAGAAGGTGCACGTGCCGGAGAAGTACGTGCCGCACTTCAAGGCCGGCAAGGAGCTGCGCGAGCGGGTGGACTCGGAGCTCGAGGCGGCCGCGAAGGCGCAGGCTTCGCGCTAAGGCCGGGGCGGGACCCCG
>CAZVZV010000210.1:0-1862 GCA_964631735.1 uncultured Enterobacteriaceae bacterium
TTTCAGCCGGATGCCGCCGCCGCCGGGCGTGCCGGCGCCGACGCCGGTCTGCCCGGTGTGGAACAGCGCCGGAAGCTTGGCTTCGGCAATCGCCTCGTAGAGGGGATAGGCCATGGGATCGTTGGGGCTGAAGCTCTGCACCGAGGGGTGGAACTTGAAGCCCCGCACGCCGAAGTCCTTGATCAGGCGCCGCGCCTCGCGCACGCCCGCCTCGCCGCGGTGCGGATTGATGCTGGCGAAAGGGATCGCCACATCGCTGTGCTTGTGCGCGAGCTCGGCGATCTCCTCGTTGGTGATCCTGCGGCTGGCGCCTTTCTCGCCGTCCACCGTGAACACGACGAAAGCCATCTTCAGCTTGCGGTACATGTCGGCCATCTCGGGCACGGTCTGGTGCTGGGGCGCATAGCGGAAGTAGCGCCCCATCGCTTCCTGCGATTCGGTGGGCGCGTCGTCGACCTGCAGCGCCGATTTCCAGGCGTGGGTGTGGACGTCGATGGCCACCAGGTCTTTGAGATTCATGTCCGGGCTCTCAGCACCTGCGGGGCACAGGGTTCCGCATAGAGCAGTTCTACCAGATCGGCGCGCGCCTTGAGCACCGCGCGCTGGTTGATCGAGCCCTTGTCGGTGATTTCTCCCGCGTCGATGGACAGGGGACCCGTGAGCAGAATCGCCCGCGCGATGCGAGTCGACCCGCCCGTGCTTTGCGCGGCGAGCGCGTCGAGGAGCTGCTGCAGGTCCGGGCCGCTTGTCCCCGGCCGTGGGATGACCAGCGCGCAGACCTCGCGCCGGTCGTGTCCCGCAATCACCGCGTCCTGCACCCAGGGATCGCCCGCGGCGATGATCCGAGAGCGCAAGGGGCCCACGCTCACCCAGGTGCCCGAATCGAGCTTGAAATCCTCGGCGATGCGCCCGTCGAAGGCGAGCCCCTTCTGGGGATCGTCCGCATCGATGAAGCGCGCTGCGTCGCCGCTCCTGAAGTAGCCTTGTTCATCGAACGAGGCGCGCGTCAGCTCCGGCTGCCGCCAGTAGCCCGGCGTGACGTTCGGGCCTTTGTAGCGCACTTCCAGCTTGTCGCCGATCGGCACGAGGAGAACTTCGGTGCCCGGCGCCGGGTGGCCGATGCCGCCCGAGCGCCCCGCTTCCCAGTTGGCGCAGATGGCGAAGGGCGCGGTCTCGGTCATGCCCAGGCCGGTGATCATCAGGATCCTCTCGCCCACCGTATCCTCGGCGAGCCGGTGCAGCGCGTCCCAGATCGGCTGCGACAGGCTGGCCGCTGCGTAGAACAGCATCTTCACGCGGCTGAAGAAATTCTTCGCCAGCGCCCGATCCATTTCCAGTGCTCGTACGATTTCCTCGAAGCCGCGCGGCACATTGAAGTAGACGGTCGGCGCGATCTCGCGCAGGTTGCGCAGCGTCTCGCCGACCAGCTGCGGGAGCGGCTTCCCGTCGTCGATGTAGAGCGTGCCGCCGTTGTAGAGCGTCAGCCCGAAGTTGTGGTTGCCGCCGAACGTGTGATTCCAGGGCAGCCAGTCGACCAGCACCGGCGGCGCCTCGGCCAGGAACGGCAGGCACTCGACGATCATCTGCAGGTTGGCGGTCAGCATCCGCTGCGTGTGGATCACCGCTTTCGGCACGCCGACCGAGCCTGAGGTGAGCAGGAACTTCGTGACAGTCTCCGGCCCGATCGTGGCGTGGGCGGCGTCCACGGCCGCCGTGTCGCGCGTTGCCGCGAGCGCGGAAAAGAGCGTCGCCTTGCGGCTCGCGGGCGGCGCCTGGCGGCGCATCTCCTACGGCGAGGCGTTGGTGGCGGCGCGACAGCTGGGGCAGGGACTGCTCGATCGCGGGCTCTCGGCCGAGCGGCC
>CAZVZV010000211.1:0-10084 GCA_964631735.1 uncultured Enterobacteriaceae bacterium
TCCTCGATTTCGGCGGATTCGATGCGCTGGAACTGCTGCGCGATCTTGCCGCCGGTGATCTGGATCCTTTCCGCGTCTTCGTGCGCCTGGCGGATGTGATCGGCGAGCTTCTTCAAACGGTCGTCGAACCTGCCGAACTCGACGGCTAGGCGCCCGAGCGCCTCCTTGATGACGTGGATCTGCTTGCGCGTCTCGACGTCCTTGAGCACCGCTCGCGCGGTGTTGAGAACCGCCATCAGCGTGGTCGGCGACACGATCCACACGCGCTTGCCAATCGCGTACTCCACCACCTCGTAATGGTAGGCGTGGATCTCGGCGAACACCGCCTCCGCCGGCACGAACATCACCGCGCCGTCCGAGGTTTCGTTGTCGATGATGTATTTCGACGCGATTGCATCGACGTGCCTTCTCACGTCCGCGCGAAACGCCTTCTGCGCAATCGCCCGTTCGACCTCGCTGGCCTTGGGGTCGAGCATCAGCTTGTAGTTCTCGAGGGGAAACTTCGAGTCCACGCACACCAGGCCGGTCGGCGCGGGCAGCTTCAGCGCGCAGTCCACACGCATGCCGTTGGACAGC
Source organism: uncultured Enterobacteriaceae bacterium (assembly GCA_964631735.1). Lineage (GTDB taxonomy): Bacteria > Pseudomonadota > Gammaproteobacteria > Burkholderiales > SG8-39 > JAABQT01. The sequence goes on from CAZVZV010000211.1 coordinate 577, forward strand.
GTGTACTGCATCTCGAAGGCCTGGTTGGGCAGCACGTTCCTCACCAGCGCCTCGAGCTGCACCTCGCCAAACGCGCCGCGCGAGCGCTTGTCGCCGAGCAGCTCCTGCAGGCTCACCACGCTGCCGGTCAGGGTCTCGATCTTCTTCTGCGCCTCGTCGATGGTGGCGAGGCGCGACATGACGCTGACAAAGGTTTCATTGGTTTTCTTGAACCCCTCGTCGAGCCGCTCGCCGACCTTGACCGAGATCTGATCGAGGCGCGTGTCGAGCTTGCCCGCCAGCGCCTCCCTCAGCTCCATCAGCTGGCTGCCGAGCCGGTCGCCCTGCTTGGTCAGCCCGTCGTGCAGGTCGCCGAGCATCTCGCGGTGCTTCTTCTCTGCTCCGCCCTGCAGCCGGAGCGCGAGCCAGACGACCGCCGCAAGTGCGGCGATCGCGGCAAGCGCGGCAATTTCAGCCATGCGCAATTCTAGACCGAGTCCCTCAGCGCCAGCGCCCCTGAGTCGAGCGCGCGCTCAGTCAGGTTGCCGTTCGCTTCGAAGAGAGGTACTCGCGCAGAGCACGGTTCACAGCTTCAGAATCGGGGAATAGCTTGTGCAGGTCTGGATCAATCAGGACAACGTTGGTGCCTTCACGGTAGCTCTTCGTGTATTTCCCACGGACACCAGACCTAATCAATTCCTTCGGATACTCGTCCCTCAGGGTATCTTTGTCATCGCTCATAGGCTCTGCGCTCTCGCGGTGTCATTGGTCTTGCCGAAATCGGTCGAACTCGACCACCACGCTCAGTATAGGACAAGACCAGGTATTTGCCGCCCTTCGATATCCCGAAGATCAGATACCGATCTTCATCCTGGGAATGATCTGGATCGCGAACAGAGGAAGAATGATCATCGTCAAAAATTTCGGATGCTTCAAAGAAAGTGACGCCGTGCTTTTGCTCGTTTTCACGAGCTTTCTCCGGATCCCATTCAAAGTCGAGCACGACGATTCCTGAGGCAAATGAACGAGAAGTCATTCCCCCATTTGGGGTGTTTGTTTGACCCTGGGCTCGGAGTCTAAACGGAGTCCCTCAGCGTCAGCGCCGGCGATGCCGACAGCACCTTGCGCGCCGACAGCCACGCATTGAGCGATAGCAGCAGTACCCCGGCTACCGGCCCCGCGATCCACAACTCCGGGCTCGGCGGCAGATCGAGTTCGAATACCTGCCGCGCCAGCAGCTGGCCGATCAGCGCCGCACCGAACGTCGCCAGCGCACCCGCCACCAGCCCCATGGCAAGAAACTCCGCGCGCTGGCTGCCGGTCACCTGCTTGCGCGACGCGCCGAAGACGCGCATCACCGCCGCCTCGCGCCGGCGCTCGTCCTCGGTCGCCACCAGCGCCGAATACAGCACCAGCAGTCCCGCGCCGAGCGCGAACAGGAACACGAACTGCACGGCGTTGATCACATGGTCGACGATGCCCTGCGCCTGCTTCACCGCCGCGCCGACGTCGACCAGCGTGAGGTTGGGAAAGCGCTTGCTCAGTTCATTCAGCGCCGCCTCGTGCTGCGCGTCGGCACGGAACGCCGACACGAAGCTCGCCGGGAAATCCGCCAGCAGCGCGGGCGGCGCGATGACGAAGAAATTGATCTTCATCGAATCCCAGCGCAGCTTCCTCAGCGAGGTGATGCGCGCGCCAAAGCGCTCCGCGCCCACGCTGAAGGTGAGCTCATCGCCCATCTTCCATCCCAGGGTCTTGGCGATGCCCTCCTCCACCGAGAGCTCGCGCGCGCCGGGCTTGAACCAACTTCCGGCGACCACCTGGTTGTGGGCCGGCGCACGCTCGGTATAGGACAGGTTGAACTCGCGCTCCACCAGGCGCTTGGCGCGCTCCTCGGCGTAATCCGCTTCCGCCACCGGCTTGCCGTTCACCGCCACCAGGCGCCCGCGCACCATCGGGTTGAGCTCCGGCGCGGCAATGCCGCGTTCGGCGAAGAAGCGGTTCACCGCGGCTACCTGGTCGGGCTGCACGCCGAGGAGGAAACGGTTCGGTGCATCGGGCGGCGCGCTGCGCCGCCAGGCGTCGACCAGGTCGTTGCGAGTGAAGGTGAGCAGCAGCACCGCGGTCAGGCCGAGCGCCAGGCTCGCCACCTGCACTGCGTTGCCGCGCGCGTGGCGCCGTAAATTGGCCAGGCCGTAGCGCAGCGCGGTGCTGCGCGCGCCGAGCCGCCGCGCCACCGACGCCGACGACACCAGGCGCAGCGCCGCCCACGCCACCGCGGCGAACACCACCACCGCGGCGCCGAATCCGCCGATCACGGTGAGGCCCAGCTTCGCGTCGCCCGCCTGCCAGATGAGCAAGCCGCTCAAGGCGGCGATGCCCGTGGCGTACACGGCGAGGGTGCTGGTGCGCGGCGCGCCCGCCTCGCGGCGGATGACGCGCACCGCGGGAACGTTTTTCAGTTGCACGAGCGGCGGCAGCGCAAAACCGAGCAGCAGCACCAGCCCGACCAGAAAGCCTTGCAGCGCTGGGAGCGGAGCAGGCGCCGGTAGCGACGCCTGCAACAATTCGCCCAGCGCTGCCGCGATTGCGCCCTGCGCGACATAGCCCAGCGCGCAGCCCAGCGCGCATGCGCCTGCGCCGAGCAACAGGAATTCCGTGCCGTAGAGCGAGAGCAACCGGCCCTGGGTGGCGCCGAAGCAGCGCATCACCGCGCAGCCGTCAAGGTGGCGCTCTACGAAACGGCGCGTGCCGAGCGCGATGGCGACGCCCGCGAGGATCGCCGCGAGCAGCGCGGTGAGGCCGAGGAAACTCTGCGCGCGCTCGATCGAGGCGCGCACTTCGGGACGGCCGCTTTCCAGGTTGTCCATGCGCTGGCCGCGCACCAGGCGCTCGCGCGCCCAGCCCTCGAACGCAGTGACCGCCGCCGGTTCGCCGGCCGTATACAGGTAAAACCAGACCCGGCTGCCGGTCTGCACCAGCCCGGTGGCGGGCAGGTCGGCCGCGTGCATGAACAGGCGCGGGGCAATGTTGAAGAAGTTGGCGCCGCGCTCCGGCTCGAGCGTCAACACCGCGGCAACCTTGAATTCCGCCGAACCGAGCTTGAGGCTCGCGCCCACCGGCGCGCCAAGTGCGCTCACCAGGCGCTCTTCCAGCCACACGGTGCCGCGCTCCGGACCTTGCTGCGCCGGCGCGTCGGGCGCGTTTGGCGCGCTCGCCGTGCGCAGCTTGCCGCGCAGCGGGTAGTTCTGCGTCACCGCCTTGACGCCGGCGAGCGTGCTCGCCTCGCCCACCCGCGCCATGCTGATGAAGTTCACCGCCTCGGCGAGCTGCAGCCCGCGGCGTGCGATCTCCTCCGCCATATCGCGCGTCCAGGCATGATCGGACACCAGCACCAGGTCTGCGCCGAGCAGCTGGTGCGCGTCGCGCACCAGGGCGCGGCTCACGCGGTCGGCGAAGAAGGCCACGCTGGTGATGCTCGCCACCGCGACCACCAGCGCTGCGGCGAGAACGCGTACTTCGCCAGCGCGCCAGTCGCGGGCCAGCATGCGCAGCGACTGGCGAATCACGCGACGATCCTTCCGGCGGCGAGGCGAACCACGCGCTGGCAGCGGCTGGCCAGATGCTCGTCGTGCGTCACCAGTACCAGCGTGGTGCCGGATTCGCGGTTCAGCTGGAACAGCAGCGCGATCACCGCGTCGCCGGATTCGGCATCGAGGCTGCCCGTGGGCTCGTCCGCCAGCAGGAGCTTGGGCCGCACGACGAAGGCGCGCGCCAGCGCCACACGCTGCTGCTCTCCCCCCGACAGGTGCTTCGGGTAGTGGTGCAGGCGCTCGGCCAGTCCCACGCGCGCGAGGATCTCCCGCGCGCCGCTCTCGGCGTCGTCGCGCCCTGCGAGCTCCAGCGGCAGCATGACGTTCTCCAGCGCGGTGAGCGAGGGCAGCAGCTGGAAGGACTGGAACACGAAGCCGACCGCGCGCCCGCGCAACTCGGCGCGCGCGTCCTCGTCGAGCTCGAACAGGTTTGCGCCGTCGAGTTCCACGCTGCCGGCGGTGGGCGTATCAAGACCGGCCAGCAGCGCGAGCAGCGTGGACTTGCCGGAGCCCGAAGCACCGACGATGGCCACTGCCTCGCCGGGCATGACCGCGAGCTCGATATCGCGCAGAATGACGAGGTCGCTTTCGCCGCTCTTGACCGTCTTGCCGATGCCGCGCGCCGCCAGAACGTTGCTTGCCTGCCTGTTCATGTGCCTTTCATCCGGTGCGTGGGGGAAAACGATCCTCGTCTACGGGGACAGCCTGGCCTCGGCCTACGGCATCGCCGAGAAGCGCGGCTGGGTAGCGCTGCTCGGCGAGCGCCTCAAGCGCGAGCGCCTCGATTATAGCGTCGTCAACGCGAGCATCTCGGGCGAAACTTCCAGCGGCGGTCTGAGCCGCATCGCGAAGTCCCTCGCGCAGCACAAACCGGCAGTCTTGATCCTGCAGCTCGGCGCCAACGACGGCCTGCGCGGCCTGCCGGTGGCGGAGATGAAGAAAAATCTTTCGGCGATGGTCCAGCAGGCGCACAAAGCCGGCGCGCGCGTGCTGCTTGTCGGCATTCGCATGCCGCCCAACTACGGGCCGGACTACACGCGCGAGTTCGAGTCTGCGTTCGCGGATTTGGCGAAGCGGCACCGCACGGCGCTGGTGCCGTTCCTGTTCGAAGGCATGGGGGATGACTTCGGCAAGTTTCAGCCGGACCGCATCCACCCGACCGAAGACGCGCAGCCGATCCTGCTCGAGAACGTCTGGAAGGCGCTGCGGCGGCTGCTGTAGGGTGGGCCTGGGCCCACCCTACGTGATCGTAAGGCGCGCCGGGCCGACAGATAGCTTTCCGATCGTGCGCGCCTCGGCAAAGCCTTGCCTCGCGAACAGCGCCAGTACTGCTTTTTCGACTTGAGGCGCGCAGGCCACCAGCAGCCCGCCGCTGGTCTGCGGGTCGGAGATGAGTTTACGCATCCAATCCGGCGCGCCGGCGGGAAGCTGCACCTCGGCGCCATAGCCTGTCCAGTTGCGCTCCGACGCGCCGGTCGCCACGCCCTGCTGCACCCAACGCAGCGCCTCGGGCATCACCGGCAGCAGGCCGAACTTCACTACGCCGGCGAGTTTCGAGCCGCGCAGGATCTCGAGCAGGTGTCCGGCAAGGCCAAAACCGGTGACGTCGGTCACCGCGTGCACATCCGCCATCTCGGCCAGCGCTTCTCCCGGCGTGTTGAGCTGCGTTGTCAATTCAAGCATCGTGCGGTAGCCGGCCTGCGAGAGCTCGCCCTTCTTCAGCACCGCCGAAAGGATGCCGACACCGAGCGACTTGCCCAGCACCAGCACGTCGCCCGCGCGGGCGGTGCTGTTCCTCTTCACCTTGTCCGGGTGCACCAGCCCCAGAACGACCAGGCCGTAGATCGGCTCGAGCGTGTCGATCGAATGCCCGCCCGCGATCGGGATGCCCGCCTGGGCGCAGACCGATTCGCCGCCCTCGAGGATCCGCCGGATCACCGACACCGGCAGCTTCTCCAGCGGCATGCCGACGATGGCGAGGGCCATGATCGGCCTGCCGCCCATGGCGTAGATGTCGGAGAGCGCGTTGGCCGCGGCAATGCGGCCGAAGTCGTAAGGATCGTCCACGATCGGCGTGAAGAAATCGGTGGTGGCGACCAGCGCCTGCGTATCACTCAGCCGGTACACCGCCGCATCGTCCGAGGTCTCGGTGCCCACCAGCAGGTCCCGCGGCAGGCCGCGCATCGGCGCCGTCGCGAGGATTTGCGACAGGATCGCGGGCGCGATCTTGCAGCCGCAGCCCCCGCCATGGCTGAACTCGGTGAGGCGGATTCTTTCGGCTGCGTTCATGAGCGTAGAATTTTAGTCGATGAAGGCGGAATTGCACTCGGTCGCGATGCAGGCATCGGTCCTCGCATCCTTTGACGCGATCATCGACGCGCGCTCGCCGGCAGAGTACGCCGAAGACCATCTCCCGCGCGCCATATCCCTGCCGGTGCTCGACAATGAGGAACGCGCGCGCGTCGGCACGCTGTTCAAGCAGGTCTCGACCTTCGCGTCCAGGAAACTCGGCGCGGCGCTGGTGGCGAGGAACATCGCGCGCCACCTGGAGACCGCGCTTGCCGATCGGCCCAGGGACTGGCGCCCTCTCGTGTACTGCTGGCGCGGGGGCAAGCGGAGCGGCGCCTTCGTGCATGTGCTGCGCGAGGTCGGCTGGGACGCGCAGGCCCTGGCAGGCGGCTACAAGTCCTACCGGCGATTCGTGGTAGGCGCGCTGGCTGCGCTGCCCCGCGCGCATTCCTTCCGTGTCATCCATGGTGCCACCGGGAGCGGCAAGAGCCGCCTGCTGCGGGCACTGGCGCAGGCCGGTGCGCAGGTCCTTGACCTGGAGGAGTTGGCCGCGCACCGCGGCTCGGTGCTGGGCGACTTGCCGGATCGGCCGCAACCCGCGCAGAAGATGTTCGACAGCAGGCTGCTCGCGGCGCTCACGGCGCTGGAACCCGGCCGCACGGTCTACGTCGAGGGCGAGTCGAAGAAGATCGGCCAGCTGCAAGTGCCCGATGCCCTCATCGAATGCATGCGCGCGGCGCCATGCGTGCTGCTCCAGGCCAGTGCCGCCACCCGCGTCGCGCTGCTGATGGACGAGTACCGGCATTTCTTCGCCGATCCGGCAACGCTGGCCACGCAATTGGATTGCCTGGTCCAGTTGCACGGCCGCGCGCGCGTCGGGGAATGGAAGGCGCTTGCCGCGCGCGGCGCCTGGGAAGAACTCGTCGCCCGGCTGCTCGAGGAGCACTACGACCCGGCCTACGGGCGCTCTGCGCAACGCAACTTCGCGCAGTTGCCGCAGGCCCAGGTGCTGCAGGTGCCGGGGCCTCAGCCGAACGAGTTTGCGCGGCTGGCGATCGAACTGGGGGACGGCAAGCGCCAGCCGGTCGCCGCATGAGCGGAACATTCAAGTTATAGTGGTCCGCAGCATGGACATCAAGGACCTGCGATTCGTCGTCGCCGTGGTCGAGGAAGGCGGTTTTGCGCGCGCCGGGATCCTGCTCGAAACCGTGCAATCCAACGTTTCCGCACGCATCCGGCGGCTCGAGGTTGTGCTCGGCGTGAAGTTGTTCGAGCGGCACCGGCGCGGCGTGGTGGTGACCGATAAGGGCGAGAAGCTCTACCGCCACGCCAAGCGCGTCATCGCGCTGCTCGAGGAGACGCCGGTCGCAGTGACCGGCAAGGAAGCGGCCTGAGGCGGCCCTGGCCGTTTAGCCGGCCAGCCCGGCCATTACCCGCAAGTGCTGCACCACACTGCGGCCCAGGGCCGACAATGCATAGCCCCCTTCCAGGGTCGACACCATGCGCCCCTGCGCGTGCCGGTCGGCCACCGCCTTCACTTGCTCGGTCACCCACGCGTAGTCGGCGTCCGAGAAACGCAGCATCGCCATGTCGTCTTCGGCATGCGCATCGAAGCCGGCCGAGAACACGATCAGCTGCGGCTTGAAGCCCTCCAGCGCCGGGATCCAGCTCTGCACCACGGCCTCGCGGAACTGGCGGGATCCCGCGCCCGCGGGCAGCGGCACGTTGACCATGTTGGGCGCCGGGTCATCGGTGCCGCTGTAGGGATAAAACGGATGCTGAAAGGTCGAAGCCATCAGCACGTGCGGATCGTTCTGGAAGATCTCCTCAGTGCCGTTGCCATGGTGCACGTCGAAATCGATGATCGCCACGCGCTCGACGCCGTGCGCGTGGCGGGCATGGCGCGCGGCGACGGCGACGTTGTTGAAGATGCAGAAGCCCATCGGCCGCGCGCGGCAGGCGTGGTGCCCCGGCGGTCGCACGCTGCAAAAGGCGCTGTGGGCCTCGCCGCGCATCACCAGATCGGTCGCCAATACCGCCGCGCCGGCGGCGCGCAGCGCCGCGCGCAGGCTGTACGGATTCATCGCCGTGTCCGCATCGAGGTGCACGCTGCCCTCCTCTGGCGCGGCGTCGCGGATCGCGCGCACGTATTCCATCGGATGCACGCGCGCGAGTTCCTCATCGGATGCCAACGGCGCCTCGTAGCGCGCGAGATGTGGCCCGAGGCCGGAGGCGATCAGCTGGTCCTCGATCGCCGTAAGCCGCTCGGGGCACTCCGGATGCCGTGCGCCCATCTCGTGCTTCAGGCAATCGGGGTGAGTGACAAAAGCAGTCGGCATACTGCGCCGAATCATAACCCGCAGCCCTGTACAATCGGGCCATGCTGCTGAAAACACAGCTCAAACCGGCGTCCGCGCAGTCCCCGCTCGAACGTCTGATCGAAGCCGCGGGACAGGTCATTCTCGGCAAGGAAACGCAGGTGCGGCTCGCCCTCGCCTGCCTGATCGCACGCGGCCACCTGCTGATCGAAGACCTGCCGGGCGTCGGCAAGACCACGCTCGCGCATGTGCTCGGCCGGACGCTGGGCCTGCAATTCCAGCGCATCCAGTTCACCAGCGACATGTTGCCCGCGGACATCATCGGCGTGTCGGTGTACGAGCGCGACAGCGGGGCCTTCAAGTTCCACCCGGGGCCGATCTTCGCGCAGGTGATCCTTGCCGACGAAGTCAACCGCGCCACGCCCAAGACGCAGAGCGCGCTGCTCGAGGCGATGGAGGAGCACCAGGTGACCGTGGAGGGCGAGACGCGCAAGCTCCCCGAACCCTTCTTCGTCATCGCCACGCAGAACCCGTCGGAGCACGTGGGCACTTTCCCGTTGCCTGAATCGCAGCTCGACCGCTTCCTGATGCGCATCGAGCTCGGCTACCCGGACCGGGACGCCGAGCGGGCGCTGCTCTCCGGCAGCGACCGCCGGGACCTGCTGGCCAGCCTCGATCCGTGCATGAGCCCGGCCGAGCTGGTCGAGCAACAAACCAACGCGCAGCGCTTGCACGTGGCGCCCGCACTGCTCGACTACGTGCAGGCGATCGTCGAGTACACGCGGCGCTCGCCCGACTACGTCGCCGGTCTCTCGCCGCGCGCGGCGCTCGCGCTGGTGCACTCGGCGCGCGCCTGGGCGCTGCTGGAAGGCCGCGACCAGGTGATTCCGGAGGACGTGCAGGCGGTGTTGCCCGGTGTCGCCGCGCACCGGCTGCGGCCGGCGCACGACGCCGCGCGCCGGGTGGACGTGGGCGCGCAATTGCTCTCGGCGGTGCCGATTCCCTGAGCCCGCCCAGGCCCAACACGGACCCTGGCGGCGACACCATTTATTGCTGGCACCTATATACGTCGTTGGCCTTTATTTATTTACCACAACGCCGCTTGTGTGCCGGGCCCGCAGCCCCGGCCAGGAACGATCCTCCCGAGAAGCACCGCTCGCCGAGCCGAAACACGCTGCAGCCGCGCATAGGGGATAGGAATTTCCTTCCCGTCCTCGCCGCACAACACGAGCATCTGCGGCCGGATCCGGGCCGCTGAGCGGTGGGTATCTGCCGCAATCGGTCATGCGCGCGGCACCGAAGGGCTTGCAAGCGGCGTTATGGCAAATA
>CAZVZV010000212.1:0-3921 GCA_964631735.1 uncultured Enterobacteriaceae bacterium
CGATGCGCGAGCCACCGGGCGGGCCCACCCATCCCGCTGCATACGTCCAGAACGTGATGGTCGGCGCGTACCCCTGCCGCGTCTGCGAGTGCATTGACGGCATCTGTACCGCCATAGTGATCCTGGTCGAAGTCCTTCAGATCACTTTGCGTGAGTGCAGACAAATTTGCGCCGCGGGCCGCAAGCTTGGCGAGAATTTCGTCCTCGTTGATCGGATGCGTATCGAAGAAGCCGATGACGCCTGAACTGTGCAAGTCGCTCATTACCTTCTTCCCCACTGGCGGCCGTTGAATTGGGCGATGCTCGTCTCCTCCACCGTGCCCGGGTCGAGGCAACGAACATTGACGCTGCGGCTGGCGGGATCCGCACGCGGCACGTAGAACGATTTGATGCCGCAAACTGAACAGAACGAGTGCTTCGCCGTGTGAGTATTGAACGTGTAAGTGGTCAGCGCTTCACTTCCGCAAAGGAGCTTGAAGTGATCGACGGGAACTACCAGGTGCAGGTAACCCGCTTTGCTGCAGATGGAGCAGTTGCATTCCAGGACCTGGAGCTTCGCTGGCGCAATCACCTCGAATCTGACACGACCACAGTGACAACCTCCAGTGTGTGTAGTCACCCGCTCCCCTTGTTGCCGAACATGCCGTTAATCGGCGGGCCGCTCGAGGCCCGTCTGCGTTGAACGGGTGGTTGGGCGACGCTTCGCGCGGTGCCCGCTATTTAACATGAAACGTCGAGACCAGAATCTGCCAACCACCGGCAATGCGAACGAGGTTGTAAGACTGGCGCCACTCTCGAATGAGGCTGCCATCAGCTCTCCGCATTTCCCAATCCATCGTTGCCAGGGCCGATCTTGCGCCAATCGGTGTCACCTGAAGATTCCTGAAGTCTCCCCCGCGCCATCCGTCGCGGTAGTAGCTGTCCGCAACGTTCTGGAAGAACCGAGCCAGTTCTTCGCGAGACTGAAGGCAATGAATTGAGCCGTCACCCCGCATGGTCAGCGTGGGCGCGCAATAGAACGCGGCTATGCGATTGCCGTCGATGGCCAGAAAGGTCTCGTTGTACCGTTTGAAGAAATCGCGGATGTCGTCGTCCAACGCTGAATCGGTCATGTTTCCCCTTTGGCGCATTTGCGACACTATGCGCGCCGCCCAACGTGAAGTAGGTGCCCTAAAAGGCGGAATGCATTCCACCTGTTTCCGATGACCTCGCCAATACCCCCCTCGAATGCCGCGAGTCTATCGCTGCCCTTTCCTGCGCACCTCACTCTCGATCCAGCCTTTGGCCAAAGTCGTCGTCACGCGCTCGCCCTCGGCCACGCGCGACGCATCGCGCAGCACCTCGCCTTGCGCATTGCGCGTCAGGCTGTAGCCGCGCTCGAGCACCGCGCCTGGATTCAAACTGGTCAGGCTTGCCTTGAAGCGCTCGAGCTGGGCCTCGAAGTAATCAAATCGCCGCGCTGTCGCCGAAGCAAGGCGCGCTGCGAGCTGCACCAGGAGCTGGCGCGAAGTGCGCAGTCGCTCGCGCGGGTGCACCAGCCGCCGCGCCAACGCATCCACCATCTGCATCGCGTACTCGACGCGCCGCAAAGCCTCGCGCGTGGCGCGCTGCGCGAGCTCACCGACGCGCGCCAGCAACTCATCGCGCGCAGGGCTCACCATCTCCGCCGCCGCGGTCGGCGTCGGTGCGCGCCGGTCGGCGGCGAAATCCGCGATGGTCACGTCGGTCTCATGCCCCACGCCGACCACCACCGGGATCTTCGACGCGCGGATCGCGCGCGCCACCGCTTCCTCGTTGAACTGCCACAGGTCCTCGATCGAGCCGCCGCCGCGCACCAATAAGAGCACGTCGCATTCCGCACGCGAGTTGGCGGTCGCCAACATCTGCGCGATCTTCGCCGCCGCGCCCTCGCCCTGCACCGGAACCGGATAGACGATCACCGGGATGGACGGGTTGCGGCGGCGCAGCGTGGTCAATACGTCGCGCAGCGCCGCGGCTTGCAGAGAAGTCAGGATGCCAATCTGCTGCGGATGCACCGGGATCGGGCGCTTGGCCTTCAGCTCGAACAATCCTTCGGCTTCGAGCTTCGCCTTGAGCTTCAGGAAGCGCTCATACAATGGCCCCAGCCCGGCCCGCCGCATGTTCTCCACGTTCAACTGGAAGCGCCCACGCGGCTCATACAGGGTCACCAGCGCGCGCGCCTCCACCCGCATGCCTTCGGCGGGCTCCCAATCCAGCGCCGCTGCCCGGCCGCGGAACATGACGCAGTCCACCTGGGCGGATTCGTCCTTCAGGGTGAAATACCAGTGGCCGGAGGAGGCCGGGCGGAAGTTGGAAATCTCCCCGCCGATCCAGGCCAGGGGAAAACGCCGCTCCAGCACCTCGCGCACGCTGCGCAGCAGCTCCGAGACGCTCATTACGGGGCTGGAATCGCGCTGGATTTCCTCATCCATGCGCCTACACTAATGCACAGCGCCCGTCGATGGGACTAGCCAGCCGCCGCGAATCCTCATGGAAGCCGATTCCGTTTCCTAACGTCCTGTTTCTGCGCCGGAAACAACTGCTGAAATTTTAATCGCCGCCGACTTGCGCGAGGTTTCGTGACGGTGAAGGCCATCTGCCCCAAGTAAATCCACAAACTTATCCACAGGTTTTGTGGATAACGGCGTGGCCGCATTTTTGCTACAGTCGACCGACAACAAAACCAAGCCCCCGGAGCCCCATTGTTCGCCATCATTCAAGCCGCCGGCTGGCCGATCTGGCCGCTGCTGTTCGCGTCGGTCGTCGCGGTCGCCCTGATCATCGAGCGCTCCGCCACGCTGCGCCAGAACAAGGTGATCCCGCCCACGCTGTTCGACCAGGTGGTGCAGGTGTACCAGCGCCAGGGCGCCAGCGACGAGGTGCTCGACAAGCTGGCCAAGGACTCGCCGCTGGGCCAGGTGCTGGCGGCGGGATTGCGCAACCACACGAGTTCGCGCTACGTGATGAAGGAGGCGATCGAGGAGGCGGGCCGCAGCGCGGCGCACGAGCTGGAGCGCTTCCTCACCACGCTCGGGACGATTGCCACCGCAGCGCCCCTGCTCGGCCTGTTCGGCACGGTAATCGGCATGATCCACATCTTCGGCTCGCAGTCCCCGACCGGCACCAACCCGCAGCAGCTGGCCTACGGCATCTCGGTCGCGCTCTACAACACCGCGTTCGGCATCGGTATCGCGATCCCGTCGCTGATCTTCTACCGCCACTTCAAGAACAAGGTGGACGGCTTCGTGGTGGACATGGAGCAGACCGCCACCAGGCTGATCGACATGGTGCACGGCGAGCGCGTCGAGCACGGCCAGGCGCCGCGCTGAGGACGGCGTGAACTTCCAGCGTGGCCGGGAAAAGGAGCACCTGGAAATCAACCTGGTGCCGCTGATCGACGTGATGATGCAGTTGATCCTGTTCCTGATGATCATGGGAACCTGGAACCGCGCGAATCAGATCGAGTTGACATTGCCGCAGTCGAGCAGCACGGTGAAATCTCAGGAACAGCAGACGATGGTCGTCACGTACCAGCTTCGCGAAGGCAAACCGCAAGTGACCTGCAACGGGGATTCGGTGGCGAGCCTGGAAACGCTGGGCGCGGCGATGAAGGCGTCCGCGAACGGGAAAGAGAAACCGGTCGTCAACGTGCGCATCGAGAAGGCCGTGCCCTACCAGGACGTGATCGCGGTGATGGACGTGGTGAGGGATGCAGGTTTCCCAAAGTTTTCATTGTTGACGCTGGAAACGGCGAGGCGAGCTAAGCCATAGCTATGCATTCCGGGCCAACAGCACCCCTTTCCATGAACCTCCCCGGCCCCCTCACCTTTGTCCTCTCCCCCGCAGCGGGGGAGAGGAAATGCCGAAGTCGCACAGCCGCACTGGGAAGCGATCTCCTCT
>CAZVZV010000213.1:0-2198 GCA_964631735.1 uncultured Enterobacteriaceae bacterium
AGCTCGTCCATCGTCTGGTCGGCCCAGTACTCCGGATCCTCGTCGATTTTCTTCTCGCCTTTGACGACGACGTCTTTCGCCACCTTGCGGCGCTCGCAGTAGCCGCGCCAGAATTGCTTGATCTCTTCGGCTGACATGTCCATGGCGGGAATTCTATTCAAAGTCTTGCTACACTGCAGCCTGGCCAACTACGGAAGGAGGTGATCCAGTGAGAGACTACCGAGGCACCACCGGCAGGCTGGACTCCCAAACCGGATCATTTCAACGGGCAAGGAGCATCGCCAGCTAGAACGCCGGCCATGCCTCAACCGCAATAAAAACGCCCCGGCCGGGGAACCCGGCCGGGGCGTTTCGTTTCAGGGGCTTGGCGGCTACTTGCCCGGCTGGCGGATCGGCGACAGCGGGACGGGCTTCTGCTGCTTCTTGGGCTTCTTCTTCTCGCGGTTGCTGCGTTCCATTCCCTTGGGCATGCGGGTTCTCCTGAAAAGTGCAGCATTATCCGCCAGGTGGATGAAAGATGAAAAGGGAGGAGTTGGACAGAATCGCGCGCGTCACGCTGGAGCACTATGACCAGCGCGCGGCGGATTTCTGGCGGGGGACCAAGGACCACGACGTCAGCCAGAACATCCACGAGTTGTTGCGCCACCTCGAAGGCAAGCCGCCGTTCAGGATCCTGGACCTGGGTTGCGGCCCGGGCAGGGACCTCAAGGCCCTGGCCAGTCTGGGACACATCGCCGTGGGCCTGGAAGGCTCGAAGCGCTTCGCCGCCATGGCGAGGCAGTACAGCCATTGCGAAGTGCTGGAACAAGACCTCCTGCGGCTCGACTTGCCGAAGGAGAATTGCGACGGGGTGTTCGCCAACGCGGTGCTGTTCCACGTTCCCAGCCAGGAGCTGCCGCGGGTGCTGGGGCAGTTGCGCTCCACGCTGAAGCCACGCGGGGTCCTTTTCAGCTCAAACCCCCACGGCAACAATGAGGAGGGCTGGACCCGCGGCCGCTACGGCGCGTTCCACGATTGGGATACCTGGCGTCGCTTCATGACGGAAGCGGGTTTCGAAGAGCTGAACCACTACTACCGCCCGCCCGGATTGCCGCGCGAGCAGCAGCCTTGGCTGGCGAGCAGCTGGCAGCGTTAGCATAGCCGTTCCGTGCAAGCCGCCGCCGCCCCCAGGCTCGTCCCGCCGCGCATCTCGCCGCCCGCGCAGCCGCTCAAGGGGCTCGCCTTCCTCGCCCGCTTCGTGCGCAACCCGCTTAGTGTGGTGCCGCAGGCCGCCTACGACGGCGACCTGGTTTCGATGATGCGCGGCCGCACGCCGATCGTGTGGATCACCGCGCCGGCGCTGATCAAGCAGGTGCTGCTGGATGAGCGCGAAAAATTCCTCAAGCTGGCGCAGATCCGGCTGTTGAGCCCGCTGCTCGGCAAGGGCATCCTGACCAGCGAAGGCGCGGACTGGAAGTGGCAGCGCCAGGCTTCCGCCCCGATGTTCCGCCCGCAGGAGCTGGCGGGTTTTGTGCCGACCTTCGTGCGTGCCGCGCAGGATGTCATCGCGAGATGGCGCGCTCGGCCTGGTGCGGTGCAGCCCGTCGACCGCGACATGACCGAAGCAACCTTCGAGGTCATCTCGGCGACGCTACTGCCCTCGGGCGACCGGCGCATGCCGCAGGCCATCGAGCGCTCGACCGGGCTGTTCCAGCGCTCGGGTGCCTGGGGGCAGCTGTTCGCCGTCGCCAATCTGCCGAAGTGGCTGCCGCAGCCGGGCCGGCGCTCGATGGGCCGCGCCATCGCGGCGCTGCGCGCGGCGGTGCAATCCCTGATCACGGAGCGCCGCTCGGGTTCGGTGGAAAAGGACGACCTGCTGCATCGCCTGATGCAGGCGCGCGACCCGGATAGCGGCCAGTCGATGAACGACGGGCAATTGGTGGACAACCTGCTCACCTTCTACCTTGCGGGCCACGAGACCACCGCGAAGGCACTGACGTGGACTTTGTATCTGCTGGCCTGCTCGCCAGACTGGACGCGCGTGCTGCTGAAGGAGATCGAGCGCGTGACGGGCGGTGCCGAAGTGCGGGCCGAGCACATCGACAAGCTGGTGCTGGTGCAGCAGGTGCTCAAGGAATCCATGCGCCTGTATCCGCCGGTGCCGCTGATGACCCGCCAGGCGGTCGCCGACACGCAGTTCGGCACGCACGCGGTCCGCG
>CAZVZV010000214.1:0-2131 GCA_964631735.1 uncultured Enterobacteriaceae bacterium
GATCGCGGCGCGGGCGCTGGTCGCCGCGCCCGAGGAGAAAGCGCTGTTCGTCGGCGCGCGCGGGCGGCGCATCGCCCCTGGCGTGGTTGAGCGTCAGCTGAGCGCCTGGGGCGCGCGCCAGGGCGTGCAGGGCAAGCTGCAGCCGCACATGCTGCGCCCCTCCTTCGCCAGCCACGTGCTGCAGTCCTCGCAGGACCTGCGCGCAGTGCAGGAGATGCTCGGCCATGCCAGCATTTCCACGACGCAGGTCTACACGCACCTCGACTACCAGTCGCTCGCCAAGGTCTACGACGCGGCGCACCCGCGCGCGCGCAAGAAATGAACGTCCTGGTGCTCAAGCCGGGGCGCGAGAAGTCGCTCAGGCGCCGCCATCCCTGGATCTTCTCCGGGGCGATCGAGCGCGTCGTCGGCGAACCCAAGGCGGGTGACACGGTCGAAGTGCGCTCGGCGGACGGCGCGACGCTGGCGATGGCGGCCTACAGCCCGGAGTCGCAGATCCGCGCACGGGTGTGGAGCTTCGACGCGAAAGCCACCACCAACGCCGAGTATTTCAACCGCAGGGTGAAGCAGGCGGTGGCGCTGCGCGCTGAGTTGCCTGCGTCCAAGCATACCAACGCGCTGCGGCTGGTGCACGGTGAATCCGACGGCTTGCCTGGAGTGGTGGTGGACCGCTATGCCGACGTGCTGGTGGTCCAGTTCCTGTCGGCGGGTGCGGAGCGCTGGCGCGAAGCGATCCTCGATGCCCTGGTGGAGGCAACGCGCTGCGAAGCGGTGTTCGAGCGCTCGGATTCCGAGGTGCGCAAGCTCGAAGGGCTGGAACCGCGGGTCGGTTTTGCGCGTGGCAACCGCAATGCCTCACGCTGCCCGATCACCGAATACGGCTTGCATTTCCGCGTGGACGTGGAACAGGGCCAGAAGACCGGCTTCTTCCTCGACCAGCGCGAGAACCGGCAGCGCGTGCGCGAGCTTGCCGCGGGGCGCGAAGTGCTCGACGGTTTCTGCTACACCGGCGGCTTCGCCATCGCCGCGCTCGCTGGCGGCGCCACACGCGTGCTGGCGGTGGACAGTTCGGCGCCGGCGCTGGAGGTCGCGCGCGAGAACCTGGCTGCCAACCCGCTCGATTCCGAGCGGATTGAGTTTGTCCAGGCGGACGTCTTTGCTCACCTTCGTCTACTTCGGGACGGCGCGAGGCAGTTCGGCCTGATCGTATTGGATCCACCAAAATTCGCGCCCACCGCGGCGCAGGCGAGAAACGCCGCGCGCGCCTACAAGGACATCAACCTGCTTGCCTTCAAGCTGCTGGCGCCCGGAGGCCTGCTCGCAACGTTCTCGTGCTCGGGGGGCGTGTCGGCGGAGCTGTTCCAGTCGATCATCGCAGGGGCGGCCCTCGATGCCGGGGTGGAGGCGAAGATCATCGAGCGTTTCCAGGCCGCCGCCGACCACCCGGTGGCACTCGAGTTCCCCGAGGGCGACTACCTCAAGGGCCTGCTCCTGCTAAAAGAAAAAAATGGGGTCAGACCCCATTTATAATTCCCCCATGCAGCAGGACCAGATGGTGCCGGTGACCATCCTTACCGGATTTCTCGGCAGCGGCAAGACCACGCTGCTGAACCGCATCCTGAAGGAAGACCACGGCCACAAGATCGCCGTGATCGAGAACGAGTTCGGCGAAGTTGGCATCGACAGCGAGATCCTCGAGAAATCCGACGAGCAGATCGTCGAGATGAACAACGGCTGCATCTGCTGCACGGTGCGCGGCGACCTGATCAAGATCCTCGGCACGCTGAAGGAAAAGCGCGTGAGCGGCGCGCTGAAGTTCGACCGCGTGGTGATCGAGACCACCGGCATGGCCGACCCGGGCCCGGTGGCGCAGACTTTCTTCACCGACGAGGACATCGGCAACTACTACCTGCTCGATTCCATCCTTACAGTGGTGGACGCGAAACACGCTTCCAAGCAGCTCGATGAATTTCACGAGGCGCAGGAGCAAGTGGGCTTCGCCGACCGCATCCTGATGTCCAAGACCGATCTGGTGTCCGAAGACGAGGTGCAGCGGCTCACCGCGCGAGTGAAGAAGATGAACCCGCGCGCGCCGGTGAAGAAGGTGCATTTCGGCGACGCGCCGATCGCG
>CAZVZV010000215.1:0-14372 GCA_964631735.1 uncultured Enterobacteriaceae bacterium
CCTTCAGCGCCTTCGACAGCGGCTCGTCGGAAAACTTCTCCAGCCGCCGTACGATCGGGTTGTACGCCCCGCCTGCGAACTTCGCGTTCTTCTCGTAGCAGATCCCCAGGGTGACGAAGGAAGCTTCCTCCAGGTAGAACGAAGACCCGGACTCGGCCCGCTGCGGATCCTCGTCGATCAGCCCGCGGTAGATGCGGATCACTTCGAGGGACTTCTCGCGCAGGTTGTGCGCCTTCTCGGTATTCAGGGCCAGGATCTGCCACGCAATTTCTCGCCTGGGGACCACCAAAGCAACAATCGACTTCGCCCCCAGCCGCCGCATGGCCATCAGTCGGTGCATGCCGTTCGGCGTCCAGAAGCCAGCATCAGGCGCGGTGACGCAGATGATGGGATCGAGAAACATCCCGGTCTTGTCGATGACGTCCGCCAGCTTGCGGTGGTGGGTATCCGACAGGTCGCGCTGGAAAGGGGTGGGTTCCACTTTGGAGATGGGAAGGATGCAGGCGAGCAGCGCGCTCCCGCCCAGGGGATCCTTGTACGTCCCGATGATCTCCCCGCCCTCCTTCACCACGCGCGCGCGCACTTCCTCCGCGACGCCGGAGAGCATGTCCAGCCGGCACGCGCCCGGCGTCAGCCCCCTGCTCTCCGCCTTCGCCTTCTTCGCCCGGCGCTTCGCCGGGGCCCGTCTTATTCCAGATTTGGCTTTGGCCATGCAAGGGATTCCAAGTGCCTGGGACTACGCAGGCGGCGCTACATTCACGCCGCGCACTCCATGCTTCTCGATCAACCGCGCGACCAGCCCGGAAGCCTTTATCTCCTCCGCGAACTCGCGCAGGTAGCGCGCGCCCACCATGCGCGCCTTCGGCGTGCCGATCGCCTGCTGCACCGCGGTGACCTGCCCATCGAGCAGCCGGGAGCCCGGCACCTTTGCCGCATCCGCGAGCAAGCCCGGCCGCAACCCCGCCAGCGCCTCCAGCCGCTGTAATTTGAATAGTTCAAACGCCGCGGGCAAGCCCTCGGCGCGCACCAGCGTGGCGTGCCGCAGGCTGCGCGACAGGAACAGGTCGTAGGCGCTCTTCGCGGAAACCGCGACGCGCACTCCCGTGCGGTCTACGTCGGCGAGGCTCCGGATCGGCGACCCGGCAGGCACCAGGTAAGTGACGGGAATCTCGAGATAGGCGGCGCTGAACGCAATTTCATTGGCGCGTTGCGGCTCCGCGCCAAGGAATGCGACATCCCAGGCGTTCTTCGTCGCCGCATCGGCCGTCTCGCCCGCCCCGGCAAAGCTCACGTACGCCACCGGCACGCCAAGCCGCCGACCCAGCTCCGCTGCCAGGTCCGGCGCGACGCCGCGCGGCGCGCCATGCGGCGAAGCCGGATTCACCAGCAGGAAATTGCTGTGGTTGATGCCGACGCGCAACGTTCCGCCCGGCGCAAGTTCGGCGCACACGGCTGGTGAAGGATTGGTGGTCATGTGCTTAACTCCGCCGCGCCGGCAGGTCAGCGTACTCCGCTGCGCCGCCCTTTGCCGCCAGGCTGCGCCTGATGTCCTCGATGCTGAAAATCCCGGGCTGGAGCGCGTTGAGGTAGGCGAAGCTCTCCGCCACCGAATGGTCGCGCGTGTAGGAAACCATTTCCTTGGTCGCCGCCACCGCCACCGGCGCTTTCGCGGCGATGCGCCGCGCCACCGCCAACGCGCCTTCGACCAACGTCAGCTGCGACTCGAACAGTCCGTTCACGAAGCCGAGCCGCTCGGCGCGCTCGGCGGACAACTGGTCGCCCGTGTAACCCAGCTCGCGCACCACCGCATCCGGCAGCTGCTTGGGCAGGCGGTTGAAGGTGCCGACGTCGGCCATCATCCCCAGGTTGATTTCCTGGATGACGAAGTACGCGTCGCGCGTCGCGTAGCGCAGGCAGCAGGCAGTGGCCATGTCCACCGCGCCGCCGATGCAGCCGCCCTGCACCGCCGCGATCACTGGAAAGCGCGCCTCCGCCAGGCAATTGAGGCTGGCCTGCAGCCTTTCCAGCTCGCGGCGGAACTTCTGCCGCGCTTCCAGCGTACTCCCGCCGAGCGAATCGGAACTCTGGAACATCGAAACATCCAGTCCGGCACAGAAATGCGGTCCGGTCGATGAGAGCACCAGCGCGCGCACCTGGCCGCCGGCGTCGAGATCGCGCACGATGGCGGGTAGTTCGCGCCAGAACGCGGCGGTCATGGCGTTGCGCCGCTCAGGCCGCGACATTTTCAGATGCGCGACCTTGCCCTCGACCTGCAACTCGAAGCACTCGTGGCTCATCTCATCCTCCAGAAATGCGAGCATAATTCCCTTGGGTCCAACCAGGAGAAGCCCATGCGAAAGATCCTACCGCTACTGGCGGCGCTTGCCGCCGCCTGCCTCATGACCCCCGCCCAAGCCCAGACCGCGGGCGGCTACGCCGGCGTCGGCATTTTGTCCGTCTCGACCGAGAATGCGCGCGACTTCGCTGCTGTCAACGCCACGAGCGGCGACGGCTCGTCCACTGGCTTCAAGGTCTACGGCGGCTACCTGTGGCCCAGCCGCTTCGGCATCGAAGTTGGCTACTACGACCTCGGCACCTATGACGTGCGCACCGGTACCGCCAAGTCGGACGAGTTCGCGGTGAACGCCTTGACTGTCTCCGGCGTGTACGCCTTGCCTTTCGCCAGGGTCTTCGAATTCAACGCCAAGGTCGGCCTCGCCTTCACCAACGTGGACTACACCTGCGTGACCGGCTGCGGCGGCATCTTCGTCAATACCAGCAAGTCGGGCACTGCGGGCGTGCTCGGCGCCGGAGTGGGCTGGCGCGTCGCGCCCAACTTCAGCCTGCGCCTCGACCTCGAAGGTATCGGCGGCGTCACGCACTCGGTGGGCGGATTGGAGGCGGACTATGGCTACGGCGCGCTGTCATTCAGCGGGCAGGTGAAGTTCTGAGCAGGCCCAGGCCGGCAGCAAGCGCCTGTTTTCATTGACGGATTCTGAGACGCGGCGTATAGTCGCGGCTGCAGGATTCTCAAGTGCCGAAATAGCTGGTTCGCACGCGGCGAAGTTGCCCGCGCTCATCAGGTAGTTTTTTCCCTCCTTGACCATTCCGCAGGGCAAGCGCCCTTTTTATCAATTTCCAAGGAAGCAGACATGAGCGTAGGCACAGTGAAGTGGTTCAACGATGCAAAAGGTTTCGGTTTCATCACCCCGGAAGGCGGCGGCAAGGATCTGTTCGTGCATTTCTCCGCGATCCAGGGCGGCGGCTTCAAGACGCTGAAAGAGAACGACAAGGTGCAGTTCGACGTCACGCAAGGTGCCAAGGGAGAACAGGCTACCAACGTCCGTCCTGCGTAATCGCAGTTGCCGCACCCCAAGCCCGGTGATGCCGGGCTTCTTCATTTCCTCGAGGAGCGGGCATGGACAAGCGAAAGCTCTGGCGTGACCAGGAGCAGCAGGTGGTGGAACGCTGGAACGCAGCCGAAGCGCGCTATCGCGAAGCACATTCGGAACTCGCGCGCGAGGCGGCTGCCGGCGCTGCAAGCGAAGAGCTGCAGCAGAAGATCGTGCGCGCCCGCGCCGATATGGAAGCCGTGAGGCGGCAGGTGGCGCGCCTGAAGGTCGAATTCACTTCCGGAAAGAGATACTGAACATGCGTATTCTGGGACGCGGCCACGCCGCGCAATGGACCAAGGAAAAGATCGACTCGCTCTCCACGCTTGAAGTGCGCAACCTGCACGCCAACGCGGAGCGGTTGCTGGAGACCGAAATCGCCGCGTTGTGCATCGAAGTGCTCGGCTCGCGGCCGCGCACCGGCGTGACTGCGCCGGGTAAGGTCAAGCCCGCGGCCAAGCCCAAGCGCGCCAAAGCCAAGGCGAAGGCCGAGGTAGCCGCCTAGCCGCTAAATAGGGTCAGACCCTATTTTGGTCCCGCGACCGAAGAGCTGCCAGCGGCGATGTGCGGGCGCTACGTAAGCCCCGAGCAGGCGTCGATCGAGCGCGCCTGGCAGATCCGCCGCTCGAGCGGCCTGGATTTCCCGCGGCGCTTCAACGTCCAACCCACCACCGACGTCCCGCTGCTATTGCTCGACTCCGGCGAACTCACCCTGGTGGCCGCGCGCTGGGGCCTGATCCCGCACTGGTGGAAGCAGGACAAGCCGCCGACCTTCACCATCAATGCGCGGCTGGAGGAAGCGGCAGGCAAGCCGATGTGGCGCGACCCGATGCGCCGCTCGAGGTGCCTGTTGCCGGCCGAGGGCTGGTACGAATGGCAGGAAATCGCCGGCGGCAAGCAGCCGCACCACCTGCGCAGGGCGGACGGAAGGCCTTTCTGCTTTGCCGGACTGATGTCCCTCTGGCGGGACCGGTTGAGCTGCGCCATCCTGACCAAGGCCGCCGAAGGCCCGACCGCCGAGATTCACGACCGCATGCCGGTGGTGCTGCCCGACGAAGCGCACGCAGGCTGGCTCGATCCTGCACTGACAGACACCACGGACTTCGCGCGCGCGCATGCGCTGTCGCGCGAATTCACCCATTACCCGGTCGGCAAGCGCGTCAACAATGCGCGCAACGAGGGGCCCGACCTCATGGAGCCTTTGCCTTCGCTGCCTTGAGCGCGTCGCGCACCGCCTGCGGGATCGGCGTGCGCGGCCCATCGGACTTCCAGCCGTTCTGCGCGATCATGCGCTCGAGCCGTTCGATGCGTTCCTTGGTCACCGGATGGGTGCTGAGGAATTTCGGCGGTTCGCGCATGCCCTTTGCCACGGCGGCGCCGCTCAGCACCCGGAAGGTTTCGGTCGCAGCGCCGGCATGGCCGTAGACCGCGGCGAGCGCCGCGAGCCCTGCCGAGTCGGCTTCTTCCTCCTGCGCGCGGCTGAAGGTGAGCAGCGTGAGCATGCCCGACTGGCCGAGGATGGATTCCGCCGCGCCGCTGCCAGCCCCTGCCGATACCAGGGAAAGCACGGCGGCAAAGGCGATGCCGCGCCCCAGGCTCGCGATCGGATGGCGGTGCTGGGCGTGGCCCACCTCGTGGGCCAGCACCATGGCGAGCGCGTTCTCGTCCGGCAGCTTCTCCAGCAGCCCGCGGTACATGGCGACATGGCCGCCGAGAGTGGCGAAGGCGTTTACCACCTCCTCGTCCACGTAGTGCACCTGGATCTTCATGCCTTCGGGGAGTCGCATACGCGCGGTGAGCCGGTCGACGACGTCCTGCAGGTATTTGTCGACCGGCCCTACTCCTGGCGGGTACTTCTGCGCGTAGGGTCCGATCAGGCTGACCTCGGTCCCGTAGGGCAAGTAGCGCGCCAGCGTCCCGCCGAGAAAGGCCAACACCAGCGCCGCGCCCGCGCCAAGCACCACCACTGCCGCGGCCATGGCGAAGAAGCTGCGCAGCGGGCGTGCGTCGCTGTTGTTAACCTCCTCCGGCAGTTGCGGGTTGGTGTGCTGGGCCAAGCTTAGGCGCGCGCCGTCGCGCCGAGCGCCGTGCCGTAGGCGAGCACCTCGACGCCCTTGACGTTGTTCTGGCTGCGCCCGCCGATGGCAAAGGTCTGGAACTTGACGCTGACGATCATGCTGGAGCCGAACGCCTTTGCCTCGGCCTTCATGCGCAGCACAGACTCGCGCCGGGCGCGGTCGATGAGCGACTCGTAGGAGCGCAGACGCCCGCCGAAGAAGCTGTACAGGCCGGCCAGCACGTTCTTGAAGTAGTCGTCCGAGATCACCACGCTGCCGGTGACCAGCCGCGTGTCCACGCGCCCGGTGCCATGCGGCGGGAAGCGGTTGCTGAACACCAGCACGCCGGCCAGCTCCCGCTCGCGCCTGCGGATCGAGGCGTAATGGCGGCGCTCGTTCCAGCGGCCGGCGAAGTAGCCGGTGAGGAACAGCCCGACGAAAATGATGACGTCGAGGAAGTCGAGGAGCGTGTTCACGCGCTACTCCAGCACCACGGCCGTGCCATAGGCGAAGATCTCCGCCGCGCCGGTGGTGATGGACGAGGTGGCGTAACGGATGTTGAGGATGGCATTGGCGCCGGCGCTTTTCGCCTGGCTGATCATGCGCTGCGTCGCCTCTTCGCGCGATTCCTGCAATAGCTCGGTGTAGGCCTTCAATTCGCCGCCGACGATGTTCTTCAGTCCCGCGAATAGGTCCTTGCCGACGTGCTTGGCGCGCACCGTGCTCCCCTGCACCAGGCCGAGGTGCTTGAGGACCCGCCGTCCCGGTACCAGTTCCAGATTGCTCAGCAGCATGACTCTCCCCTTCTACAAAGTCTCGAAAAAAGCGATGACGTCCTGCGCCAGCAGCTCGGGCTGCTCGAGCGCCGCGAAGTGGCCGCCTCTGGGCATCACGCTCCAGCGCCGGATGTCGGTGTACATCTTCTGCGCCAGCGAACGCGGCGGGCGGATGATCTCCTTCGGGAACTCGGCGTAGGCCGCCGGCACATCCACCGTGCGTCCCTCCGGCACCGGCCAAGGGCCATGCCGGCGCGCGTAGTACGGCCAGAACGATGAGCCGATCGCGCCGCTGAACCAGTAGAGCGAAATGTTGGCCAGCATCTCGTCGCGCGAGATGGCGTTCTCGATCGTGCCGCCGCAGTCGGACCAGGCGCGGAATTTTTCCGCAATCCAAGCGGCGAGCCCGGCCGGGGAATCCGTGAGGCCGAAGGCGAGCGTCTGCGGCTTGGTGCCCTGGATCCACTGGTAGCCGGATTCCTCGTTGAGGAAATGCGAGAGCTGCTTGAGATAAACCTGCTCCTCTGGCGTGGGCGCCGCGAGCTTCGTGTCGCGGCGCACCGCCAGGAGGTTGAGGTGTATGCCGGCGACCTGCGCGGCGTGCGCGTAGCCCATGCGCGTGGCGATGGATGCGCCCCAGTCACCTCCCTGCACGCCGTAGCGCGGGTAGCCGAGTTGGTCCATCAGCTCCGCGAAGCACTGCGCGATGTCTTCCACCCCGAAGCGCCGCTGTCCCGGCTTGAACGACAGGCCATAGCCGGGAAGCGAAGGCGCGACCACGTGGAAATGCGGCGTGAGGAGCGGGATCAGCTTGTGGAACTCGAACACCGAACCCGGCCAGCCATGCGACAGCAGCAGCGGAAGCGCTTGCGGATTTTTCGAAGGCGCGTGGATGAAGTGCAATTCGATGCCCGAGACTGGCGCAGTGAACTGGGGAAAGGCATTGAGCCTCGCTTCCCAGGCGCGCCAGTCGAATCGCGTTCGCCAGTACTCGCACAACTCCTTTGCGTAAGCGAGGCTGGTGCCGGTGGACCAGGGCTCCAGCGGCGGCTCGTCGGGCCAGCGCGTGCGCGACAGGCGTTCCCGCAGTTCGGCCAGCGCCGCGTCCGGTACCTGCAGGCGAAATGGGTGGGGGGGATGCGGCATGGTGCGCGCTAGTATCCGGCCATGCGACGGCTCTGTGCAATCGCGACCCTGCTCATCCCGATGATTGCCTCCGCTTTCGACCTGCAAGCCCACCGCGGCGGGCGCGGCCTGGCCCCGGAGAACACCCTGGCGGCCTTCGCCAATGCGTTGGCAATAGGCGTCACCACGCTGGAACTGGATACCGGGGTCACGCGGGACGGCGTAGTGGTGATCCACCACGACCGGCGGCTGAATCCGGACATCGCGCGCGGTCCGGACGGGCTGTGGGTCGCCGCGCCGGCGCCTCTGATCCACGAGCTGCGTTTCGAGGAACTGCAGCGCTACGACGTCGGTCGCTTGCGCCCAGGGAGCAAGTCCGCGCAACAGTTTCCAGAGCAGCAGGCTGCAGACGGCGCGCGCATCCCGCGCCTCGCCGACCTGTTCGATCTGGTGAAGAAATCCGGCCACCCCGCGGTGCGCTTCAATATCGAGACCAAACTCTCGCCGCAGGCGCCGGAGGAGACGCTGCCGCCGTTGGAATTCGCGCGCGCGCTCGGACTGAAGGTGGTGCCCTGGACGGTCAACGAGCCAGCGGCCATCGAGCGCATGCACGAACTGGGAGTCGACGGCATGATCAGCGACTACCCGGATCGCGTACGGACCACGATGGCGCGACGCGGCCTGCAGCTCCCGCCGGGGGGCCGCTAACGCGGCCGAAAGCGCCTGAATTAGTGTATAAAGGCTTGATGAAAAAGCAGACTGAAGCACCCCGGGAACACCCGGGCCGGCAGCCCCGCAGCCGCTACACCGTAGGCAAGTACGACATCATCGCCCAGCCGATTGCCGGATCGGCCCACATGCTGCGCTACACCGTGTTCGTCAAGGGCGTGCGCATCGGCGCCATGGCCAGCGTGCCCACCGAATCCGACTGCAAGTTCCTGGAAAGCCCGCCGCCGGTACCCCCGGTCAAGCCCTTCCAGGTGTTCTACCGGCCCGGCCGCCCGAAGAAGGGTGCCCAGCCGCCCAGCGCCGCCGACCGCGGCAACGGCATGTCGCACGACGACCTGACTTCGGGCATCACCCTGCCCGCGCTGGAGAAGTCGACCGACTAAAAAGGGGTCTGACCCCTTTTTTACATCCTGTTTCAATTCAGGGCAATTGGCGGGCGACTGTAGGCAAGCTCGGGCGTTATAACGTGGCAAGAGGCCTGCCATGAGAAAACTGCTCGTTGCCCTGCTCGCCCTGCTGATCGCCCTGCCAGCGGCATACGCCCAGGAGCGCAAGGCCTACGGCCAGCCGGAGCTCGACCAGATGCTGGCCCCGGTCGCGCTCTATCCCGACGCCCTGCTGTCGCAGGTGCTGATGGCCTCGACCTATCCGCTGGAAGTCGTGGAGGCCGCGCGCTGGTCGCGCGCGCACCCCGGCGTCCAGGGCGACGAGGCGGTGCGGGCCGCGGCGGACAAGGACTGGGACCCGAGCGTCAAGTCGCTGCTCGCCTTCCCCAACGTGCTCACGCGCATGGACGAGAATCTCGACTGGACGCGGCGCCTCGGCGACGCCTTCCTCGCGCAGGAAACCCAGGTGATGGATACGGTTCAGCAGTTGCGCCAACGCGCGCAGGCCTCGGGCCACCTTGCGCCCGACGAGCGCCAACGCGTGGTCGCCGACGGCCGCACGATCGCCATCGAACCCGCCGATCCGCGTGTGGTGTACGTGCCCTATTACGACCCCTACGTGGTCTATGGGCCGTGGTGGTGGTCAACTTACCCGCCGGTGCTCTGGGCGCCCTGGCCGGGCTACGCCGTCGCGTACCCGGGATACTGGTGGGGCGTGGGAATCGGCATCACGACGGGATTCTTTTTCGGCAGCATGAACTGGCATCACCGCCATGTCGGGGTGGCCCACGTGAATAACTACTACGTGCGACCGGGCTACGTTCGGACCTACGGCCCGGCGTACAAGCCGATGCAGCCTGGCCGGTGGCAGCACGACACCTGGCACCGCCGCGGCGTCGGCCAACGCTACGAGGCAAGGCGCGCTGAGCAACGCGTGCAGCCGATGCCGCCGGCATTCCGCGCGGCCAGCCCGCAGCAGCCACGGCTTGAGCAGCGCAATGAGCGCAGGGTCGAGGCGCGGCCGGAGCAGCGGCCGCCGCCGCGCACAGAAGCGCCGCGGCCTCAGCCGAGGGGCGAAGCGCGGCCGGAGCAGCGTACGCAGGTCCGGATGGAAGCGCCCGGACCGCGACCGGGGGTCGAAGCACGCTCAGGGCAGCGTCCGCAAGCGCGCCCGGAGCATGGCGCGCGGCCAAGGATGGAAACCCGAGGTGGTGGCGGGGGCGGCGGCTGGCGCGAGCACGCCGGCCGTGGGCAAGGTCGCGGCTAGCGCCGCTGCATCAGCTTGTCGAATTCCTCGGCAACGCGCGCGTCGTTGTCGAGCATTGCCTGCGGGTCTTTGTCGGCGTAGTGCAGCACACCGAGGTCGGCGTAGGCCTTCTGCATCCGCGGGCTCCATAGCCCGATGTCCTTGACCGTGGGCACGATGCGGCTGAACAGCCGTTTCTTGTAGCGCGTGTGGCCCTCGGACTGGTCGTGCTGGCGCATGGCTTCCTTCGGCTCGAGGCCGACGCGCTCCCACATCTCCTCGGAATTGAGCCGGTCGCGCAGGTGGTAGGAACCCTCGATGACGAATTCCTCGCGCTCGCGCCGCTCGGCCTCGGTGAGCTGCGGGTAGTAGTCTCTGAGCGCCAGCCGCCCGAACGCGACGTGGCGCGCCTCGTCCTGCATGACGTAGGCGTTGACCGCGGCGCAGAGCGGGTTCTTGGCGTAATCGCGGATGCGCTGGAAGGCGACCAGCGCGAGACCCTCGATCAGCACCTGCATGCCCAGATACGTGAAGTCCCAGCGCGAGTCGTTCATCGCCTGCTCGATCAGGGTCTTGAGCGGCTTGGAGATCGGGTAAACGAAGCGGAACTTCTCGGTCAGCAGCCGGCGGTAGACCTCGACGTGGCGCGCCTCGTCCATCACCTGGGTGGCGGCGTAGAACTTGGACTCGATGCGCGGCACGTCCTGCACGATGCGCGCCGCGCACACCAGCGCGCCCTGCTCGCCGTGCAGGAACTGCGACAGGTTGAACACCTGGCTGTGGTAGCGCAGCTCGGCCTGCTTCTTCGGGCCGATCCTGTCCCACAGCGGCGTGCCATACAGCGGCAACACCTGGTCGTCCATTTGCATCGGGTCCTCGGGATCGACCGGCAGGCTCCAGTCGATGCGCACGTCGCCGTCCCATTGCTGCTGCTTGCCCTTGGCGTAGAGCGCGAGCAACTCGCTCGATTGCGCGTCGTAATCCCAGGTGAAGCAGACCTCGCCGCTGGAGGGGAACTTCCAGTGCGTCTCCTCCACCGGCAGCGTGTAGCGGTAAAGCGTGGACATCGGTGCTTGCCTCCGTTAGCGTTATCCGGCGGCGCGCGCGCGCTCGGCGAGCAGGCGCTCGAATGCGCCCGCCTCGAGCGGCGCGAAGCCGTAGTGCCCCTGCCACTGGTCGCAGCCCAAAGCCGCCAGGCGCGCGAGCTGCGCCTCGGTTTCGACGCCCTCGGCGGCGACCTGCAGGCCGAGCGTGCGCGCCATCGCCGCGATCGCCTGCACGATGGTGGCGTCGTCAGGATTGGCGTCGAGCTCGCGCAGGAACGAGCGGTCGATCTTGAGCTTGTCGATCGGCAGCTGGCGCAGGTAGGCGAGGCTCGAATAGCCGGTGCCGAAGTCGTCGATCGCCACGCGCACCCCGAGCTCGCCGATCTGGCGCAGCGTGGTGACGTTCTCCGCCAGCTGCGACATCAGCACCCGCTCGGTGACCTCGAGCTCGAGGCAGGATCCCGGCAGGCGGTTCGCCGCTAGCGCATTGGCGAGCAGCTTCACGTACTGCGGCCCTTGCGCCAGCTCGTGCGCCGAGACGTTGAGCGCGTACCAAAGGTTGGACTGCGGATTGGCCTTCGCGGGCCCGGCGCGCTGCCAGGCGCCGATCTGCGACAGGGCGCGCTCCACGGTCCACTCGCCGAGTGCACGGATCAGGCCGCACTCCTCCGCGATCGGGATGAAGCGGTCGGGCATCAGCAAGCCTTCGCGCGGGTGCTGCCAGCGCACCAGCACCTCGGCGCCGACCACGCGCGTCGCCGCCGGCCCGCCGCGCGCGTGCGCCTCGGTGCGCATCACCGGCTGCCAGTGCAGCAGCAGCTCGCCGCGCGCCAGCGCGTGGCGCAGGTCGTTCTCCATCGCCAGGCGCGCGACTGCGCGCGCATTCAGCTCGGGCGAGGAGAAGCGGAAATTATTGCGCCCGGTTTCCTTGGCGTGATGCAGCGCCGCGTCCGCGTTCTTCTGCAGCTCGGCGAAATCGCGCCCGTCCTCCGGATAGACGCTGATGCCGATCGACGCCGTGACACCGAGCGAATGGCCTTCGACGGTGAACGGCCGCGTCAGCACCCCGAGCAGGCGCTGCGCCGCCAGTGCCGCGTCCTGCGAGCTCTTGAGCCCGTTCCACAGCAGCACGAACTCGTCGCCGCCCAGCCGGGCGAGGGTGTCGTCGCGGCGCAGCGTGCCGCCAAGCCGCTCGGCCACCGCCCGCAGCAGCGCGTCGCCGGCCTGGTGGCCGAGCGAGTCGTTGACCAGCTTGAAGCGGTCCAAGTCGAGGAACAACACCGCCAGCTGCTGGCGGCCGCGCGCCGCCGCCAGGATCGCCTGGTTGGCGCGGTCGCCGAGCAGGGCGCGGTTCGGCAGCCCGGTGAGCGCGTCGCGCGTCGCCAGGTACTGGATGCGCTCCTCGGCCTGCTTGCGCGCGGTAATGTCGGCGCCGGTGCCGCGGTAGCCCGTGAGCCGTCCCGCAGGATCGTACACCGGCACGCCGCTCACCGACTGCCAGATCATGCGCCCCGACTTGGTGAGCGAGCGGTGCACGTGGTCGCGAAACGCTTCGCCGCGCGCCGCGTGCTGCGCGTACCAGTCGCCAGTGGCCTGCGCCTCGCCCAGCGGCATGAAGTCGCGCGGCGTGCGGCCGAGCATCTCGTGGCGCATGAAGCCGAGCACCGACTCGATGCGCTCCGAGAGGTAGGTATAGCGCCAGCCGGCGTCGGTCTCCCAGACATATTCGCCCGAAGCCTCGACCACGTCGCGAAAGCGCCGCTCGCGCTCGGCGAGCGCCTCGCGCGCCTTGCGCTGCTCGGCGACATCGCGCAACACCGACTGCAGCACCAGCCGGCCGCGCTCCAGGTAGGAGACGCTCGCCGCCTCGACTACCACCTCGCTGCCGTCGACGCCGCGCAGCTTGCGCTCCTCGAACGCGGTCGAGCCCGGCCCGGTCTGCAGGTAGGCCATGCGCTCGCCGAACCTTTGCAGGTGCTCCGCATGCACCAGCGCCTCGACCTTGGTGCCCACCAGGCGCTTGGGCGATCCCGCCTTCAGGATGCGTGCTGCTGCCTGGTTGGCGTACTCGATGACGCCGCCCGAGGACACCAGCACGCCATC
Organism: uncultured Enterobacteriaceae bacterium; assembly: GCA_964631735.1. GTDB lineage: Bacteria > Pseudomonadota > Gammaproteobacteria > Burkholderiales > SG8-39 > JAABQT01. The sequence continues at coordinate 12,861 of CAZVZV010000215.1, forward strand.
CGGCGCCAGCTCGATCAGCGAGCGGTAGCGCTCCTCGGCGTCGCGCGTCGCCTGCTCGGCGCGCTTGCGCGCGTCGATGTCGGCGATGGTCCCCGAGAGCCGGCGCGCGCGCCCGTCCGGGTCGCGTTGCGTCACGCGCCCGGAGGACAGCACCCATTTCCAGTCGCCCGAGGCGGTGCGTACCCGGTACTCCGCCAGGTAGAGCGGCACGCTGCCCTTGACGGCATCGGCGAACGCCGCCTTCACCGCCTCGCGGTCCTCGGGGTGCACGATCTCCATCAGCTGCAGGCTGCGCAGCCTCTGCGACACGTCGGGCTCACCCATCACCCGCGCCCATCCCGCGCTCAGGTAAATGCGGTCGGTGTCGAGATCGATGTCCCAAATGGAGACATTGCCGCCCTCGGTGGCGAGCTCGAGGCGCTCCTTGGCTTCGCCCAGCGCGCGCTCGGCGCTGCGCTTTTCGGTCATGTCGCGGCCGACGCCGCGATAGCCGAGGAAGGTGCCCTCGGCGTCGTAGCGCGGCCGCCCGGAGACCGCGTGCACGCGGCGCTCGCCGCCCGCCACGCGCCGCTGCACCTCGAAATCGAAGAACGGCATCTGCGCGTCGAGCTTCTGCAGGCGCGCGAAATGCTCCACCAGCGCGCGCGGCTCGACCTCGATGCCCGGGATTTCCCACAGCCGCTTGCCGTACGCCAGCTCGCTGCCGAACAGCGCGCTCACCGCCGGGCCGCCGCTCAGCCAGCTGATGCGATGCTCGGCGTCGGTCTCCCAGAACCAGTCCGCAGAGAGCGAGGTCAGGTGCCTGAAGCGCTCCTCGTTGGCGCCCTGCGCCGTGAGCGCCTGCGCGCTGCGCTGTAGCTTGCGGCGCATGGCGACGTACACCAGCCCGCCCGCCAGTGCAGCGGCGAGCAGCAGTTCGACGACAATGGTCTCCACCGCGCCTATCCCGTGGTGTCGCGTGCCGGCGGCGCGACCTTGAGCACTTCCTCGATGGTGGTGCTGCCGGCGGCGACCTTCATCGCGCCGCTGATGCGCAGCGCCTTCATGCCTTCCTTGAACGCCAGCTCGCGCAGCGCCGTGAGGTCCGCGCTCGCCGAGATCAGCCCCTTGATGCCAGTGGAGCAAAGCAGCGTCTCGTAAATGCCGACGCGGCCCATGAACCCGGTCATGCGGCACTCGAGGCACCCTACCGGCTTGTACACCGCCGGCGGCCGGTTCGATTTCCAAGGCGCAACCAGCGCCTCCCACGCCGCCACGTCCTCGGCGCGGTTGAGCTCGAACTTCTGCTTGCACTGCGGGCACAGCGTGCGCACCAGGCGCTGCGCCATGACGCCGTTGAGGGTGGCGGTGAGCAGGTAGGGTGCGACGCCCAGCTCGAGCAGGCGCGCGACGGCGGTCGGCGCGTCATTGGTGTGCAGCGTCGAGAGCACCAGGTGCCCGGTGAGCGCGGCCTGCACCGCCATCTCGGCGGTCTCCAGGTCGCGGATCTCGCCCACCATGATGATGTCCGGA
>CAZVZV010000216.1:0-2293 GCA_964631735.1 uncultured Enterobacteriaceae bacterium
GACGCGACCTCGAATTCCTCCTTCACCGGGTCGCTGAACCCGACGTCCGCCTCGAGATCGTGCGCTCAGACCCCGAGGGCGACTACACCATCGAGCCAGTGCTCCAGGACCGTTGCGTCTTCGTGCGCTTTGGCAGGCGCGCCGTGGCGGCGGGCGGCTCGGACTTCGTTTTTGCGGCAGCGTCGGGACGCAACGGCACGGTGTACCGCTCGCTGCGCGAGTGCCGGCTGGGGCGATAGAGATGCTCGCGCGTGCGCTAGTCCAAACTTCCATCCAGATATATGCCGGCATATGAGCCCATCTATAGGTAGATGGTTGCATCTACATATAGATACTTCTAGCATCTTCCGAATGCAGTTCAATCAATAGTTAGCCCCCATTCATGAGTATCTACGCAACCGTCTGGGCTTTAAGGTTTCCGCACCTTGGTGAGTTCCACTCTACGTGCGAATGGGTGACTGTTCTTGCTCAGGCTGTTCCTGCCCATGTCGGCGCTGGTGGTGCAGATCCATATGCATCCTTGCTTCCCTCAATCTCCGAGTCCATCGCTGACGATCTTCGCGCCGTCGTATTCGTCGCTGAGGAGACGGAGAAAGGTACGGATCGCTCGGCTCAAGAATACGTGGCCCCTCTGCTTATTCTTTCCGGGAAGGAGTACACCTCGATGCCGTTCTCCCTCCTCCACGCTAAGCTGTGTGACGCCCTGCGCGGTGACAGACCGCGTTTGGCCGCCGAACTCGTGCAACCAGACGGTACCCGCAGGTTACTCTTCGATGACGGATCGTTCACTCAGATCCCGACGCCAGGTAAGCATGGGGGCTAACCGCGCGATCGACAGCGACACTTCGCAAGCGCGGCTTCGCGCGCTTGCTCGTGCGCGCCATCGCGGACGTTACTCAGCCAAATCAGCGGCGATCCCCACGGAGGCAAAATGCTTCAACTGAGGCCCAACTGTGAATGCTGCAACCGCGACCTCCCGCCCGAATCCCCCGACGCATTCATCTGCTCATTCGAATGCACCTTCTGCCGCTCCTGTACCAACGACATTCTCCACGGCAAATGCCCGAACTGCGGCGGCGAACTGGTTTCACGCCCACGCCGCCCCGCCGCGAAGCTCGCCAAGTACCCCGCCTCCACCGAGCGCAAGTACAAACCTGAAGGCTGCAAAAAGGCCGCCTGACCAAGACTTCCCGCACCAAGGGCCGCTATAATCCCGCGCCTCATGGAAGCCGAACGCCTCAACGCAATTGCCTCGAAGCTCGAAGATCTGAACAAGCGATCTGCGGAGCTGAGGAGGTACCTTTGACTTCGCAGGCAAGCAGCAGCGCCTGGTAGAGGTCAACCGGGAGCTGGAAGACCCGAAAGTCTGGTCCGACCAGAAACGCGCGCAGGAATTGGGGCGCGAGAAGAAATCCCTCGAAGGCACCGTCGCCACGCTGACCGCGATCGCCGGCGGCATCGCGGACGCAGCCGAACTGTTCGCCATGGCGAAGGCCGAGAACGACGACGCGACGCTGGTCAGCGTCGAGACCGACGTCGCAGGCCTCGAGAAGCAGGTCGCGCAGCTCGAGTTCCAGCGCATGTTCAACAATCCGCTGGACCCCAACAGCTGCTTCATGGACATCCAGGCGGGTTCCGGCGGCACCGAAGCCCAGGACTGGGCCTCGATGCTCGAGCGCATGTACCTCAAGTTCTGCGACAAGAAGGGCTTCAAGGTCGAGATCCTCGACCAGGCCGAGGGCGAGGTGGCCGGCATCAAGAGCGCTTCCCTCAAGATCAACGGCTCCTACGCCTACGGCACGTTGCGCACCGAGAACGGGGTGCACCGCCTGGTGAGGAAATCGCCCTTCGACTCCAACGCGCGCCGGCACACTTCGTTCGCCAGCGTGTTCGTCTACCCGGAAGTGGACGAGACCATCGAGGTGGAGATCAACCCGGCGGACGTGCGCGTGGACACCTACCGCGCCTCCGGCGCTGGCGGCCAGCACGTCAACAAGACCGACTCCGCGATCCGCATGACCCACCTGCCGACCGGCGTCGTGGTTCAATGCCAGAACGACCGCTCGCAGCACAGGAACCGCGCCGAGGCGATGGCGATGCTGAAGTCGAAGATCTACGAGCTGGAGCTGAGGAAGCGCCAGGCTGAGCGCGACAAGCTGGAAGACTCCAAGACCGACATCGGCTGGGGCCACCAGATCCGCAGCTACGTGCTCGACCAGTCGCGCATCAAGGACCTGCGCACCGGCGTGGAGAAAGGCGCCACGCAATCGGTGCTCGACGGCGACCTGGACGA
>CAZVZV010000217.1:0-39226 GCA_964631735.1 uncultured Enterobacteriaceae bacterium
CAGCGCGACTTTCTCCACCAATTCGCGCCGCACCATGAAGAAACCGCTCAGCGGATCGCTCAGCCGAATGCCGAACAGGCGCCGCACCAACTGTCCGCCGAGCGCTGACAGTGCGTGCCGCAAGCCGCCCAGTGATTCGCCGCTTCCGCCCGCCGCATAACGAGTTGCCACTGCGAGGTCCGCCGGCCCGCCGTCGAGTGCGGCTTTCATCTGTGGCAACAGCGTCTCGTCGTGCTGCAGGTCAGCGTCGATCACGGCGACCAACGGCGCCTGCGCAGACAGGATGCCCTCGAGCGCAGCGCCGGCCAGGCCACGCTGGCCGCAGCGGTTGATCAGTCGGCAGCGCGGATCCGCCAGCGCGGCTGCGCGCACCGCCTGCGCAGTGCCGTCCGGCGAGAAGTCATCGACGAACACCACCTCGTACTCGATTCCCGCCAGCGCCGCCGAAAGGTGTGACACCAGGCGTGGAACGTTCGCGCGCTCGTTGTACACCGGCACCACGACGGTGAGCTCGATCATCGGCGCGAGGCTGGTTTCGCGTCGGACGAACGCAGGCGCTCCAATTCCAGGTCGGCGCCCTTGTAGCCTAGTTCCGACGCCCGCCGGTAGCTGGCGTGCGCCTGCTCCATGCGGCCGAGCCCTTCCAGCGCCAGGCCGAGACGATGGTGCACGATGGCACTGGCAGGTTGCATTTCGATTACCCGGCTCAGGTCGGCGCGCGCCTGCTCAAAATCCTTCTGCTGCAGGCGGATCGCGCCGCGCGCGTAGCGGCACTGCGCCGTCTCCGGGTAGGCCGCGATGCAGCGTTCGGCGATCTCGACCGCCTTGCCTGGTTGGCCGGCATACAGGTATTCCCTGCCAAGGTTGACCATGGTGCGAGATCCCCAGGGCACCGTCTGCTGCGGAAGCTTCGCCACCGCGTCTTCCCATAGCAGCAATGGACTGGAAAAACTGGTGAGCCTGTCGCGCGCCGCATAGCCCAGCGCGAGACAGGCGACGGCGCCGGCCGCGATCGCCACGCGTCGCGGTACCTGCGACAGCGCGGCCACGACGAGGCAGGCGATGCCGGGCGCCCACAGATAGCTGCGGTAGAGCGCGAACGGTTCCTGGAAGCGCGCGACGCTGAATTCCACCAGGTACAGCAGCCAGAAGTACAGCAGGCCGAAACCGGCGACGCGCGCCGCGCCCCTGCGCCACAGCAATGCGGCGCCCAAGGCGCCGCATGCGGCGAAAGCGAGCGTCTTGGCGGCGATCCAGCCCGCCGACCAGGAGCCGAGGAAATCCACGCGCAGGTCGACCGACATTGCCCCCGGGTCGGGCCACCACCACAGCGCCAGGTACCTGAAGAACAACCCCGCCTGTGTTACGGCGCTCATCACCAGCGGATGGCCACTCGCGCTGTCGCCGCCCAAGGAATCAATCTGGGCGGCGATCGCGCTATAGGCGGCCTCGTAGGCCGTGCCGATCCAGCCCAGGCTCAGCAGCGTCACGAAGATCGCCGCGGGCGCGCAAGCCGTCAGGTAGATCGCTGCGTGCCGCAGGGCGAAGCGCCGCGGCGCGCGCGCTATTGCGAGCAGCGGCAGCGCCGCTGCGGGCAGGAGCAGGGCGTGCTCCTTGGACAACACGGCGAGCGAGTACAGCACTGCCGCCGCGATTGCGTCGGAATGGTTGCCGCGGCGCAACCCACGCAGCAACAGGAGCAGCGACAGCAGCGAGAACAGCGTGGCGAACAGGATGCTGCGCTGGACCAGGTAGCCCGCGCCGTACACCGCCACCGGGTGGAGGGCGAACGCCGCGGCGACGATGCTGGCGCGCACCGCCGCATCGGTGTCATCGGCGGCCGGCGTCGCCATGCGCTGCAGGTCGTAGAGCAGCCGGTACAGCGCGAGTGCGCAAGCGATATGGAACAGCAGGCTGATGCTGCGATGCACCTGCATGCTGCCGCCCAACGTTTCGGTCATGGCGAGAGAGAAGTACGGGGGCAGGCGCAGGCCCATGCCCAAAGGCGTCGTCGCGTAGAAATAGAACATCGGCCCACCCGAGAAGAACTCCCGGTCATCGAATACCCACGGGTTGCCGAGGAACGGCAGGTACACTGCCGCGGCCAGGGCCGCGATGACGCCTGCGCCGGCCAGGTGGCGCATCGCGCCGCGCGCATTCATTCGAAGCGCAGCGCCTCGACCGGGTTGAGGCGCGCCGCCTTGCGCGCCGGGTAAAAGCCGAAGAACACGCCGATGACGAAAGCGAAGGCCACTGCCAGCAGTACCGCTTCCGGCGAGAGCACGATGCGCCAGCCGGCCAGCTGGGCGATGCCAAAGGCTGCCGCCATGCCGAGAGCCACGCCCACCAGGCCGCCGATCAGCGACAGCGTCACCGCTTCGACCAGGAACTGGCCCAGGATGTCGCGCGTGCGGGCGCCGACCGCCATGCGCAGGCCGATCTCGCGCGTGCGCTCGGTCACCGAGACCAGCATGATGTTCATGATGCCGATACCGCCGACCACCAGCGATACCGAGGCCACTGCCGCCAGCAGCAGCGCCAGCACGCGGCTGGACGCTTCCTGCGTGGCCGCAACCTCCTCGAGGTTGCGCAGCGAGAAATCGTCGTCCTGGCCCGGCGGCAGGCGGTGCCGCTGGCGCAGCAGGGCGCGCACCTGCTCCTCGGCGGACTTCATGTCGTAGCCCTCGCGCACCTTCACCCAGATAGTGCCGACGTTGCGCTGCTTGGCGAGGTTGGAGACGCCCAGCACACGCTTGCGCGCGGTGCTGATCGGCATCAGGACCAGGTCGTCCTGGTCCGTGCCCATCATGCTCTGGCCCTTGGACTCGAGTAAGCCGATCACCGTGAAGGGCACGCGGCGGATGCGGATAACCTGGCCGAGCGGGTCGCCGGCGCCGAACAGCTGCCGCGCCACCGTCTGCCCGAGCAGGCACACCTTGGTGGCGCCCGCCATGTCGGCGGCGCCGAACGCGGTTCCGGCGGCGAGTTCCCACTGGCGCACCTCGAGATATTCGGGCGTGACCCCGAAGATCACCGTCGACCAATTCTGGTTGCCCCAGATGATCTGCGCGGTGCCGCGCAGCGCGGGCGCCGCCGCGGCTTGCGGGATCTCGCGCGAGATCGCCGCGGCGTCGTCCTCGGTAATCGTCAGATTGGAGCCGAATCCCATGCGCACGCCGCCCGCAGTGGTGGACCCCGACAGGATGAGCAGCAGGTTGGAGCCGAGCGCGCGGATCTGTTCCTCTACGCGCGCTTGCGCGCCGGCGCCCACCGCGATCATCACGATCACCGCGGCGACGCCGATGATGATGCCAAGCATGGTGAGCGCGCTGCGCAGCTTGTTCACCGCCAGCGCGCGCATCGCGACCCGCAGCAGGCCGATCAGGTTCACGCCGGCACCGCCTCCGCGTGCAGCAGCGCCTGCGCGTCCTCCGGCTGTGCGCTGCCGTGGTCCTCGAGAATGCGCCCGTCGCGGAAGCGCAGGACGCGTCGCGCGAAGCGCGCGACATCGGCTTCGTGCGTCACCAGCACCACGGTCATGCCCTGGCGGTTGAGCGCCTGCAGCAGCGCCATGATCTCCAGACTGGTGCGCGAGTCGAGCGCGCCGGTCGGCTCGTCGGCGAGGATCAGCAGCGGGCGCGTGACCAACGCGCGCGCGATCGCCACGCGTTGCTGCTGGCCCCCCGAGAGCTGCGCTGGCTGGTGGTCGGCGCGCTCGGCGAGTCCTACCTTGGCCAGCATCTCGAGCGCACGGGCGCGACGCTCGCCTGCCACGATGCCTGCATAGACCAACGGCAGTTCGACGTTTTCGATCGCCGCGGTGCGCGCCAGCAGGTTGAAGTTCTGGAACACGAAGCCAATGCTTCTGTTGCGCACCTCGGCCAGCTCGTCGCCGGCGAGCTCAGACACGCGCTTTCCGCCCAGCACGTACTCGCCCGAAGTGGGGCGGTCGAGGCAGCCGAGCATGTTCATGAAGGTCGACTTGCCCGAGCCCGAAGGCCCCATCACGGCGATGAATTCACCCTGCGCGATGTCGACGCTGACCCCGGCCAGCGCCCTGATTACGTTGTCGCCGATGCGGTAGACCTTCACCAGGTCGCGCGCGCGAATCAGCGGCTCCGCCATCAGAACATCCGCGGTGCGCCGGGCCCGCCGGCCTTCTTCGGTGCGGCCGGCGGTTCACCCGGCCCCAGGATTACTTCAGCGCCTTCCTTCAGCGGCCCCTCCAGCAGCTCGGTGCTGGTGCCGTCGGTGAGGCCGGTACGCACGTCCACCGGCGTCGGTCGGCCGTCCGCGCCTGGAACCCATACGCGGCCCGCGGCGGCGGTGCCGGCGCGCACGCCGCCCAGTTCCACCAGCAGGCGCTCGTAGACCGGCTTCTGCGCGTCGGTGAGGATTTCCATGACGCGCTCGCGCGACTCAGCGCGCAGGCGCTCGCCCGCCTTGCGGCGGTCGCCCTCCCTCGGCATGTCGCGCATCTGGGCCACTCTCTGGCGTACGTCGTCGAACACCTGTTCCAGCTTCGCCTTCTGCGGCTCGTCCGGCTTGAGTTCGGCGAACACGCGCTGGCGGAATTGCTTCGCTGCATCGCCGCCGGCTTGCTGGGTCGGCGCCGCGTCCACGGGTGCGCTGTCGGCTGCACCCGCCGGGCGGTAGCGCAGCGCCGCGTTGGTTATCTTCAGCACGGCGTCGCGCTTCTCGACCACCACGCGCACATTGGCGGTCATGCCGGGAAGCAGGGACAGGTCCGGGTTGGCGGCCGAGATCACCACCGTGTAGCTGATCACGTTCTGCACGTTCACCGGGGACTTGCGCACCTGGCGGATCTCGCCGTCGAAGCTGCGCCTGGGGAAGGCGTCGACCGTGAACGTGGCCTGCTGGCCGACGCGCAGGCGCCCGACGTCGGCCTCGTCGATCGCCGCCTCGACCTGCATGTCGCGCAGGTCCTGCGCGATGGTGAACAGCACCGGCGCCTGCAGGCTGGCGGCGACGGTCTGACCGGCGTCGATGTTGCGCAGGATCACGGTGCCGTTCACCGGTGCGCGGATGATGGTGCGCTCGAGGTCCACCTGCGATTGTTTGAGCAACGAGTCGCGCTGTTTGACGGTGGCGAGCGCGCTGAGCACCTGGGCGTCGCCCACTTTGATCTGCGCCTCGACCGCCTTGAGTTGCTCGCGCGTGGCATCGAGCAGGGTGCGCGCCTTGTCCAGCTCGGCGCCCGAAATGAAATTCCTTTCCACCAGCGACTTCTTGCGTTCGTAATCGCGCTGCGCGTCGAGCAGAGTTACTTTCACGCGGCCGACTTCGGCCTGCTGCGCGGCCTGGCCTGAGCGCGCCACCGCGACCGCGCTGTGCGCGGCGTCCAGATCGGCGCGCGCCTGGTTGACGCGCAGTTCGAAGGTCTGCGGGTCGATGCGCGCGATCACCTGGTCCTTCTTTACCTGCGTGTTGAAATCTGCATTGATCTCTTTCACCTGGCCGGAAATCTGCGAGCCCACCTGCACGGTGGTGACCGCGTTCAGCGTGCCGCTTGCCGCCACCACCGCCTGCAAGGCGCCACGCTCGACCTTGACGATGCGCAGCTTCTGCTCGCCCGCGCCGCCGCGCGATTGCAGCCAGGCATAGCCGCCCGCAACGATGACCAGGAGCGCGAGAATGGCGAGCAGCCTGGCGAAATTGAGCTTCATCTGGGCGCCCGGCGCCAGGTTCCGGACCGGCCGCCGCGCTTCTCCTCCAGGCGCAAATCGGTCAGCACCATGCCGCGGTCCACCGCCTTGAGCATGTCGTAGACCGTCAGCAGCCCGACCGCGGCTGCGGTGAGCGCCTCCATCTCGACGCCGGTACGGCCGCGGCATTCCACGGTGGCCGCGATGCCGACCGCGCCGCGGCGGGTGTCGAGCTCGAATTCCACGGCGGCGCGCGTAATGGCGATCGGGTGCGCGAGCGGGATCAGCGCGGATGTGCGTTTGGCCGCCTGGATCGCGGCGATGCGCGCCACGCCCAGCACATCGCCCTTCTTCAAGCGGCCGGCCACCACGGCGCGCAGCGTCGCTGCGCGCATCAGGATGCGGCCGGTCGCGACCGCCACGCGGTGCGTCTGCGCCTTGGCGCCGACGTCCACCATGTGAGCGCGCCCGCGCGAGTCGAAATGCGTGAGTCTGCGTCTCGCCCTGCGCGTCGGTTTGCGGGACATGCTTGCTCCGGAACTTGCAGGGGGCGACGGTATCATATCCGCATGCGCCTCATGCTTGTGCTGCTCGCCGGGCTGCTCGCGGTGTTGTCGCCGGCGACGCGCGCGCCCGCGCAGCCGCTGCCGGAGCTCGGCGACGCCGCCGGCGCTGCGCTGACGCCGCAGGTCGAGCGGCGCATCGGCGAGAGCATCGTGCGCGAGATCCGCGAGCGCGACCCGGCGTACCTGGATGACGCCGAGGTGGCGCGCTACCTCGACGGTCTGGGGCGGCGCCTGCTGGTTGCGGTTCCCGGGGCGCAGTACGGCTTCCAGTTCTTCGCCATGCGCGACCCCGCGATCAACGCCTTCGCCCTGCCGGGTGGTTTCATCGGCGTGCACAGCGGCCTGATCACTGCCGCCGAGAGCGAGTCCGAGGTCGCCTCGGTGCTGGCGCACGAGATTGCGCACGTCACCCAGCGCCACATCGCGCGCATGTTCGGCCTCCAGCAGCAGATGCAGCTGCCGACCTTGATCGCGCTCGCCGCCGCGATCCTGATCGGGCGCTCGCGCCCGGACCTGGCGAGCGGCGCCGCGGTCGCGGCGCAGGGCGGCGCCCTGCAGCAGCAACTGGGCTACACGCGCGAGTTCGAGCGCGAAGCCGACCGCGTGGGCTTCCAGGCGCTGGCGGCGGCCGGTTTCGACGTGCATGCGATGCCGATGTTCTTCGAGAAAATGCAGCGCCAGGCCCGCGTCGCCGACGATGGCACGCTGCCGAGCTACCTGCGCACGCACCCGATGACCACGGAGCGCATCGCTGACGCCGGCAGCCGCGCCGCCGCTACGCCCTACCGCCAGCACCTGGACGGTCTCGAATTCCACCTGGTGCGCGCAAAGCTGCGCGCGGAGGGCGGCGAGTCGACCGCGGCGGTGGCGCATTTCGCCGCGGCGGTGCGCGACCGGCGCTACGCCAGCGAGGCTGCAGCGCGCTACGGGCTGGTGGTGGCGCAGCTGCGTGCGCGCCAAGTGCCAGAAGCGCAGTCCGCGCTGGCGGGGCTGCGCGCCAAGGGCGCGGCGAGCCCGATGATCGAGGCCGTGGCAGCACGGGTGCAAATGGCCGCCGGCGACACCGCTGGCGCGCTGACCACTCTGCGCCAGGCGCTGCAGCGCTATCCCGACTGGCTGCCACTGGTCTACGACCATGCCGACGCGCTGCGCCAGGCGGATCGCCACGCGGAGGCGCTCGCCGTGCTCGCCGAGCCGCTGCGCCAGAACCCGCGCGACCTGCGCCTGCGCGCCCTGCAGGCGCAGCTCTACGCCGGGCTCGGCAAGCGGCTGCTGCAGCACCAGGCGCAGGCCGAACTGTACGTACTGCGCGGCAGCGTGCCGGCCGCGGTCGAGCAATTGCAGCTGGCGCAGGCTGCCGGCGACGGCAACTTCTATGAACTTTCGGTGGTCGATGCGCGGCTGAAGGAGCTGCGCGCCATGCACGCGCAGGAACTGAAAGACCTGAAACGCTGATCAGCCGCGCGTTGCTTCGCGCGTATCGGAGTAGGCGTCGTACAGCAGGTCGAAGGTCTGCACCGCCTCGCGCAGCAGCTCGTCGTCGCTCGCTGCGCGGCGCGATGCGCCCTGCAGCAACGTCTGCACTCCCGCGGCTTCCGCCACCGGCGTGCCGCGCACTTCGAGGAAGTGCACGATGCCGCCGATGCGGACCAGCGCGCTGTTCGCGCCCAGCCCGAAGGTGGTCAGCATCTGCTCGAAAGTCACGCGCGCCTCGCTGTTGGCGAAGCGCGCGCCTTCATACGCGTAGCCGATGACGCCTGGCGCGCAGCCTGCGCCCTTGTCCAGCCATTGCAGCTTGCCCTCCGGATCGATAAAGCGGCGGATCAGCCAGGCGCAGGCGAGGCGGTCGGCCCACAGCGGGCGCCGCGTGGCCCAGGCGCGTCCCTGCATCGGCTCGTCGACGGCCGGAGCGCCCGCCGCCTGTGCCGGGAACAGCAGTTTCTTCACCGCGGACTCGGCATCGGCCAGCGCCTGCGCGGCGCGGCCGCGCGCAGCCGCAGGAAAGAAGTCGAGCGCGGCGATGGCTTCGATCTCGCGGCGCTGCTTGTGCACCACGCGGGCCAGCGCGCTGGCGTCGGACACGCCGAAGCCCACGCGCAAGCTCTCGATGGTCTTGGTCAGTTCGTCGTAGCGCGCAGAGCGGTCGAACAGGCGCTTCAATTGTTCGTCTTGCGCCGCGCTCGCAGCCTCGACGCGCAGGACGCTGGCGATACCGGAGTTCTGCGCCACGTAGCGCGCCAGGCGCTCCAGTGCACGGCGGTTGTCCGGGGAGTCGGGCAGCACGTAGACGCCTTCGCGCATCACCGCGGCGCCCAGCGACTCCAGCGTGCGCAGCATGCGCATGCGCGCCGCGGGATCCTCCGTGGGCAGCTGGGCGATGGTGAGCAGCCAGCGGCTGCCGGCGGGCGGATCCTGCGTCGCCGTCGCGCTGGGTTCGGTGTCCATGGTGCGCGGCGATTATTGCACAGCGCCGCGGCTCTGATATATAAGCCCTGGTCAGGAACCGCAAGGGGAACACGATGCATTTCGACAAGGAACTCGATGCCCGCGGGCTCAATTGCCCGCTGCCGATACTGCGCGCCAAGAAAGCCCTTACCGACATGCACGCCGGCCAGGTGCTGAAGGTCCTCGCCACCGATCCCGGTTCGGTGAAGGATTTCCAGGCTTTCGCGCGCCAGACGCATAACACGCTGCTGCGACACGGCGAGACCGAGAAGATATTCACCTTCTTCATGCAGAAGAAATAGCCGTGGCGCAAACGTCGCGCTGGTTGCGGATGCAGCTGGCGGTTCGACACCGCGTGGCCATCGGCACGGGAGTCGCGCGCGTGCTGAGCCGGCGCCGCCTGCTGCTGGGGGCCGCGGCGCTGCTCCTGGTTCGCGATGCGCTGGCCGCGGGCAACATCGAGAGGGGCGTGTACCGGGTGCGCGGCGAGGCGCGCATCAATGGCGCCCCTGCCAGGGAAGGCATGGATGTGAAACCCGGCGATGGCGTGACCACCGCCGCGGGCGGCGAGATCGTGTTCGTGGTCAATCGCGACGCGTTCCTGCTGCGCGCCAACTCACGCGTCGAAGTGGGCAGCGGCGCGGCGGACGTGTTCCGCATCGTCACCGGGGCGCTGCTATCGGTATACCAGCCCGGACTGCCAAAAACGCTGCGCGCGCAGACCGCGACCATCGGCATCCGCGGCACCGCGGTGTACGTCGAGAGCGCCGCCGACAAGACCTATGTCTGCACCTGCTACGGCGAGGCGGAGTTGGTGCCCGACCACGACCCGGCGGCGCGCGAGACGGTCAAGACCGCGCACCACGACCAGCCGCGCTACATCATGGCCGCGGGCGCGCCGCAGATGATCATGCGTGCGCCGGTGGTGAACCACACGGACGCCGAGCTGGTGCTGCTCGAGTCGCTGGTTGGGCGCAAGGTGCCGTTCGAACCGGGCCGCTATTAGGATTTCTAGCTGACGCGCGGCGCGATGCCCAGGCGCTCGTAGACCGGCCGGATCTCGCGCCGGATGGCGGGCAGCCGGATGAGGTAGACGCAGGCGGCGCCGAGGGTGAGCATGCCGCCTGCGACAAGTGCCGCTGGCGGCCCGACGTAATGCGCTGCCCAGCCCGCGGCCAGCGCCCCAAGCGGGCTCATGCCGAGGAAGGACATGATGTAGATCGCGGCGACGCGCGCGCGCAGGCGATCCTCCACGATGGTTTGCAGCACGGTGTTGGTCGATCCCGCGGTAAGCATGATCCCCATCCCGGTGATGGTGACCAGCGCGAGCGCGGGCCACAGTTGCGTGGTGTAGGCGAAGCCGATCAGCGCCAACCCGGCCGCGGCGGCGGCATAACCGATCACAGTGAGCAGGCCGCGCACGGAAGGGCGCAGCGCGAGGTACAGCATGCCGGATACGGCGCCCAGGCCGCCCGCGCCGATGAGCCAGCCGAGCGTCTGCGAGTCGCCGCCGAAGACGTCGCGGGCGAAGTAGGGCGCGAGCGACTGGTAGGGCTGCACCCCGACGCTCACCATGGCCAGCAGCAGCAGCATGCTGCGCGAGGGAAGGAAACCGTAGGCCCAGCGGAACCCCGCGGTGAACTGCGCCAGCCAGCCGGCCTCCGCCAGTTCGGGAACTCGCGCCCGCACGCGCATCACGGCGAGTGCCGCGAGGACCGCCAGGTAGGAGGCGCTGTTCAGCGCGAACCCCCAGACTTCGCCGGCCAGCGCGATCACCGCCCCGCCGATCATCGGGCCGACGAAGCGCGCGCCGTTCATCAGCACCGACTGGAAGGCGATGGCGTTGGGCAGGTCATCGCGCCCCTCGACCAGCTCGATGAGAAAGGACTGGCGCGCCGGGCTGTCGAAGGCGTTCACCAGCCCGAGCACCGCGTTGCCGGCAATCAGGTGCCAGGGCTCGATGTGGCCGCTAGCGACCAGCGACAGCATGGCCAGCGATTGCCCGAAGGCGATGGTGTTGGTGAATAGCAGCACCCGGCGCTTGCTGAGGCGGTCCACCCACACGCCGGCGAATGGCGCGAGCAGGAGGAAGGGCAGCTGCAGCGCGAAGGTGGCAAGGCCCAGCCACAAGGTCGAGCCGGTAAGGCGGTAGATCAGCCAGCTGGTGGCGATCAGCTGCAGCCAGGTGCCGAACTGGGACACGCCCTGGCCGAGGAAGTAGATGCGGAAGCTGCGGTGGCGGAACGCGCGCAGCCCGCGCGGCAGGTTCACGTCTTGCCGGCGAGCTTCTCGAGCGTTGCCACGAACGCGGCGAGGCGTTCGCGCTCCTGCGCCACCACCGCAGCGGGAGCACGCTCGACGAAAGAGGCGTTGGCGAGCTTGGCGCGTGCCTTGGCGATTTCGCCCTGCAGGCGCGCGACCTCCTTGCCGACACGCTCGCGTTCGGCGACCGGATCGACCTCGATGTGGGGCATCAGGCGGTGCGGCCCGACTACGGCAACCGGTGAGTCCGACTTCGGCAGTTCGGCGACCACGCGCAGGTCAGAGACCTTCACCAAGGCAATCGTCGAGGTGTGTGTCGCCTCGCTCGGTTCTCCGACGATGTAGAACGCGATGCGCTGTTGCGGGGGCACTTTCGCTTCGCTGCGCAGGTTGCGCCCGGCGTTGACCACTTCCTTCGCCAACGCCACCTCGCGCTCCGCCGCCTCGTCGATCTTCTCCGGCTGAGACTTGGGGTAAGGGGCGAGCATGATGGTTTCGCCGGATTTTCCGGCAAGCGGCGCGACGATCTGCCAGAGTTCCTCGGTGATGAACGGGATGATCGGGTGCGCAAGCCGCAGCGAGGCTTCCAGCACGCGCGCCAGAGTGCGACGCGTTCCGCGCTGCTGCGCGTCATTGCCGCCGGCCAATTGCGACTTGGCGATCTCCAGGTACCAGTCGCAATACTCGTCCCACACGAAGCGGTAGATGGCCCCAGCGGCATTGTCGAAGCGGTATTCCTCGAATCCCTTCTCCACTTCCGCCTCAGTGCGCTGCAGCGTGCTGATGATCCAGCGGTCCCAGGAGGAAAGTTCCACCGCCAGCTTCTCGTCCAGCCCGCAATCCCTGCCCTCCGTGTTCATCAAGACGAAGCGCGTCGCGTTCCACAGCTTGTTGCAGAAGTTTCGGTAGCCCTCGCAGCGTCCGAGGTCGAAGTTGAGCGTGCGCGCGAACGTGGCCTGCGCGGCGAAGGTAAAGCGCAGCGCATCGGCGCCGAACGCGGGGATGCCCTCCGGGTAGTGCGTGCGCACGTACTTCTCGATCTTTTCCTTGTGGTCCGTGCGCAGCAGGCCGACGGCGGACTTGGCGAGCAGCTCCGGCAGCGTGATGCCGTCGATCAGGTCCAGGGGATCGAGCGTGTTGCCCTTGGACTTGGACATCTTCTCGCCCTCGGCGTCGCGCACGATGGCGTTGATGTAAACGTGGCGGAACGGCACCTTGCCGGTGAAATGCAGGCTCGACATGATCATGCGCGCCACCCAGAAGAAGATGATGTCGAAGCCGGTGACCAGCACCGAGGAGGGCAGGAAGGTCGCCAGGTCCTTGGTCTTCTCCGGCCAGCCGAGCGAGCTGAACGGCACCAGCTGAGAGGAAAACCAGGTATCCAGCACGTCCTCGTCGCGCTTGAGCGTCGCGCCGCCCGCCTGGCGGCGCGCTTCCTGTTCGCTGCGCGCGACGTAGATCTTGCCGGCGGCGTCATACCAGGCGGGGATCTGGTGCCCCCACCAAAGCTGGCGCGAGATGCACCAGTCCTGAATGTTCTCGAGCCAATGGTTGTAGGTAGAGGTCCAGTGCTCGGGAAAGAATTTGACCTCGCCGCTGGCGACCGCTTCCAGCCCGCGCTTCGCCATGCCGTCCATCTTCACGAACCACTGGTCGGTGAGCATCGGCTCGACGATCGCGTTGCTGCGGCCCGAGCGCGGCACGCGCAGCTTGTAGGGCTTCTCCGACACCAGCAGGCCCTGCTGCTTCAGATCGGCGAGGACCTGCTTGCGCGCCTCGAAGCGGTCCAGTCCCGCGTACTGCGTGCCCTTGATCTTCGCATCGAGGGTCAGCATCTCGATCGGCGCCAGCTTGTGCCGCTGGCCGACCGCATAGTCGTTGAAATCGTGCGCCGGCGTGATCTTGACGCAGCCGGTGCCGAAGGCCGGATCCACGTAATCGTCGGCGATCACCGGGATGGCGCGCCCAGTGAGCGGCAGCAGCACGGTCTTGCCGACGTACTTCGCGTAGCGCTCGTCCTTGGGGTTCACCGCGATCGCGACGTCCCCGAGCATGGTCTCGGGACGCGTGGTCGCCACCGTCAGGCTGAAGCCTTCGCCCGGATAGCGAATCTCCCAGATCCTGCCGTCTTCCTCTTCCGTATCGACTTCCAGGTCCGACACCGCGGTGCCGAGCACCGGGTCCCAGTTCACCAGCCGCTTGCCGCGGTAGATGAGGCCCTCCTCGTAGAGCCGCACGAACACTTCGACCACGGCGCGCGACATCTTCGCGTCCATGGTGAAGTAGCCTGCGTTCTGCCCCTCCGTGTCCGCGTACTTCCAGTTGCCCGACGCACCGAGGCGCCGCATCTGGCCCATGATGCTGGCCCCGGACTGCTGCTTCCACTGCCACACCCGCTCGATGAATTTTTCGCGCCCGAGGTCGTGCCGCGACTTGCCCTCCTCCTGCAGCTGGCGCTCGACCACGATCTGCGTGGCGATGCCGGCATGGTCGGTGCCCACCACCCAGTTGGTGTTGTAACCGCGCATGCGGTGGTAGCGCGCGAGCGCGTCCATCAGCGTCTGCTGGAAGGCATGTCCCATGTGCAGCGTGCCGGTGACGTTCGGCGGCGGCAGCTGGATGCAATAGGCAGGAAGGGCGTCGCTTTGGTGTGCGAACCAGCCCGCGGACTCCCAACGCTCATACCAGCGGCGCTCGACCGTGCGCGGATCGAAGCTCTTCTCCAGCGACATGATTAGCCGCCGGAGTCGGCGGGGCGTTTGCCGGCGAGCGAGCCGGCGTCGAGCTTGCGCGCCTCGAGCTCGCGCTTGACGGCCGCGGCGACGGCCGCGCGCAGCGCCGACTCGAGCACTGGCTGCAACTCAGCCTCGAGCCGCTGCAGCACTGCGCGCTCGAGCTCGAGCGCCAGCGCCTCCGCCGCGCCGGGCTCGACAATCTCGGTCAGCACCGGCAGGTCGTCCGCGCTCCCCGAGGCGACAACCTGGCGGTGCTTGATCAGCGCGTCCACCCGTTCGACCAGCAGACCGGCGTCGCGCTCGCCGCCCTCACTCACTGCGCACCGCGGGCTTTCCCGCCGAGGTCGTGGTCGGCGATGCGGTAGCCGCGCTCGCGATAGAACCTGTAGCGCTCGCGCGCCGCCCGGCGGTCCTCGTCGTCCTGCGCCACCAGCTCGAGCAGGCGCTCGTAGCGCTCGAAGGCGGGCGGCGTATCGGGAGCGAGGTTGAGCAGGACTTCGCAGGCGACGCCCGCGTCCGCGTCGGTCGCGATCAGTACCGGCGTTTCCGAGGCGAGCGGGTCGTGCGCCGCACAATGCGGCACGAAGCCGGTGGCCTGCCAGGTCCACAGCATGCGGTCGATGCGCTGCGCGGTATCGGGTTGCGGCGCGTAGATCAGCAGGCGCTTGCCCTGCGCCATCGCCTTGCCGGCGAGGCGGCAGGCCACCTGCAGCTTGTCGGCGGTGTTGAAATAAAAGTCGATGCTGGTCATCGCCCGGCGTGGCGCAGAACGAACCTCACCAGCAGCGGCACCGGCCGGCCGGTCGAGCCCTTGTCGCGGCCGCTCTTCCAGGCTGTGCCGGCGACATCGAGGTGCGCCCAGCGCAGCTTGCGGGCGAAGCGCGACAGATAGCAGGCCGCCGTGACGCTGCCGGCGGGGCGGCCGCCGATGTTGGCCATGTCGGCGAAATTGGAGCGCAACTGCTCCTGGTAGTCCTCCCACAGCGGCATCGGCCAGACGCGGTCCCAGGCGTCGTCGCCTGCCGCGCGCAGTTCGCCGGCGAGCTTTTCGTCGTTGGCGAACAGGCCCGTCGCGACGTGGCCGAGCGCGATCACGCAGGCGCCGGTGAGGGTGGCGATGTCCACCACCGCGTCGGGTTGGAAGCGCTCCGCGTAAGTGAGGGCGTCGCACAGGATCAGCCGGCCTTCGGCATCGGTGTTGAGAATCTCCACCGTCTGGCCCGAGAGCGTCGTCACCACGTCGCCTGGCCGTGTGGCGGCGCCGCCCGGCATGTTCTCGCAGGCCGGCACGACCCCGATCACGTTGACGGCAGCCTTCATCCCGGCGAGCGCGCGCAGCGCGCCGAGCACGCTGCCGGCGCCGGACATGTCGAATTTCATCTCGTCCATTTCGCCGGCGGGCTTCAGCGAGATGCCGCCGGTGTCGAAAGTGATGCCCTTGCCGACGAGCACCAGCGGTTTTTGCTTCTTCGCGCCACCTGCGTAGCGCAGCACGATCAGCTTGGGCGGCTGATGAGAGCCGCGCGCAACGCTGAGCAGCGCCCCCATCCCCAGCTTTTCCATGTCGCGCCGCTCGAGCACCTCGAGCCGCAGTTTGAACTGGCGCGCGAGCTTGCGCGCTTCTTCGGCGAGGTAGCTCGGGGTGCAGATGTTGGGCGGCAGGTTACCGAGCGTGCGCGCCAGGTCCACGCCGTCGGCGGTGGCCGCAGCCTCGCGTAGCGCGGCTCGCGCCTGCAGGGTCACCGGTTCACTCTGCGCGGCCAATGCGACCTCGGCCAGTGCCGGCGACGGCGACTTCTTCTGCGTCTTCAGCTGCTCGAATCGGTAAAACGCCTCGCGCAGCCCGAGCACCACGTGCCGCACTTTCCAGGCGGTGTTGCGACCTGCGACCTTGAGGTCCGTCAGATAGACGAGCGCATCCTTCGCGCCGAGTCCCTTCAAGGCGCCCGCCGCGCCTCGCACCGCGTCGCGGAACGCGGTCTCGCCGAACTCCTTCTCCTCGCCCAGGCCGAGCAGCAAAACGCGCGCGGCGGCGAGGCCGGGCACCTTGTGCAGCAGCAGCGTGGCGCCTGCCTTGGCGCTCAGATCGCCGTGCGCCAGGATTTCGCGCAGGCGGCCACCAGCGGCACGGTCGGCCGCCTGCGCGGCGCGCGTGAGCCGCGGGGCGCCCGCGCCGGCGGCCTGGTAGACCCCGAGCACCAGGCATCCGGTCTGTGCCCGCTCTGGCGCCACCGCGCGTATGCTAAATTCCACCGCAATCTCCTCTAATGGTTGCCTTTTTCAGTATCGCATGATCTTCCACCGGGCGCTGCTGCGGGAGTTCGCGCAACTGGCGAGTGCGGTGTTCCTGACGCTGTTCCTGATCGCACTCACCACGCGACTGGTGCGGCTGCTCGGCCAGGCGGCCGGCGGCAAGATTCCCTCCGACGCGGTGGTCGCCTTTCTCGGCTTTTTCGCGCTCAACGTGCTGCCCGTGCTGCTGTCGCTGACCCTGTTCATCACCGTGCTGCTGACGCTGACCCGCAGCTACCGGGATTCGGAAATGGTGATCTGGTTCAGTTCCGGGCTGTCGCTGGCGGCGTGGGTGCGCCCGGTGCTGGTGTTCGCGGCGCCACTGGTGGTGCTGATCGCGACGGTGTCGTTCGTGATCGCGCCGTGGTCTGTGCAGATGGGCGAGCAGTACCGCAGCCGAGTGGACGCGCGCGATGACGTGTCGCGGGTGAGTCCAGGAGTATTCGGCGAGACCGCGTCCAGGGAGCGCGTGTTCTTCGTCGAATCGCTCTCCGATGACCGCACGGTGGTGCAGAACGTGTTCGTCAGCTCGGTGCAGCATGGCCGCATCGGCGTGATGTTCAGCCAGAAGGGCAAGGTGGAGGTGGCGCCCAACGGCGACCGCTTCATCGTGCTGCTGGAAGGGCGCCGCTACGAAGGCGTGCCCGGCGACGCCGATTATCGCGTGATGGAGTTCGAGCGCTACGCTGCCCGCGTCGAGGCGCCGGCGGGCGAGGAGCCCGTGCCCACGCACAAGAGCATGTCCACGCTGGCGTTGCTGCAGAACCCGACCAGCGCCAACCGCGGCGAACTTCTGTGGCGCATCGGCGTGCCGCTCTCCGCGCTGATTCTGGCGCTGCTCGCCATCCCGCTCGCCTTCGTCAACCCGCGTGCCGCACGCTCGGTCAACCTGATCTTCGCGCTGCTCACCTACATGGTGTACCTGAATCTGCTCACCGTGACGCAGGCGCGCGTCGCGCAGGGGCAGCTCGATTTCCGCTACGCCTGGTGGCCAGTGCACGCCGCGATGCTGGTGGTCCTGCTGGTCCTGTTCACGCATCGCATGACGCTGGCCGGGCCGCGCTTTGGGCTGCGGCTGCGGCGGCGGAGCTGAGCGGGTGGCCGGCGCCAGCCGCACGCTGAACCGGTACCTGGCGCGCGAGATCCTCGCCGCGGTGGGTCTGGTGCTGCTCGGTTTTCTCGGACTGTTCCTGTTCTTCGACCTGCTCGCCGAGCTGCGCGACCTGGGCAGGGGCGACTACCACCTGCGCCAGGTGTTCACCTTCGTGCTGCTCTCGGCGCCTACGCGCACCTACGAGTTGATGCCGGTGGCGGTGCTGATCGGCACGCTCTACGTGCTCTCGCACCTGGCGAGCAACTCGGAATTTACCGTGATGCGCGGCGCCGGCATGTCGCCGGGGCAGGCGAGCTGGATGCTGGTCAAGACCGGACTGGTGTTCGCCGGAGCCACTTTCGTCCTCGGCGAATGGATCGCGCCGGCGGCGGAGGCGACGGCGCGGCAGGTGCGCATGCGCGCCTTGATCGCGGTGATCGGACAGGATCTGCGCTCCGGCCTGTGGTTCAAGGACGAGCGTTCCTTCATCAACGTGCGCGAGGCGCGCGATGCGCAGCGCCTGGTCGGGGTGCGCATCTACGAGTTCGATCCCGCTTACCGGCTGATCAGCATCACCTCTGCGGCACGAGGGGACTACCGCGACGCGGGCGTTTGGCGGCTCTCCGACGTGGTGCAGACGCGCTTCGCTGCCGAGGGCCCGCGCACCACGCGGCAGGCGGAATGGGACTGGCGCTCGGCGGTGAATCCGGATTTGCTCAACGTGCTGATCGTAGTGCCCGAACGCATGTCGGCCTGGAAGCTGTACCGCTATGTGCAACATCTCGCCGCCAACCGCCAGAACACCGGGCGCTACGAGATCGCGCTGTGGAAGAAGCTGTTTTACCCGATTGCGACACTGGTGATGATGGCGCTCGCGCTGCCTTTCGCCTACTTGCACGCGCGCTCAGGCATGGTCGGCCTGAAGGTGTTCCTCGGCATCATGCTCGGCATCTTTTTCTACATGCTGAACAGCCTGTTCTCGCACGTCGGCCTGCTGCAGAATTGGCCGCCATTCGCCGCCGCGGCATTGCCGAGCACGACATTCCTGCTGGCGGCGGTGACCATGATGTGGATCGTCGAAAGGCGCTGATCGATGTTGCACCAGGGTTTGCGTCGCTTGCCCAGGCTGTTGCGCTTCGTGCTCGCGGCCTGCGCATTGAATCTCCTGCTGTTCCTCGCTCTGCGCCTGATCTTCTGGTCGGTATTCCGCTCGACCTCGCCGGCGGTTCCGCTGCCCGACGTGCTCCAGGGTCTGTACCTCGGGCTGAAGTTCGACTTGCGGCTCGCCCTGCTGGTCGGATTGCCCCCGCTGGTCCTCGGCGGATTGCCGCTGCTCAGTCCGATCCGGCATGTGTTCGCCCGGCGCTTCTGGCTGGGTTACCTGGTCGCGGCCCAGATGCTGCTGCTGCTGCTGTATATCATCGACTTCGGTCACTATGGTTTCCTGCACGCGCGGCTCAACGCCGGGATCCTCGAACATCTGTGGCCGCCGGCGATCGCACTGCAGATCGTCTGGGAGAGCTATCCGGTGATTCCGGGGATCGGCGTGCTGGCACTGGCGGGCACGGCCAACTGGTGGGCGCTGCGCCGATTTGCATTGCCCGAACTGGACGCCGTGGCAACCTCCACCCCTGGCAAATGGCGGTTGCGCGCGCTGGCCGGCGCAGTGTTGGCCGCCTATTTCCTCGGTATCTGGGGAAAGTGGTCGACCTTTCCGCTGCGCTGGAGCGACGCCTATTTCTCCTCCGATGCCTTCGTCGCCGCGCTATCCCTCAATCCCGCACTTTTCCTGGCCGACACCCTCGACAATCGCGGCCAGCCCTACGACCTCGAACGCGTGCGCGCCGAATACGGCTTCGTGGCGCAGCGCATGGAGGTCACCCGGCACGACCAGAAGAATCTCTCCTTCGCCCGGACCGTCGTGCCGCGCGCCTCGCCGTCGCGCACGCCGAATCTGGTGGTCATCCATCTCGAATCCATGGCCGCGTTCAAGCTGGGCGTGTTCGGCAACCGCATGCAGGCCACGCCGCGCATGGACGCCATCGCCCGCGAGGGCGTGCTGTTCACTGATTTCTTCGTGCCGGCGGCGCCGACCGCGCGCGCGGTATTCAGCTGGGTCACCGGAATTCCCGACTTCAACGTTGGCCGGTCCGCGTCGCGCAACCCGCTGGTCATCGACCAGCACACGCTGGTGAACGCGCTGTCAGGCTACGCGCGCTTCTACTTCCTCGGTGGCAGCGCCGCCTGGGCCAACATTCGCGGCCTGCTCGCGCACAACATCCGCGATCTGCAGATTTTCGAGGAAGGCAGCTACGATCAGACGCGAACCGACGGCTGGGGCGTATCCGACCTGGGCGTGTTCGAGAAGGCGCACGCGGTACTGAGTGCACAGCCAGGGCCGTTCTTCGCGTTCATACAGACCGCGGGCAACCACAAGCCCTTCGGCATTCCGGATAGTCCCGCAGAGCGGCGCGGCTTCGAGCCGGTGAGCGAAGACGAGCAGATGCTGCGCGCCAACGGTTTCGAGAGCCTGGCCTCGTACAACAGCCTGCGTTTCTTCGATCACTCGCTGGGTCATTTCTTCGATCTCGCGCGTCGGGCGCCCTGGTTCCGCGACACCGTATTCGTGCTCTACGGCGACCACGGCAACCCGGCGACGCACGACATTGCGTTCGAGCGTCTTGGCCTTACCGGGGTGCACTCGCCGCTGATCGTCCATGCCCCCGGCCGCCTGCCTGGCGGGCGGGTCATCGACACGCCGGCGAGCCTGCTCGATCTGCTGCCTACGGCGCTGGGCATCGTCGGGGTGCCCTATCTGAACACCACGCTGGGGCGCGACCTGTTCGCCCCGCGCGCGGCCGAAGAGCGCTTCGCGCTGCTCCCCGACGGCCTGCTGGACGTTGAGTTTCTGCTCAAGGAATCTCCTGCGGGCGGCTATCGTCTGCATCGCTATCGCTCGCCGGACCCCACGCGCGATCTCGCCCGGGACGAACCGGAGAAACTGCGGCAGATGAAACGGTTGCGCGAGGCGCTGCGCGACACCGCGCGCTATTTGCTCTATCACAACCCGCAGCGTGCCCATCCCGGTCAGGTCGAGCCCGTTCGCGCCGCGGTCGGACAGTGAACGTCTTGTTTCGGGCTCTGTCCAGCCCCAGGATCTGGCGGATCGCGCTGCTCGTGACGACGGTGAGTGTCTTCGCGCTGGCCTGGCAACGGTTGTGGCGCGCATCTCCCGCGCCCGGCTTTGCCGTCCCGGCCGTTGCTGCACCGATGAACATGCGCTCTGCCGGTTATGGCGTCCAGGACGTCTCCCATGGCGCCACGCCCTTCACGCACAGCGCGGCCGCGGTCGAGGTGCCCGGGCGCGGGCTGCTTGCATTTTGGTACGGCGGCACGCGCGAGGGCTCGGCCGATTGCGCGATCTACATGGCACGCCTCGACACCACGTCCGGCGCCTGGGGCGCCGAGCGAATGCTGATCGACCGCGAGGCGCTGCAAGCTGGACTGCGACGCTCGATCCGCAAGATCGGCAACCCGACCATAGTCCGCGGCCGGGACGGTGCGCTGCACCTGTTTTTCGTCAGCGTCTCTTTAGGAGGCTGGTCGGGCAGCGCGGTCAACATGCTCACCTCGCGCGACGGCGGCGAGAGCTGGAGTGCGCTGCGGCGGCTCATCACTTCGCCGTTCCTGAACATCAGCACCCTGGTCAAGGGCGAGCCGCTGCTGTACCCCGACGGAAGCATCGGGCTTCCCGTGTATCACGAGTTCGCCGGCAAGTTCGGCGAGCTGCTGCGGCTGAGCCCCGAGGGGCAGGTGCTGACCAAACAGCGCCTGTCCTCGGGCAGGTATGCGCTGCAGCCGGTGCTAGCGCCTGGTTCGCGCGATGCTGCTGTTGGCTTCATGCGCTACGCCGGGGCGCCGCCGCGCCGCGTGCTCTTGTTGCGCAGCGGCGACGGCGGCCAGTCGTGGAGCGCGCCCGAAAAAACCGGCCTGGCCAATCCGGACTCGGCGGTGGCGGCGATGCGGCTGGCCGGGGGCGGCCTGCTGCTCGCTTTCAACGACAGCGAGTCGGGCCGGCACAACCTTTCTCTGGCGCATTCGCTTGACGACGGCCGGAGCTGGCGCGTCGTGCATGTCGTCGAGGACGCCGGCGCTGATTCGAAAGCGGAATTCTCCTATCCGTGGCTGCTGCGGTCGGCTGACGGCGATGGGCATCTGTTTTACACCGGGGGCAAACGGCGCATCCGCCATGCGCGCTTCAGCCTCGCCGGGCTCGAGCAGAAGTTGCAATGATGCAGATCGCCTTCGGCCTTGCCGGACACGCGCTGCTGATCGCGACCGCGGCCGCCGCCATCACCCGCCATCGTCGCTGGGGCCGCTGGGCGCGCATGCTGCCGATCGCGTTCGGGCTGGCCTCGCTGGTGCCGCTTGCCGGGCCGTCGCTCGCCGGTCATCTCTTCGGGTTGGTCGGCGGTCTGAGCGTCACTACGCAGGCCTTGCTTGCGCTTGCGATCGCGTCGTTTCTCTCGGGACGCGAGCGGTTCCTGGAGAGCGATCGCAGGACGCTCCTCGCGAGCGTGGCAACGGCCGCCGTCGTTCTCTACCCGCTCAGCCTGGGGCTCGGGAGTTTCGATCCCTACGCGGCGGGATACGGTTCGCCTTACCTGCTCGGCTTGCTCGCCCTGTGCGCGCTCGCCGCCTGGTTCGCGGGGCGCACCTTCACGGTTGCGGTCATCACCGCGGCCCTTGCCGCCCACCTTGCGGGTCTGATGGAATCGGACAATCTATGGGATTACCTGATCGATGCGCCGCTTGCAGCGTACGCCATCGGCGGCTGGCTGTGGATCGCGGCGCAGCGGGTAACTCAACGAAAAGGCTGCTAGCCGACAAGCACCAACCGTGTCCCGGCAAGCCGGTCATGCAGGAACTGGCGCTCGCGGTCCAACAGCGCCCACAGCACCGAAAGCCCGGTGGGCACCAACGCCAGCGCGAGCAGGAAGCGCAGCAGCGCCTTGCGCGGCGTAACCTCCACCAGCCGGATGCGCCAGGTTCTCATGGCGAGTGTCTGGCCGCCGCGCAGCCAGCACCACAGGAAGTAGGCCGCGAACACTGCGAGCAACAGCCCCTGGTGCGCGAGGCGCAGCCAGCCCTCGAGCAGCGCGCCGCTCGACGCGGAAAAGAAGGCGAAGCCGGCGAAGTAGGCAATCGCGAACAGCAGGATCGCCTCGTAGAGCATGCTTGCCAGGCGACGCGCGATGCCGGGGGTCACTTCGCCGGCGCCGGCGCCGGCTTCGCCTTCGGCGGCGCGTTGCTCTGGCGCTCCTGCGGCGGCAGCGATTGGTACTCGGACCACTGCTGCTTCAGGTCGCCGCGCTTGTCCGGCGGCACCTTGCTGATGCGCAGATAGTTCTCGCGCGCCTGCTTGCGCTGTTCCGGGGTCAGCTTGGCCCAGCCCTCCATGCGCCGTTGCATGCGCTGCTGCTCTTCGGGCTTCATGCCCGGATAGCGTTTGGCGAGGGCGACCCAGTTGCGGCGGCGGTCCGGCGCGATCTGTCCCCAGTCGTTCTTCAGCGGTGCGAGCACCTGCTGGTGATCGGCGCTGAGCTCGGCCCAAGCAGGGCCCTTCTTGGGCGCCTGCGCCATCGCGCTGCTAGCCAGCGCAAGCAGCGCGAAGGCCGCCGCAGCTAGAACGAGGCGCGCTTTTTCAGCCACGCCTCGAACCCGCGGTCCAGGTAGGCGTCGATCGGCAATTCGCCCGTGAGCACCTGCGCATCCAGCTCCTCGACTTCCGCAGCGCGCTGATTCTGCTCCCAGGTATAGACGGCGGCGAGGCCGATCGCCAGCGCGATGAGCGGCACGACCAACCGCAGCGAGATTCCGCTGAAGCCGCCCAGGCGGCCGAGAACGCCTCCCGTCCACGCCAGGCCCGCCGCCGATTCTGGCTTCTGGCGCTCCAGCGCGCCCTCGCGAGCGGCGCGCAACCGCGCCAAAACGGACGCGCCGAGCGGTGCCCCCTGGTTGAGCAATTGTCGGATTTTGTTGCCGAATTGTGGTTCGTTCATGTGCTGTGCGCGGGCGCCTGTCGAATCCTAAAGGGTTACGCCGCGCGCTCTAAGCGCGGCGGCCAATGCGTGTGCGGCCCGTGAGCAGTGCGTCTTCACGCTGCCCTCGGAGCAGCCCATGGCACGGGCGGTTTCGGCGACGTCCAACTCCTCCCAGTAACGCGTGAGGAATGCTTCGCGTTGACGGACCGGTAGCTTTGCGATCTCTTGTTCAAGTATTTCAATAAGTTGCAAGCGTTCCAACCGGTCCGGCGGACGCTCTACGGTATTCGACTCGCCAGCCTCGGCCAAAGTTTCGAGCGGATCGCGGTCATCCTCTTCGCCGTGGCCCGGCAGCAGGGATGAAAACAGCGTGATCCAGGTCGAGCGCACCTTTTGCCGGCGGAACCAGTCGCGGATGGCATTCTGCAGGATGCGCTGGAACAGCATCGGCAACTCGGCGCCCGGGCGGTCGCCGTACTTCTCCGCCAGCCGCAGCATCGCGTCCTGCACGACGTCCAGCGCCGCCTGCTCATCGCGCACGGCATAGACAGCCTGCTTGAAGGCGCGCCGCTCGGCGCCTTCGAGAAACGCCGACAGTTCACTGCGCGATGCCAGTCTTCGTCTCCCTGCGGCCGGTGGTCCGACGCCTGCGGCGATGGTATCAAACCGGGCCGCGAATCCGCCTGCCGCTCGCTTGACCGCATCGCAGCAAGCCGTTAATCTCGAACGCTTTTCCTGCCTCAGGCGAGATTGTCATGGACCGCATCAAGACCGAAGAACTGACCGGCGCCCAGATCCTCATCCGCTGCCTGCAGGAAGAGGGCGTCGAGGTCCTGTTCGGCTACCCGGGCGGGGCGGTCCTCTGGATCTACGACGAGCTGTTCAAGCAGGACAAGGTACGCCACGTGCTGGTGCGCCACGAGCAGGGCGCAGCGCACGCGGCCGACGGCTAT
This sequence comes from uncultured Enterobacteriaceae bacterium, assembly GCA_964631735.1. Lineage (GTDB taxonomy): Bacteria > Pseudomonadota > Gammaproteobacteria > Burkholderiales > SG8-39 > JAABQT01. Next base: position 24,057 of record CAZVZV010000217.1, read on the forward strand.
TCGCGCTCCTCGCACAAGGTGGGCGTGTGCCTGGTGACCTCGGGCCCGGGCCTGACCAATGCGGTCACCGGCATCGCCACGGCGTACATGGACTCGATCCCGATGGTGATCATCAGCGGCCAGGTACCGACGCACGCCATCGGCGAGGATGCGGTCCAGGAGTGCGACTCGGTCGGCATCACGCGCCCCTGCGTGAAGCACAACTTCCTGGTGCGCGATGTGAAGGACCTCGCGGTGACGATGAAGAAGGCCTTCCACATCGCCACCACCGGGCGGCCGGGGCCGGTACTGGTGGACATCCCGAAGGATGTCACCGTGAACAGGTGTGAGTTCCAGTACCCGGAAACGATCAGCATGCGCTCGTACAACCCGGTGAAGAAGGGCCACGCCGGGCAGATCAAGAAGGCGGTGCAGCTGCTGCAGGAAGCGCAGCGGCCGATGATTTACACCGGCGGCGGCGTGGTGCTGTCGAATTCGTCGGCGCAGCTGATAGACCTGGTCAAGCGCACCGGCTCGCCGATCACGAACACGCTGATGGGGCTGGGTGGCTACCCGGCCACCGACGAGCAGTTCCTCGGCATGCTCGGCATGCACGGCACTTACGAGGCCAACATGGCAATGCAGCACTGCGACGTGCTGCTCGCGATCGGCGCCCGCTTCGACGACCGCGTGATCGGCAATCCGGCGCACTTCGCGCAGAACCCGCGCAAGATCATCCATATCGACATCGACCCGTCGTCCATTTCCAAGCGCGTAAAGGTCGATGTGCCGATCGTGGGGAATATTCCCGATGTGCTTGAGGAATTCTCCAAGCTCCTGAAAGAATCGAAACCTCAGGACATCGCGTCCTGGTGGAAGCAGATCGGCGAATGGCGCGGCAAGGACTGCCTCAAATACGACCGCAAGTCGAAGATCATCAAGCCGCAGTTCGTGCTGGAGAAGCTCTACGAGGTGACCGGCGGCGAAGCCTTCATCACCTCGGACGTCGGCCAGCACCAGATGTGGGCCGCGCAGTTCTACAAGTTCGACAAGCCGCGCCGCTGGATCAATTCCGGCGGCCTGGGCACGATGGGCTTCGGCCTGCCCGCGGCGATGGGCGTGCAGATGGCCAACCCCGGCGCCACGGTGGCCTGCGTGACCGGCGAGTCCTCGATCCAGATGTGCCTGCAGGAGCTCTCGACCTGCAAGCAGTACCGGCTGCCGATCAAGATCGTCAACCTGAACAACAAATACATGGGCATGGTGCGCCAGTGGCAGCAGTTCTTCCACGGCAACCGCTATTCCGAGTCCTACATGGACGCGCTGCCCGATTTCGTCAAGCTGGCCGAGGGCTACGGCCATTCGGGCCTGCTGATCGACAAGCCCGCGGACGTGGAGCCCGCGTTGCGCGAAACCTTCAAGCGCAAGAAGGACCTGGTGTTCCTGGATTTCCTCACGGACCAGACGGAAAACGTCTATCCGATGATTCCCGGCGGCACGGGCATCACGGAAATGATCCTCTCCGAGGACCTCTGATGCGCCACATCATTTCCATCCTGGTCGAAAACGAGGCCGGGGCGCTGTCGCGCATCTCGAACATGTTCTCGGCGCGCGGCTACAACATCGAGTCGCTCACCGTGGCGCCGACCGAGGACGCCTCGATGTCGCGCATGACCGTGGTGACGGTAGGTTCCGACGAGGTCATCGAGAAGATCACCAAGCAGCTGAACAAGCTGGTTGAGGTGGTCAAGGTGGTGGACCTGTCGGAAGCCGAGCATATCGAGCGCGAGCTGATGCTGATCAAGGTGCGCGCCGGCGCCAAGGAACGCGACGACATGAAGCGCATGACCGACATCTTCCGCGGGCGCATCATCGACGTCTCCGACAACACCTACACCATCGAACTGACCGGCGACGGGCGCAAGCTCGACGCTTTCATCCAGGCGCTCGACCAGGGCGCGATCCTCGAAACGGTGCGCACCGGCGCCAGCGGCATCGGCCGCGGCAGCCGGGTCCTGCGCGTGTAAGGGAGAACCATGAAGGTCTATTACGACAAGGATGCCGACCTCTCGCTCATCAAGGGCAAGAAGGTCACCATCATCGGCTACGGCTCGCAGGGCCACGCGCATGCGCAGAACCTGCAGGAGTCCGGGGTCAAGGTCACTGTCGGCCTGCGCAAGGCAGGCGCGTCCTGGGACAAGGCGAGAAAGGCCGGCAGCAAGGTCGCCGAGCTGGCCGAGGCGATCAAGGGCGCGGACATCGTCATGATCCTGCTGCCGGATGAGCATCATGCGCAGGTCTACAAGGACTTCGTCGAGCCCAACATCAAGCGGGGCGCTTCGCTCGCCTTCGCGCACGGCTTCAACATCCACTACGGACTGATCCAGCCGCGCGCGGACCTGGATGTGTGGATGGTGGCGCCCAAGGCGCCCGGCCATACCGTGCGCTCGACCTACAGCGGCGGCGGCGGCGTGCCGATGCTGATCGCGGTGCACCGCAACCAGTCCAAGAAGGCGCGCGACCTGGCCCTGTCCTATGCCGCCGCGATCGGCGGTGGCAAGGCCGGCGTGATCGAGACCAATTTCAAGGAGGAGACCGAGACCGACCTGTTCGGCGAGCAGACCGTGCTGTGTGGCGGCTGCGTCGAGCTGGTGAAGGCCGGCTTCGACACGCTGGTGGAGGCGGGCTACGCGCCGGAGATGGCCTATTTCGAATGCCTGCACGAATTGAAGCTGATCGTGGACCTGATGTACGAGGGCGGCATCGGCACGATGAACTACTCGATTTCCAACAACGCCGAGTACGGCGAGTACGTGAGCGGGCCGAAGATCATCGACCAGGGCACGCGCCAGCGCATGAAGGAGGTCCTCGCGCGCATCCAGTCCGGCGAGTACGCCAGGGAATTCGTGCTGGAAAATCGTGCCGGTGCGCCGGTGCTGCTCAGCCACCGCCGCATGACCGCGGAACTGCCGATCGAGAAGGTCGGCGCGCGGCTGCGCGAGATGATGCCCTGGATCCGGAAGAACCGCCTTGTCGATACTTCTAAGAACTAGCCTCGCCGTCGCAGCCGCGCTCGCACTGGCCGCCTGCACCGAGGAGCAGTCGAGGAGCATCGGCCAGATCCCGAAGAAGACGCTCGACAAGGCCTCTGGCGACATCCACAAGGCCATGCAGCAGGGGCAGGGTTCCGAGCGCCTGAAGGAAGACCAGAAATAGTGCGGCCGCCATACCCGCACCCGGTCGTCGCGCGAGAGGGCTGGCCGTTCCTCGGCGCGGCCGCAGCCGCGGCGCTGCTGGTCGCGGTGTTGGCCGGCTGGTGGTGGTCGTTGCCGCTGTGGCTCGCCACGCTGTTCGTGCTGCAGTTTTTCCGCGACCCGCCGCGCGAGGTGCCGGACGACCCGCACGCGGTGGTGTCGCCGGCCGACGGCCGCATCGTCGCGGTGGAAAAGGCGCGCGATCCGTGGCTCGAGCGCGACGCGCTGAAGATCAGCGTGTTCATGAATGTCTTCAACGTGCACTCCAACCGCGCACCGGTGGACGGCGAGGTGAAGCAGGTGTGGTACCACGCCGGCCGGTTTTTCAATGCGGCCATCGACAAGGCTTCACTCGAGAATGAGAGGAATGCCTTGTGGTTCCGCGCGCGATCCGGCGCGGATGTGACCTGCGTGCAGGTCGCCGGCCTCATCGCGCGCCGCATCCTGTGCTACGTTGGCGCCGGCGCCGGGCTGGCGAGGGGGGAGCGCTTCGGCTTCATCCGCTTCGGCTCGCGCGTGGACGTCTACCTGCCGCTCGACGCGCAGCCGGTAGCTGCCATCGGCGACAAGGTGTATGCGGCCGAAAGCGTGCTTGCGAGGCTGGCGGACCATGGCTGATCCGAGCGACCAGAAACAGGACTACCTGCCGGGCATGCTGCCCGCTCGCGGCGGGGTGCTGCGCCGGCGGGGCATCTACCTGCTGCCCAATCTGTTCACCACGGCGGCGCTGTTCGCCGGTTTCTACGCCATCGTGCAGGCGATGAACGGACGTTTCGGCGAGGCGGCGGTGGCCATCTTCGTCGCCGGGTTGCTCGACGGCCTGGACGGGCGGGTCGCGCGCCTGACGCGCACGCAGAGCGAATTCGGCGCCCAGTACGACAGCCTGTCCGACATGGTGTCCTTCGGCGCCGCTCCAGCGCTGGTGCTGTACGAATGGGCGCTGAAGGACCTCGGCCGCTTCGGTTGGATCGCGGCGTTCGTCTACTGCGCGGGCGCGGCGCTGCGCCTCGCGCGCTTCAACGTGATGATCGAAGTGGTGGACAAGCGCTTCTTCCAGGGGCTGCCGAGCCCCGCGGCGGCGGCGCTGGTGGCGGGCTTCGTCTGGCTCGCCCACGACAACAAGATACCGCTCGATGACTGGGGATTGCAGTGGGTGGCCGGGTTCCTCGCGCTGTATGGCGGCCTCACCATGGTGTCGAACGCGCCGTTCTACAGCTTCAAGGACATCAATTTCAGGAAGAGCGTGCCGTTCTGGGCAATGCTGCTGATCGTGCTCGGCTTCGTGCTGGTGTCCTTCGATCCGCCGATCGTGCTGTTCCTGCTGTTTTGCGCCTATGGCCTGTCGGGCTACGTGTTGTGGGCCCTTGGCAAGCGCGCCAAGCCGCGTCCTTGACGGCTGCGCCGGCCACCGGCTATAGTGGTTCGCATGCATCAGGTCATTCTTGCCGCTCTCCTCTCCCTGGCGCTTCTCGCGCTGGGCGGCCTGCTGCTGCGCCCCGCGCGCACACACTAAACCCCACAATCCGGTAGTGCCCGTGCCGCCCACAAGGCGGCCAGGGATCAGTCCATCCATATCCACGAGGACAAGAACATGAGCAAAGGCAAATTGATCATTTTCGACACCACCATGCGCGACGGCGAGCAGAGCCCGGGGGCGTCAATGACCAGGGACGAGAAGCTGCGCATTGCGCGCGCACTGGAGCGCATGCGCGTCGACGTGAACGAGGCCGGCTTCCCGGCATCCTCCAACGGCGATTTCGAGGCGGTGCGCGCTGTCGCCAACGTGGTGAAGGACTCGACGGTGGCCGGCCTGTGCCGCGCCAACGACCGCGACATCCAGCGCGGCATCGACGCGCTCAAGGGGGCCAAGAGCTGGCGCGTCCACACCTTCATCGCCACCAGCGCGCTGCACATGGAGAAAAAGCTGCGCATGACGCCAGAGCAAGTGCTCGAGCAGGCGATACTCTCAGTGCGCTACGCCAAGAACGCCTGTCCGGATGTCGAGTTCTCGCCCGAGGACGCCAGCCGCTCGGATCCCGACTTCCTCTGCCGCGTGCTGGAAGCGGTGATCAAGGAAGGCGCCACCACCATCAACATCCCGGACACCGTCGGCTACGCCGTGCCGGAGCAGTTCGGCGAGATGATCAGGCGCCTGCGCGAGCGCGTGCCCAATTCCGACCGGGCGGTGTGGAGCGTGCACTGCCACAACGACCTCGGCATGGCGGTGGCCAATTCCCTCGCCGCGGTGATGATCGGCGGCGCGCGGCAGATCGAGTGCACCATCAACGGCCTGGGCGAGCGCGCGGGCAACACTTCGCTGGAGGAAGTGGTGATGGCGGTGCGCACGCGCAAGGACTTCTTCGACCTCGAAACGCGCCTCGACACCACACAGATCGTACCGACTTCGCGCCTGGTGTCGCAGATCACGGGTTTCGTGGTGCAGCCGAACAAGGCCGTGGTCGGGGCGAATGCGTTCGCGCATGCCTCTGGCATCCACCAGGACGGCGTGCTCAAGGCGCGCGAGACCTACGAGATCATGACCGCTGAAGACGTGGGCTGGTCCACCAACAAGATCGTGCTGGGCAAGCTTTCCGGGCGCACCGCGTTCCGCCAGCGGCTGAAGGAAATCGGCATCGAACTGGACAACGAGGACGCCTACAACAAGGCGTTCCAGCGCTTCAAGGATCTGGCCGACAAGAAGGCGGAGATCTTCGACGAGGACCTGCAGGCGCTGGTGTCGCAGGAGGCGGGGATTTCCAGGGATGAACACTGGCAGCTGGTGACCATGAGCCAGGCAAGCGGCATGGGCGAAAAACCGCACGCCAAGATCGTGCTGGCCGAAGCGGGCAAGGAGAGAAATGCCGAGTCGCAGGGCGACGGGCCGGTGGATGCGACGTTCAAGGCGATCGAGTCCCTGGCGAAGAGCGGGGCGGAGCTGCTGCTTTATTCGGTGAACGCGGTGACCCAGGGCACGGAATCGCAGGGGGAGGTGACGGTGCGGCTCGCGAAGGGCGGGCGGATCGTGAATGGCGTCGGCGCGGACACCGACATCATCGTCGCCTCGGCCAAGGCCTACATCAACGCGCTCAACAGGCTGGCGAGCAAGATGGAGCGGGTCAATCCGCAGCACCAGCTCTAAGCGGCGACAAGGGGGGGCATGCCGATGCAAAAGATGAACAAGGTGCATGAGAGGATCAATCGTCTCGCCGAAGTGGCAGGCAGCCTGCTGGTCGATGCGTTTCACTACATCGCGCTGTTCGCGATCGGCGGCGCCATCGTCTGGTCCGCGGTGTTTGCTTTCCTGGTCATGGCAGGCAAGGGCCACGCGTCGATCGAGGACATCCTGCTGCTGTTCATCTACCTCGAGCTGGGCGCGATGGTCGGCATCTACTTCAAGACCAATCACATGCCGGTGCGTTTCCTGGTCTACGTGGCGATCACGGCGCTGGTGCGGCTGCTGATCGGCGACATCCAGGCGAACCACCGCCTGGACTGGGGCGTGGTCATGGTGTCGGGCGCGATCCTGCTGCTCGCGCTGTCCAACCTGGTGGTGCGCTACGGCTCGGCGCGCTATCCCTCGGCTCCCGCCCCCGACCGTCCGTGACGGCGCGGCGAACGTGGCTCTTCGTGCCCGGCGCGGACGAGAGCGCGCATAAAGCCGCAGCACGCTCCGGCGCGGACGTCATCGTGCTGGAACTGGAAGATTTCACGCCGCCTGAACTTCGGCCGAAGGCGCGCGCCCTGGCTGCGCGCGCCTTCGGGCGCTGGCGCAAGGCCGGCGCGCTGGCCGCGGTGCGCGTCAATCCGCTCGAGACCTGCGGCCGCGAAGATCTGGCGGCGGTGCTCGCGGGCAAGCCCGACCTCGTGATGATGTCCAAGGTGGATTCGCCCGAGCAGGTGCGGGCGCTCGCGGAAGCGGCGCCCGGAGTGGACGGTGGCCGACGCCAAGTGGGCGCGGCGCATGGGTTACCGGATGAAGAGCCTGGTTGATCCCGCGCACGCGAAGGCGGTGAACAAGGTGTTCACCCCCGATGTCGCGCGCGCCGGACAAATCGTCGCGGCGTTTGAAAAAGCTCGAGCGAAGGGAAAGGACCGCGCCAGGCTGGACGGTGCCTTGATCGAGGTCCCGATATACGCCGCGGCTAAGCGGCTGCTCGAGTCAGCCGCGCGTACGCCACCGCCGAAGCAAAGAAAACGAGGCTGAGCGCGGTCTCGGCGGCGGCGAGCCACTGCGAGACCCCGCGCTCGCTCCAGGCGCGCACCACGCCCTCCGCGAAGTAGGCGAGGATCAGCATCGAGGACCACTGATAGGTGTAGCGCCGGCCCGCCAGGATTCCCGTCAGCGGCAAGGCGAGCGGCGCGGCCTTCAGCGCCAGGAACGATCCGCCAGGCCTGAGCGGCGCCAGCCACATTTCCCAGGCCAGGCATAGAACCAGCAACGCGATCAAGCTGGCACCGCAAAGCGGAACAAGAAAATGGGGTCTGACCCTATTTTTCATGCCTTCAGCTTCAGTGCTATTTCCGCCAGACGCTTGCCCTGTGCAATGCACAAAGTGCGCTCGGCATCCGCCACCGGCTGATCGTCCGCCACGCCCGCGAAATGGCTCGGACCGTAGGGCGTTCCACCGGTGCGCGTCGCGTTTACTTCGGCCTGCGTATAGGGCACACCGACGATCAGCATGCCATGGTGCAAGAGCGGCAACATCATCGTCAGCAGCGTCGACTCCTGCCCGCCGTGCATGCTCCCGGTGGAGGTGAATACGCAGGCAGGCTTGCCGGCGAGCGTGCCCTTCAGCCAGAACGCGGATGTGCCGTCGAGGAAATGCTTGAGCGGCGCCGCCAAGCTGCCGAAGCGCGTAGGACTGCCCAGCGCGAGGCCGGCGCAGGATTCCAGGTCGTGCAACTCGGCATACGGCGCGCCCTCAGTCGGAATTGCCGGCGCGGCAATCTGCGTGACGGGCGCGACCTTCGGCACGGTGCGCAGCAGCGCCATCGCCCCCGGCACGCGCTCCACGCCCTCGGCGACGAATTCCGCCATGCGCCGCACCGAGCCGCCGACGCTGTAGTACAGGACCAGGATCTCCGCCATGGGCCAGGGGATGCGGTTTCAACCCGCCGGATAACGCTCTTTGATGTCGGCAACCTGCCCGGGCGTGAGAGTGCGCATGCGCTGTCCCCGCAGCAGCAGGTAGAGCCTGGCGGTCGCTTCCAGCTCCTCCACCGCGTCGGCCGCCGCGGACAGACTTGAGCCCGCCACCACCGGGCCGTGGTTGGCGAGCAGCAAGGCATGGTGTTTTCCGGCGAAGCCGCGCACGGCCTGCGCCAGCTTCAGGTCTCCCGGCGCGAAGTAGGGCACCAGCGGCAGGCTACCGATGCGCATGACGTAATAGGCAGTGATTGGCGGCAGCACGTCGGCGGGGTTTACCTCCTCGAGCACCGAGACGGCAACCGAATGCGTGGCATGCAGGTGGATGACCGCCTGGTTCTTCTCTCGCTCCTGGTACATGGCGAGGTGAAGGAAATTTTCCTTCGACGGCGCCTCGCCGGAGATCAGCCTGCCCTGCCAGTCCAGCTTGGACAGGCGCGCCGGGTCGAGCTGTCCGAGGCTGGAGCCGGTCGGCGTCAGCAGCCATCCGTCCGCGCAGCGGCTGCTGATGTTGCCGGTCGATCCGTGCGTCAATCCGCGGTCGAATATCGACCGCCCGAGCCGGCAGATCTGTTCGCGCAGCGCGTTTTCGTTCATGGCTGATCCAGCTGGGAGAGCGCCTTGGTGAAAAAATCCGGCGTGCCGAAATTGCCCGACTTGAGCGCGAGCAGTACGGGCCGCTTGCCTACCGACGCGGTCCAGGGCACCCCAGGATCAATCTGCGCTCCGATGCGCAGCGCGGTCACCTCAAGCGCCTGCACGACGGCTCCCGCGGTCTCGCCGCCGGCGACGATCAACCGGCTCACGCCCGCATCGATGAGTCCGCGCGCGATGGCGGCCAGCGCGCGCTCCACCATGGCCCCGGATTCGCCGACGCCGAGCCTGGCCTGGATGGTCTTGACCGCTTGCGGCTCGGCGGTGGAATAGACCAGCACCGGGCCTGCGGCAAGCCGCGGGCGCGCCCAGGCAAGGGCGCGCTCCACCTCCGGCTCGCCTGCAGCCAGTTTGAGCGCATCCAGCGCATAGGCCGGCCCGCCGCGGCGCATGAAGTCGACGACCTGGCCGTTGGTGGCGACCGAGCAGCTGCCCGACACAATGGCGGCAGTGCCGCGTACCTTGGGCAGCGCGGCCGCAGTCGCCGCCCTGCGCAGCAGTCCCGCCTCGGCAAAATTCTGCGGCAGCCCGAGCGCCACGCCGGAGCCCGCCGTGACCAGGGGCAGGCCGGCAAATGCACGCCCCATGCGCATCAGGTCTTCATTGGAGATCGCATCCACGATGGCGACTGCCGTTCCCGCCGCCTTGAGCTGCGCGATGCGCGCGCGAATGGCCTCGGGGCCGCGCGCGACATCCTCGTAACCGATCAGGCCGACCTTGAGCCGCGTCTGCGCCTGCAGCACGCGCACCAGGTTCGGGTCGGTCATGGGCGTGAGCGGATGATGTTGCATGCCCGACTCGCTGAGCAGCACGTCGCCCGCGTACAGATAGCCCTTGAACACCGTGCGCTTGTTTTCCGGAAAGGCCGGGCAGGCGATTGTGAAATCGGACCCGAGGGCGCGCATCAATGCCTCGGTCACCGGCCCGATGTTTCCTTGCGGCGTCGAATCGAAGGTCGAGCAATACTTGAAATAGAACTGCCGGCAGCCCTCCCCCTTCAGCCATGCGAGCGCGGCGAGCGACTGCGCGACCGCTTCCCCGGCGGGGATGGTGCGTGACTTGAGGGCGATCACCACCGCATCCACTTCCTCGGCGAGCGGCGCGGACGGCACACCGATGGTCTGCACTGTCCGCATGCCGCCGCGCACCAGGTTGTTGGCCAGATCGGTGGCGCCGGTGAAATCGTCGGCGATGCAGCCCAGCAGCATGCGAGACCTTTCCGCGACGGCCTGAGTCTTGTCGGGCAATCTTGTTCTCGCATGATACCGTCCCTGTATCATACGGGCCCGATGCGACGTACCGCACAACGCCTGCTCGAGTTCTTCCTCGCGCTGGTGCGGCGTCTGAACGAAGACCGCGGCCTGCAAACGGCCGGCTCCCTCACGTATACGACTCTGCTCGCGCTGGTGCCGCTGATCACGGTGGCGCTCGCGCTGTCGAGCGCCTTTCCCGCCTTCGATCAGGCCATCGAGTCGCTCGGCCGATTCGTATCGGCGCAGCTGCTGCCCGAGGGCGGTGCCCGGGTGACCCGGCAGTTCGGGGCCTTCGCCGACAGCGCCGCCCGCTTGACTACGCTCGGCCTCGTGTTCCTCGCCGCCGTCGCGCTGATGCTGATGCTCACTGTCGACGAGGTCCTCAACCGGATCTTCCGCGTGCAGCGCCGGCGGCACCTGGTGCAGCGCATCGTGGTGTACTGGGCGGTGCTGACGCTGGGGCCGGTCCTGATCGGTGCCAGCATCTCGATCACCTCGTTCCTGGTGGGCAACTCCCTCGGCATGCTCGACCTGGGCGAGTTCGCCAGGGCCGCGCTGGGAGTGCTGACGTTCCTGTTCACCTGTGCCGCATTGACGTTGCTCTACTCGGTGGTTCCGTTCCGGCGCATCGAATTTCGCCATGCGCTCGCCGGCGGCGTCGTCGCCGGGATCATCTTCGAACTCGCCAAGCGTGGCTTCGCGCTGTTCGTGGCCAAGTTTCCCACCTACACACTGGTCTACGGCGCATTTGCCGCCATCCCCATTTTCCTCATCTGGCTCTACGTCTCCTGGGTGGTGGTGCTGTTCGGTGCGACGCTCACGGCCATGCTGCCGGCCTGGCGCGCAGAGCATGCGTTGCGCGCCGACGCGCCCGGGCGCGAATTGCTCGATGCGCTCGCCGTGCTGCGAGTGCTGGCGCGAGCGAGCGGCGTCCTTGCCGTTGGTCGCATCGCGGCGCAGGCGGGCTTGACGCCGGAGCGCTGCGAGCGCGTGCTGGAGCGTTGCGCCGCGCTCGGTTGGGCGGCGCGCAGCGACAGGGAAACCTGGCTGCTGGCGCGTGACGCGGGCGCCATCCGCATCGCTGATGTGGTGCGCGCCTTCGCCATCGATGCCACCGCCCTGCGCGCGCAAGCGCCGCCCGCGCTGGCGGAGCACTTCGAGCGCGCTGGCGAGACTCTCACCATGACCCTGCAGGACCTTGCCGCCGAGGAGCAGCCCGCATGAGCGAAATTCCCCGCCGCGAGCGCCTGATCGCCGCGCTCGACGTTGCCGACGCGGTACAGGCGCGCGCTTACGTCGAGCGCCTCGGCGACGCCGTCCGGTTCTACAAGATCGGCCTGGAGCTGTTCGCGGCTGGCGGCACCTTCGAATTGCTGCAGTGGCTGCGCGCATGCGGGGGCAGGGTGTTCGCGGACTTGAAGCTGTACGACATTCCTGAAACAGTGCGCCGCGCAGTCGCCAACCTGCGCGCGAGCGGGGCGGAGTTCCTCACCGTGCACGCCGAGCGTTCGATCATGGAGGCGGCGGCCAGAGAAAAAGGGGCGCTGAAGATCCTGGCGGTCACCGTGCTCACGAGCTTCGACCGGAACAACCTGGCCGAAATGGGTTACGCGGGAAGCGTAGAGGATCTGGTGCTGCAGCGCTCGCGGGCCGCGGTTGAATCGGGCTGCGACGGCGTCATCGCCTCGGGGCTGGAAGCAGCGAGGATCAAGGCGGCGTTCGGCGACCAGCTGCTAATAGTTACACCCGGCATCCGGCCGCAGGGAGCGAAACCTGCCGACGACCAGAAGCGCACCGTGGATGTGGCGCAAGCCTTCGCCAACGGCGCGGACTACATCGTGGTTGGGCGCGCGATCCGCGACGCGGCCGATCCGCGCGCCTCGGCCGAGGCGATCCAAGCCACCATCGCCTCGGTGTTCAAAGTCTGACGCAACGCAACACGGCGCCATGCAAGTCGCGTACAATGCGCGACTTTTGTTTTTCGGATCAATGCCATGCCGCGCGCGTTGCGCAACCTAGCGATCATCGCCCACGTCGACCACGGCAAGACCACCCTGGTCGACAAGCTGCTGCGTGCCACCGGCACCTTTGCCGCGCACGAGCATCTGCAGGAGCGGGTGATGGATTCCAACGACCTGGAGCGCGAGCGCGGCATCACCATTCTCGCCAAGAACTGCGCGGTGCGCTACGAGGGCACCCACATCAACATCGTCGACACCCCGGGCCACGCCGATTTCGGCGGCGAGGTCGAGCGCGTGCTCTCGATGGTGGACGGCGTGCTGCTGCTGGTGGACGCGGTCGAAGGGCCGATGCCTCAGACGCGCTTCGTCACGCGCAAGGCGCTGGCGCTGGGCCTCAAGCCCATCGTTGTGGTCAACAAGGTGGACCGTCCCAGCGCGCGCGCGCAGTGGGTGGTCAACCAGACCTTCGACCTGTTCGACAAGCTCGGTGCGACCGAGGAGCAGCTCGACTTCCCCGTGGTCTATGCCTCGGCGCTCGAAGGCTGGTCGAGCCGCGATCCCAATGCGCGCAGCGGCGACTTGAAGCCCCTGTTCGAGGCCATCCTCGCGCATGTGCCGATGCGCGACGAGGACGCCGATGCGCCGCTGCAACTGCAGATCTGCTCGCTCGACTACTCCAGCTACGTCGGCAAGATCGGCATTGGCCGCATTCGCCGCGGCCGCCTCAAGGCGGCGCAGGAAGTGCTGGTGCTGAACGGCCCGGACGCGCAGCCGATCAAGGCCAAGGTCAACCAGGTCCTGATGTTCGAGGGCCTGGCGCGGGTGCAGGTCGAGGAAGCCGAAGCGGGCGACATCGTGCTGGTGAACGGCATCGAGGAAGTGAGCATTGGCACCACGCTGTGCGATCCCGAGCATCCCGATGCGTTGCCGCTGTTGAAGGTCGACGAGCCTACGCTGACCATGAATTTCCTGGTCAACGCCTCGCCGCTCGCCGGGCGCGAGGGCAAGTTCGTCACCAGCCGGCAGATCCGCGAGCGGCTGGAGCGGGAGACCAAGAGCAACGTCGCGATGCGCGTGGAGTATCCCGAGGACACCGACACCTTCATCGTGCACGGCCGCGGCGAGCTGCACCTGACGATCCTGCTGGAGAACATGCGCCGCGAGGGCTACGAGATCGCGGTGTCGCGCCCGCGCGTGGTCTACAAGGAAATCGGCGGCGTGCGCTGCGAGCCTTTCGAGGTGCTGACGGTGGACGTGGAAGAGGTCAACCAGGGCGGCGTGATGGAGGAACTGGGCCGGCGCCGCGGCGAGCTGCTCGACATGCAGCCCGACGGCAAGGGGCGCGTGCGCCTCGACTACCGTATCCCGGCGCGCGGCCTGATCGGCTTCCAGGGCGAGTTCATGACGCTGACGCGTGGCACCGGCGTCATGAGCCACGTGTTCGACGAGTACGCGCCGGCCAGGGCCGAGGAGATGGCCGAGCGCAGGAACGGCGTGCTGGTGTCGCAGGACGACGGCGTCGCGGTTGCCTACGCCATCTGGAAGCTGCAGGAGCGCGGACGCATGTTCGTGAGTCCCGGTGAACCGGTGTACCAGGGCATGATCGTCGGCATCCACAGCCGCGACAACGACCTGGTGGTGAACCCCATCCGCACCAAGCAGCTCACCAATATCCGCGCCTCGGGCAAGGACGAGGCCATCGACCTGGTGCCGCCGATCGGCCTTACGCTGGAGTACGCGGTGGAGTTCATCGCCGACGACGAGCTGGTGGAGATCACGCCGAAATCGATCCGCCTGCGCAAGCGCTTCCTGAAGGAAAACGAGCGGCGCCGCGCGGAGCGCGCCGCGGCCTAGCCGCCGCGAATCGAGGCGTCGATCACCCCGGGGCCGCTGAGGGCGCCTGCACCGACCGGCCGCCGGTGAAGAAGAACTAGCCGGCGGGCCACCGCACTCCCTTTCCGGTCAATCAACGTCCGCCGTGCGGGCCGCGTTGACCGGAGGATCGCAATGTCAACCGGCAGGGCCGTGGATCCTTCTGCCGCGACGCGTCTCGCGTTGTTTGGCAGATGGAAGCCGACCGTTCGGCGATCTATCGCGCCCGCAGGCCCCGCGCAAGCCCGTTGTGGCAGTGCGTGCGCCGACATCTGCCGGAGCTGCGCGCCTCCGGCCGGGTTCGGCGCGCCGTCGAAAAGAACGTGCTCGAGCGCTTTCTCGAATGCGGCGACCCGCAGCAAGGCTTCGCGCGCATCCGCTGCGGCGGGCCGAAAGAGCCTCGCGGGCTACATGCTTCGGGCGCCGTTCTCCCTCAAGAAGATGACCTACGACGCGGCAAGGGGTGCCGTGATCTACCGCAGCCGGCTGCACGCGACCCTGAAACGCAACTTTCAGGCGATGCCCGGCGCGGAGTGGCTGGAGCTGCTCTGCAAGCACATCCCGGACAGGAACGAGCACATGGTGCGCTACTACGGCCGCTACTCGAGCCGCTCGCGGGGCGCGGAACACGAACGTCCAGACATGGACGACCCCGACGCAGAAATCTCCACCCCGGCACGCCAAGCCGCCAAGACCGCCTGGGCGAAGCTGATCCGCAAGGTCTACGAGGTCGACCCGCTCGAGTGCCCCAAGTGCGGTGCGCAAATGCGGGTGATCGCCCTCATCGAAGCCCCGGTCGTTATCGAGCGTATGCTCAATTGGCTCGGCCTCTGGGAACCGCAGCAGCCCGGCGGACCGTCACCACCCGCCAATCCCCCGAGCTTTCCGCTCACCTACGACGCCGTCCCCGACATCGCCTGAGGCCGCCCGAAGCGGCGCTCGCAGTCCTCGCTCTTCCCGAATTTGCCAGAAGGCGCCAAAGGGCCGCAGTATTTGCCATAACGCCGCTTGCAAGCCCTTCGGTGCCGCGCGCATGACCGATTGCGGCAGA
>CAZVZV010000218.1:0-12901 GCA_964631735.1 uncultured Enterobacteriaceae bacterium
TTACCTTGGCCTGCAGCAATCGTGAAGCCGACCAGCGGCCCATTGCCGTCGCCAGGCGCGACCCGCGGCCCGCGGGTGCGAACCATGCGGACATTGTTGAGCAAGCCGTCTGCCGTGTCCACGCTCTGCTCGACTTCGACCATACGCCTTGCTACGGGCGCGGGAGTCACCGCCGGCCGAGCGCTGCGCGGCGCGATGGAGCGGTTGAAGAAGCCGGGCACGCTTGCCAGGATCGCCGGCACCTCGCCGGCACTCGCCACAAAGCCGACCTGGTTCGGGTCGATCTCGACCTCGCCCGCGCTGGTGCGCATGTAGGTTCTGCCGGTATTGACCTTGTTGTAGGCCCCCGGCTTGGCACCGTCGCCCGCGATCGGGCCGGTGACGGGGAAGTAGTAGGACTCATGGTCGGTACCGCGCACGCCCATGTGGGCAATCGGGGTCTCGATCACGTAATTCATCTTGTGGGTGCGGCCGATCGCACCGGTCACGGCCCGGAAGCCACCCTGGTCGAGCCGGTAGCGGACTTTCTCCGTGCCATCCTCTGCGCCCGCGTAGTGGAACTCAGCAACCGTGAGGCGGGACTCGGGCTGCACGACGATGACCGCGCCGTCGCCCATTTTTAATTGCGCCAGAGCACCCGGGGCCGTCAGAAGCGTGTCGCCCACGCTTACCGGCACCCCCTTGCGCGCTGAGCGTTCGCTGCCGCCCACGGAGAGGACTTTGACGTCCCCAGCGACGAATTGCACGACACCAGCGCTCTGCCCAAAAGCACAGTTAGTGCCCACTGCGCCAACCACGAGTCCGACCATGATGACTGTCTGCTTCATATCGCCTCCGAATCGCCGCGTTCCGAGTTGTCGGTGAGGATGACGCAACTTGCGCACCCGGTCATTGGAATTATTCATCCTTCCTGACGGTCCCTCACAGATGCCTTAATTGAAGCCTTTCCACAGGCCCACCCACCAATCCGTCCGGGCGTACTCGTAGATGGGAATGTTGGAATCCTGCACTGAGCGCCACGCGCCGAACCGGGCCTCCAGTTTCGGGGCCAGGTCATACCTCAGAAGCAACTCGAAGTCCCCTCGCGTATCCTGGCGCTCCGTAAGGAAAATCGCATCGAATGCCGAGTAGCGGGAGCCAACCAGGCTGGCAATCGCCGCCAGCCTGAGTTTCGGGCTGAGGATTCGCTCCCAGGCAATGCGACCTCCGACGCCAGTTCTGTCTCCACTCGGGTTCCCCCCCTGGTCCTGGTCGTAGCCAACCACAAGCGCAATACTGACTGTCGATTTCTCGTCAAACCGCGTCGAGATACCGGCACCGCTGCTCACAAAATTCGCGTCATAGACCTTCAACTCTTCTGGGGGATGCCGGTAGGTGCCCGCATAAAGGAAACCGAAAAGGACACCGAAGGCGCCGGGCGCCGGCATGGCGGTCTCGCTCACGTCGAGGCTCAGGGCCTTCACGTCACGGCTCGTGTCGCCGCCCAGCGTATTGCGCAGCATTTGCAGTTGCCCGCGCACCAGGTATCGCTCTCCCGACCAAGCCAGTCCAACGCTCCCCCCTGCGCCCCCGACGTCGAATTCCGACTCGTGCCCGTTGGCGCGCGCCACGAACTCACCGCTGCCGACCATGGAGAGCCGCCCGCGCAGTGGCGCCGCAAATTCGATGCCGCCGCCAAGGCTGGCGAAACTGTCGTCCTTGCGGATGTTCTGATCGGAGAGCTGCACGACGCCGGAAAACCCCGGCACGAAAATCGGCCCTTGCCCGGGAGCCTGGTTGACGTTGGAGCTCACACCGGCGGCAAGACTCAGGTATGCGCGCATGGCGAATCCGGCTCTTTGCTCCGAGCGCGCTTCACCGAGATAGACCAGCAGCTGGGCGCGGATTGCCGGCGGCGGATCCTGCGCGAGCAGCGACTCGAACGCCGCCTCGGCCTGCACGCGGTTGCCGAGCGCAAGATACGCCCTGCCGGTGTCGATGAGCGCGCCCGCATGCCCGGGGTCGAGCGCCAGCACGCGCGCGAACGCGATCGTCGCGCGATCGGGACGCCCGGCGTACAAGGCGGCGCGGCCGAGCGCGTAGTCGTAGTTCAGCTCGCCAATGTGCGCGTCCTCCTCGGCGAGGAGGAACGCGTAGGCCTCGGCGTGCTTGCCCGCCTCCGTCATCGCACTGGCGCGCGCGAGCAGGTCGCCGAGCGCGGACTGCGCCGCAACGGCTCGCGGCAACGGCATCAGCGCTGCTGCCAGCAACAGGACTGCGACTAAGGTGGCGAGGCGGCGCATTGGGCGCGGTTGCCACGGCACGGCCGGGCAGCGCATTCTGCCACGCACCGCGCCGCTGGCAGCCGCGCCCGGGAACTACTCTAGAATTCCCTTTCATCCCGGCCGCCCAGGACCTCGTGCAGACTGCGCTGAACCGCTCCCTCATTCGCGTGCTGACCGCGGCGGCAGGCGGGCTGCTGCTGGCGGCCCTGTTCTCGCAGACCACGCTGTACCCGCGGCTCGCCTGGTGGCTGGGCGACGCGCTGCAGCGCCGGCTCGCGGTCGCGCTGCCTATGGATCGCGTGGTCGTGGTCGACGTTGACGAAGCATCCATGCAGCGGCTGGAACCCCAGCTTGGTGCATGGCCTTACGCCCGCGACGTGTACGCCAAGGCGCATCGTTTCCTGGCGGCCAGCGGCGCGCGCGCGGTTGCCTACGATATCCTGTTTGCCGAGGCGCGCGAGGGCGACGATGCGTTCGCCGCCGCTCTCGATCGGCGCGGCGTGCTGGCCGCCGCGGCATTGCCTTACCCGCATGGCAGGTCTGCGCCATACCAGGCGCAGCTGGCGCTGGTCGCGCTGCACGATGCGCGGTCGCAACCGCAGGCGGCAGCGCTTGCGCACCCCTGGCCGGATCTGACCTTGCCGCTGGCCAAACTCACGCAGGCTTCGCGGGCGCACGTAGGCGTCATCAGCACGATCGCCGACGCCGACGGAGTGGTGCGCCGCACGGCGCCGCTGCACCTTGCGTATGGCAAGGTCCTCGCCGGATTCACGCTCGCCGCCTTGCTCGCAGCACAACCGGAGCAGGCGCTGCGCGTCGACGGCCGCCAGTTGCGCGTGGGCGATCGCGGCTGGCCCGTGGCCGGCGACGGTAGCATCGCGCTGCGCCTGCCCGCCAATGTCGCGGATCTGACGGTGGTGCCGTTTCACCAGCTGGTGGAGGCTGCCAATGGCGCTGCGGGCAGCGCGCACATCGGCGAGATAGTGAGCGGCCGCATCGTTCTTATCGGCAGCTCGAGTGCCGTGCTGGGAGACTTCGCGTTGACGCCGGCAGGGCGGATGCCGGGCCTGTATGTCAACGCGCTCATCGTCGAAAGCCTGCTGGCTGGCCAGGTGCTCAGCCCGCCGCGGGCGTGGCTGGACATCGTGCTCGTGCTGCTTGCCCTGGCGCTGCCGGCGGGCCTTGCGGGTCGCGGCATCGCGGTGCAGCCGCGCGACTTCCTGCTCGGCCTGCTCGCAAGCGTCGCGCTGGTGGCCGGCGCCTGCATCGCCACCGCAGCCGCCAGCCAGCAGTCGAACTGGCTGTTCGCGGCGGTTGCCGGCGCCGCTGCCTTCGCCTTCGCGCTCTCCGTGTGGCTGCTCGCGCTCTACCAGGAGAAGCAGCGCCTGTACTACGAGACGACCGCGGCGCAGGAAGCCAACCGCCTGAAGACCGAGTTCTTCAACCACATGACGCACGAGCTGCGTACGCCGATCACGGCAATCATGGGATTTAACAAATACAACCTGTACGGCGACGACATCGGCCGTACGCAGCGCCTGCGCCACAGCGCCATCATCGCGCGCAACTGCGAGCACCTGCTGGCGCTGGTCAACAACAATCTCGACCTGGCACGCATCGAGGCGGGCCAGCTCGATATCGCGCACACTGCGCACGAGCCGCGCGCGCTGCTCGATGACGTGGCCACCACCCTGCGCGTCATGGCGCATGACAAGGGGCTCGCGCTCGAGCTGCAGGCAGCCGAAGGCATGCCGCAGGCCCTGTCGCTCGACGCCTTCCGCGTGCGCCAGGTGCTGATCAATCTGCTTGGCAATGCGATCAAGTTCACCGCCCAAGGCAAGGTCACGCTGGCGGCGCAGTGGCAGGCCAACGAGCTGCGCTGCGAAGTGCGCGATACCGGGCCCGGCATCCCGGCCGACAACCTGCAAAGGATCTTCGAGCCCTTCCAGCGCGCGCCGGGCGTGACGGCGGCCGGCACCGGGCTGGGACTGTCGATCACGCGCAAGCTGGTCGAGCTGATGGGCGGCACGATCAGCGCCCGTTCGCAGGCAGGCCAGGGCTCGGTGTTCGAAGTGCGCATCCCCGCGCCCGCAGCGGCGCTGCCGCTGCCCTCGCCGGCGAGTCCCCTGGCGCCAGCGCCGGCGAAACTCTCCGGACGCGTGCTGATCGCGGACGACAACGCGGATCTGCGCGACCTGGTGCAGATGCAGCTCGGCGAACTGGGATTTTCCAGCAAGACGGTTGGCGACGGCCTCGAGGCCATCGAGGCGGCGCTGGCCGAACCCTATACGGCGGTGCTGCTCGACATGGACATGCCTTTCATGGACGGCTACGAAACCGTGCACGTGCTGCGCGAGCGCGGCTACGCCGGGCCGGTGATCGCCTTCACCGCGCACCAGGGGGGTTCCCCCGTCGAGCGCGCGCTGGTCGAAGGCTGCGACGATGTGATCAGCAAGCCGGTGTCCGTTGAGCGGCTGCGCGAGGCGCTGGCGCCCCTGGTGGCGGCCAAGCCGCAGCGCTCGGGTGGCGAGGCGATCCACGTCACGGTGGACGGGCGCCTGCGCACGCTATCGGCGAGGTTCCTGTCCAATTGCGCACGCGACCTCGTGCGCTTGCGCACTGCCCTTGGCAGCGGCAACCTTGCCGCCGCACGCGCCATCGGCCACTCGCTGCACGGGGTGGGCGGCAGTTACGGCTTCGAGGAGATCACGCGCATCGGCGGGGCCATCGAAGAGAACTCGATGCGCGGCGACGCGCAGATCGTCAGCGGCCTGGTGGCGCAGCTCGAGGACTACCTGTCGCGCGTGCAGCCGGAGTTTCGCTGATCATGCTGTGAAACCTGACCATGCTGGAGGAACCATGAAGAGTCCGTTTTCGGTGAGCCACCGCGCCAAGTCGACGTTTGTCCGGCGCGGCCTGCGCAATTACTTCGAGTACCGTGACCTCGGCATCCGGCGCGCCACACGCGGCAAGGTGGTGGCGCACGTGATCCGCGCGCGCCCGGGCAAGGCGCCGCACGGCCAGTGGCACCGCCACGACTGCGAGGTGCAGTTCGTGTACGTACTGAAGGGCTGGGCGGTGTTCGAGTACGAGGGCGTCGGTCGCGTGCGAATGCAGGCCGGCAGCTGCTTCTACCAGCCACCGGGCATCGGCCACCGTGAGATCCGCCACTCGAAGGATCTCGAGATGATCGAGATCGTCGCGCCCGCCAATTTCAAGACGGTTGCCCTGGAGAAGCCTGCAGTCAGAGCGATCAAGCGATGATGTCGGGGATCAGGCGGTCGCGCAGTCGCGCGATCAGGTCTTTCAGCAGGAGCTTGCGCTTCTTCAATCGGCGCAACTGCAGCTGGTCCTGGATCGGGACTTCCACCAGCCGGGCGATGACGTCGTCGAGATCGTGGTGTTCGGTTTCGAGGGCGTGGACGCGCGCCTCGATCTGCAGGCGCTCTTCTTCGGTCAGCGGCTGGTTGCTCACCGCACAGCGCTCCACACAAACTCTTGCGCAGGCTTGCGGCCGCATGTGACGAAGTTCACCGCTTGGAAGCTCTCCGCTGCGCATCCTAGCGCCTCTTCGAACGAGCGCCTAGGGGCTAGCGCAGACATGCGCCGCAACGACCACGATGTTGCCGACCGCATCCGCACCACCGACCCCGCGTCGGTCTGCGGCGAGGTCATGCGGCTGTTCAGCACGCTGTATCCACAGGCCTCCGGCCGACCGATCGAACGCGCGTTCGCCGACGCGGTGCGGCTGTACCACGGCCGCCATCCCGGTTTCCACCACTGCGACACCGACTACCACGACCTGCAGCACGTTCTCGACGTGACACTGGCGCAGGCGCGGCTGATGGACGGCTACGAGCGCTCGCGCAAGGGCAGCGACCCGCTGCCGGCGGCGCTGTACATGGTTGGTGTGATCTGCGCGCTGTTCCACGACGTCGGCTACGTCCGGCGGCGCGGCGACAGCAGGCACCGCAACGGCGCCGAGTACACGCTGACTCATGTGTCGCGCGGCGCGGCCTTCCTGCTGCCATATTTGCGCGGTGCGGGCCTGGGGCGCTATGCGCGCGCTGCGGCGGCTCTGCTGCACTACACGGGTTACGAGCGCCCGGTGGAGGCGATCCGCATCGACCACGCGCTGCTGCGGCGCATCGGGCAGATGCTTGGCACCGCGGACATCCTGGCCCAGATGTCGGACCGCTGCTATCTGGAGAAATGCCGCGATCGCCTGTACCCCGAATTCGTGGCGGGCGGCGTGGCGCGCACGCTGTTCCGTTCGGCCGCGGAGCTGGTGAGCAAGACGCCCGGCTTCTACCTCACCGCGACCAGGCGTCTCGACCTGCAGCTGGCGCGCGCCTACGAGTACGCCGAGCGCCACTTCGGCGGGCAGAACCTGTATCTCGAGGAAATCTGCAAAAACGTGCGCCACGCCCGCCTGGTGGCGGACGCCGCGCTCGACGGGCTGCTGCGGCGCACGCCGCCATCGACCCGGCTCGCCGCCGGTCAGTAGCTCGGTTTCTGCCGGAAATATTCGATGCGGTCGATGGACCGCAGCGTGACCTCTTTCATCTGCATGCCCTGCAGCACGCGCAGCGGCACCTCGACCCCGGCCGCGCCACGCGCCCAGATCTTGCGGTAGAAGTCGGCCAGCGAACTCACCTCTTCGCCCGCCACGCCAATCACAATGTCCCCGCTCTTGAGGCCAGCGCGGTCAGCCGGGCCTTCTGGAGAGACGCGCTGCACGAACAGGCGCCCGCGCATCTCCTCCGCGTTCAGCCCGAGCCAGGGCCGCAGCGGCCCCGCAGCGCGACCCTTGGCGACCAGGTCGTCGAAGATCGGCTTGAGCAGGTCGATCGGCACGAACATGTTGCCGGGCGACTGCGTGCCCGGGCCGCCCGCGTCCGGCACGATGAGCGAGCCGATGCCGAGCAGTTCGCCCCTGGCGCCGATCAACGCCGCGCCCGACCAGTTCTGCACCGGCGGGTAGGTGTAGATCGCGGAGTCGAGCTGGTACTCCCAGCTGCCGGAGAACGGCCGCCGCGACACGACGTGCACCAGGCTCACGCCTTCGCGCCCGCCGTGGGTCGCGATCATCGCCGGCTCGCGCTCGTCGAGCGCAGCCGAGCTGCCGAGCGGCAGCGGCTTGCCCGCCAGCGGCGCGATCAGCTTCAGCAGGCCGAAACCGCTGGCGTGGTCGTAGCCGGCAAGTGTGGCGGGTACCGCCTTGCCGTCAGCGGCCAGGACTTCGATCGCCTCGGCCTCGATGACCAGGTAGCCGATGGTGAGCACATAGCCTTCGCGCACCAGAACGCCGGAACCCTGGCGCTGCGGACCGAGCGTGGCGAGGCTGCGTGCGTTGGGCAGGATCTTCGCCTTCACCTGCACCACCGCTGAGAGCAGCTCCTCGGCCTCGTCCTTCGGCTTGTCCTGTGCGGCGCTCCACCCGGTGACGGCGAAAGCGAGGATCGCAAGCAAGAACCGCAGTGCACTGGTCATGGGGACCTCGATGCCGACGAGAGGGGCTGGAGCCATTGTCGGCCAGACGGCCGGCCATTTCCAGTAGGATTCGCAAGGGAGGAACACTGGGTGTCGGCGATCAGCCTGCGCGGCGTGACCAAGGATTGGGGCGCGACGCGCGCCGTGGACGGCGTGAGCTTCGAGGCGGCCGCCGGCCGTTTCCTGGTTCTGCTGGGCCCATCGGGCTGCGGCAAATCCACCACGCTGCGCCTGATCGCGGGCCTTGAGCAGGTCTCGAGCGGCCGCGTGAGCATCGGCGATGCCGACGTGACCGGCCTGCCTCCGGCCGAGCGGCGCATCTCGATGGTGTTCCAGTCCTACGCGCTGTTTCCGCACCTTTCAGTGGCCGAAAACATCGTATTCGGATTGCGCGTGCGCAACGTGCCGGATGTCGAGCGGCAAGCGCGCCTGGCCAAGGTCGCCGCGCTGCTCGGCCTGGAAAAGCTCCTCGAGCGCAGGCCCTCGCAGCTCTCCGGCGGGCAGCAGCAGCGCGTTGCTCTCGGGCGCGCGATCATCGCCGAGACGCCGGTGTGCCTGATGGACGAACCGCTGTCGAACCTGGACGCGCAGCTGCGCCAGGAAATGCGCCGCGAGATCCGCGCACTGCAGCAAAAGCTCGGCATCACCATGGTCTACGTGACCCATGACCAGACCGAAGCGATGACCATGGCCGACCAGATAGTGCTGCTGCGCGACGGGCGCGTCGAGCAGAGCGGCACCCCCGACGAGCTCTATGGCCGGCCGGCGAACGTGTTTGCCGCGCGGTTCATCGGCACACCGCCGATGAACGTCATGGCGGGCGTTGCCGGCGCGGGGGAAGGAAAGCTGCTCGGCGTGCGGCCCGAGGACGTGCGCCTGGGCGCGGAGGGATTGCCGGCGATTGTCGAGGGCGTCGAGTACCTTGGTGCCGATTCGATCGTTAGCTGCCGCGCGGGCGAGCAGCTGGTCAACGCGCGCGTCGCGCGCCACGCGGCTGCCGTGCCGGGCGAGCGCGTGCGCCTCGCATGGAGCGCGGACGCAGTGCATCTGTTCGACGCGCGCACGGAAAAACGCATTCAGTAAACCGCATGAACACTTTTCAACGGAGGAAGCCGTGAAAAACATCTGTCTGAAACGCCTCGCCGCGCTTGCGGCGGCCGCGCTCGTTTGTCTGCCGATTTCGCCGCCGGCCTGGTCGCAGGAAATATCGTTCTACTACCCGGTCGCCGTTGGCGGCCCGATCACCAAGATCATCGACGGTTTTGCCGCCGAATTCGAGAAGGAGAATCCGGGAATCAAAGTGAAACCGATCTACTCGGGCACCTACCAGGAGTCGATCGTCAAGGCGCTCACCGCGCACAAATCGGGCGAGCCGCCGGTGATTTCGGTGCTGCTCTCGACTGACATGTACACGCTGATCGACGAGGATGCGGTCGTGCCGTGGGATACGGTCGCAGGCGCAGCGGACGACCAGCAGTGGATCAGGAGCTTCTACCCGGCGTTCATGCAGAACAGCCAGACCGGCGGCAAGACCTGGGGCGTTCCGTTCCAGCGCTCCACCGTGGTGCTGTACTGGAACAAGGAGGCGTTCAAGGAAGCCGGGCTCGATCCGAACAAGGCGCCGGCGAACTGGCAGGAGATGGTGGCTTACGCGCAGAAGCTCACCCGGCGCGACGCCTCCGGCAAGACCACGCAATGGGGCGTGCAGGTGCCGTCGTCCGGGTTTCCGTACTGGCTGTTCCAGGGGTTCACCACGCAGAACGACGTGCTGCTGATGAACAAGGAGGGCGATGCGACGTACTACGACAACCCCGCGGTGGTCGAGGCGCTGCAGTTCTGGGTGGACCTGTCGCAGAAGCACAAAGTCATGCCGCCTGGCGTCATTGAATGGGGCACCACGCCTAAGGACTTCTTCGAGCGCAAGATCGCGATGATGTGGACCACCACCGGCAACCTCACCAACGTCAAGGCGAATGCCAAGTTCGATTTTGGCGTGGCCATGCTGCCGGCGGGCAAACGTCGCGGCACGCCAACGGGCGGCGGCAATTTCTACCTGTTCAAGAAGTCCACACCGCAGCAGCAGGCGGCCGCGCTCAAGTTCGTGAAGTGGGTGACTTCGCCCAGGCGGGCGGCCGAATGGGGCATTGCCACGGGCTACGTCGCGGTACGGCCCGACGCATGGGACACGCCCGAGATGAAGAAATACGTCGAAGGTTTTCCGGCCGCCGCAGTGGCGCGCGACCAGTTGCAATACGCGGTCGCGGAACTCTCCACGCACGACAACCAGCGCGTCACCAAGGCGCTCAACGACGGCCTGCAGGCTGCGCTCACCGGCGGGAAATCGCCCGAGGCGGCGATGAAGGAAGCGCAGCGCGAAGCAGAGCGGCTGTTGCGTTCGTATCGCAAGAAGTGAATCGCCTCAGCGGGAAGTGAATCGCGCGAGCGCTCAGGTCCACGGCTGGCTGCTGTTGCTGCCGGCCGCGGCGCTGCTCGCGCTGTTCACGCATTACCCGGCGCTCGCGACGCTTTGGCACAGCTTTCAATCGACGCCGAAGGGCGGGCGGCCCGCGGTCTGGGTAGGCCTTAACAACTACCAGGGCCTGCTCGAGGACCCGGTGTTCTGGCAGGTGCTCGGCAACAACCTGTGGTTCGCCGCCGGGACGATTCCGGCCTCGATCGCGCTCGCGTTGCTGATGGCGGTGTGGGTGAACGGAAAAATCGCCGGGCGCGGCTTCCTGCGGCTCGCTTATTTCACACCGACCGTGCTGCCGATGATCGCGGTGGCCAATATCTGGCTGTTCTTCTACACGCCCACCTACGGCCTGCTCGAGCAGGTCACCGTGGGCCTGCTCGGCCTGCCTTCGCACAACTGGCTCGGCACCAAGGGCACCGTACTGTCCTGTCTGATCGTGGTGACGATCTGGAAGGAAGCAGGTTTCTTCATGATTTTCTACCTCGCCGCGCTGCAAGCCATCCCGCCTTCGCTCGGCGAAGCCGCGGCGATCGAGGGGACAGGCCGCTGGTACTACTTCCGCCGCGTCACGTTCCCGCTGCTGATGCCCACCACGCTGTTCGTGCTGGTGAACGCGGTGATCAATTCGTTCCGTCTGGTCGATCACATCGTGGTGATGACCCGGGGCGGGCCGGACAACGCAAGCTCCCTGCTGCTGTACTACATCTACGACGTCGGGTTCAAGTTCTGGGACTCGGCCTACGCCGCGACGCTCACCATGGTGCTGCTCGCGATCCTCGGCACAGCCGCGATTCTGCAGTTCGCGTTCCTCGAGCGGCGCATCCACTACCGATGAGCCGCGTTCTGGAGACCGCCGGCGCCTGGCTGCTCGCGATCCTGTGGATCCTGCCGCTGGCCTACGCATTCTGGACCGCGTTCCATCCGCCTGAATTCTCCACGCGCTTCGAGTTGCTCGCGCCGCTCACGCTGCAGAACTTCGTCAACGCGTGGAACGCGGCGCCTTTCGCGCGCTATTTCGTCAACACGATACTGCTGGTTACGCTCATCCTCGGCGTGCAGCTGGTGCTGGTGACGCTCGCCGCCTATGCATTCGCGCGCTACGAGTTTCGCGGCCGCGACCTGATGTTCGCACTGGTTCTGGTGCAGCTGATGATCATGCCCGACGTGCTGATCGTCGAGAACTACCGCACCATGGCCGCGCTCGATCTGACCGACACCATCACCGCCATTGGCCTGCCCTACATGGCCTCCGCCTTCGGAATTTTTCTTCTGCGCCAGACGTTCAAGACCATTCCACGCGAACTGGATGAGGCCGCGCGCGTGGAAGGCGCGGGCTCGCTGCGCGTGCTGTGGGAGGTGTACGTTCCGCTCGCCAGGCCCGTGTACATTGCCTATGCGCTGGTGTCGGTGAGTTATCACTGGAACAACTTTCTGTGGCCGCTGATCGTCACCAATTCGGTGGGTTCACGCCCGTTGACCGTCGGCCTGCAGGTGTTTTCCTCCACCGACCAGGGCATCGACTGGTCGATCATCACCGCCGCGACGCTGTTGACCTCCGGCCCGCTGCTGGTCGCATTTCTTCTGTTCCAGCGCCAGTTCGTGCAGAGCTTCATGCGCGCCGGGATTCGTTGAGGTTCCCGCATTGAAGCTGGTCCAGTGGAATATCCAGTGGTGCCGCGGCCTCGACGGCAAGGTCGATCCGCGGCGAATTGTGGAATCTGCGCGCTCGTTTGCCGACTTCGACGTGCTGTGCCTGCAGGAAGTGGCGATCAACTACCCGGCGCTCGCAGGCAGCGCAGGCGAAGACCAGGTGGCCGCCCTCGCGGCGCTGCTGCCGGACTACGAGCCTATTTTCGCCATCGCGGTGGACGCGCCGGGCGAGCGCGGCGTACGCCGGCGCTTCGGCAACATGATCCTGTCGCGATTTCCGGTGCGCCAGGTGTTCCGCCACAGCTTGCCGTGGACTGCGCATGCGCAGACGCCGAGCATGCCGCGCGTCGCACTCGAAGCGGTGATCGAAGCACCCTTTGGCGCACTGCGCGTCACCACTACCCATCTCGAGTACTACTCGGACATTCAGCGCATCGCGCAGGTAGAGCAGCTGCGCGAGTTGCACGCCGAGGCCTGCGGCCAGGCGCGCGCCAGGCCCTCGGCGCGTTACGACTCGGGACCGTTTCAATCCCTCTTGCGGCCTTTACCCGCGATCCTGTGTGGCGATTTCAACCTGCCGAAGGGACCGGAGGATTCCATGTATGCGCGCATGCAGGCGCCGATCGCGCCGGACGTGCCCCGTTATGTGGACAGCTGGAAGCACCTGAATGCGAAAACGCCGCACCCGCCGACCTTCTGCGTGCACGACCGGGAGCATGGTGCGGCACCCTATTGCTGCGACTTCGTTTTCGTGAGCGAAGACCTCGCGCCGCGCATCGCCGCGGTGCGCGTCGACGGCGAGACGCAGGCTTCGGACCACCAGCCAGTGATCGTAGAATTTGGTTGAAAATCGGGGTCAGACCCCGATTTTCAGGCGCAGGGCTTCGACGCGCGCGCGGTTGACGCCGTGATCGCGCCGCCCGAGACGCGAGGCGGAGCGCACGTGCAGCAGGCCGGCCTGCTCGTCGTGGGTGAATTCGACGTCGTCGACGTAGCCCATCCACTTCGACTTGAATTCCGC
>CAZVZV010000219.1:0-3003 GCA_964631735.1 uncultured Enterobacteriaceae bacterium
ACGACTTTCTTGTTGCCCCCGACAAAACCAGAGGCGAGCTACAAGCTGCGTATCTTCACACCGCGCCAGGAGCTGCCTTTTGCCGGCCATCCGACGGTCGGGAGCGCGCACGCTGCGCTGGAAAGTGGTTTCGCCAAGGCGTCCAACGGCAGATTGAAGCAGGAATGCGGCGCCGGCGTGCTGGATCTGACGGTTGAAGAGTCGCGCATCTACGTGCGCGCGCCAGAACCGAAGGTGAAGTCGGTGGAGGCACCACTGTTCGGGAAGGCGCAAGCGCTACGCGTGGATGTAGGACCAATTTGGGTGGTGGTGAATCTGGGCGAGGCGCAAGCCGTGGATGAGCTCGATCCGGACATGCCCGCGATCGAGAAGATGAGCCATGAGCTCCACGCTACCGGCGTCACGGTCTTCGGCCGCACCGGGTCAGCGGCCATGCCGATCCACGTGCGCTCGTTCGCCCCGGCGCATGGCGTGCCGGAAGATCCGGTGTGCGGCAGCGGCAACGTGTCGGTCGGCGCCTTCCTGCGCCAGACCGGGCTATTGAAGGAATTCGGCCCCAGCTAC
This sequence comes from uncultured Enterobacteriaceae bacterium, assembly GCA_964631735.1. Taxonomy (GTDB): domain Bacteria; phylum Pseudomonadota; class Gammaproteobacteria; order Burkholderiales; family SG8-39; genus JAABQT01. The sequence continues at coordinate 565 of CAZVZV010000219.1, forward strand.
ACCGCACGCCAGGGCATGCAGGTGGGGCGCGACGGCCGCGTGCAGGTACGGGTCAGCGCCGACGCCATTCAGATCGGCGGCGAAGCGGTGACCTGCGTGAACGGTACGCTGCGCGTCGATTAGCGGGCCCGCTTGAACGCCGGTCGCTCAGCGCAGCGCTTGCACCAGGCGGCCAGACGCGGATGACGGTCGAGTTTGAGCCCGAGCATCGTTCCCAAGACCAGCGCGCTGCCGGCCGCGACGTCGACAAGCGAGAAGCCGCCCAGCAGGTATTCGCCGCTCCCAAGCCGGGCCTCCATGGCGTCCAGGCAGCGGTTGAACTGCGAAAGGTTGTACTCGGCCGCCGCCTTGCTGCGATCCTCCGGTTTGTAGGAGACCGGGGTGTCGAGTCCGTGGTACAGGTACTGCATCATGTAGGGTCCCAGCTCGGTCGTGGCCCACACAGTCCACGAAACGGCGTCGGCGCGGGCCTGGCCGCCGGCGGCCGGCCACAGCTTCTTCTCGACGCCATACTTGTTGCACAGGTGCAGCAGGATGGCACCCGATTCGAAGAAGCTCTGGTCGCCGTCGACCAGCCCCGGCACCTTCCCGTGGGGGTTCACCGCCAGGTACTTGGCCGCTCGGTGCTCTTGCTTCTTCGCGTCGAGCTGGACGTACTCATAGGGGATGCCCAGTTCCTCGAGCGCCCATGCGACGCGCGTACCTGAACTTTGCGGCCAGGAATAAAACTTGATCGCCATCGTCATCTCCTCGGTTGCTCAGCCTATTCGATCCTGCAGGCCTCGTCGAACGAAAGCCGCGGGTTGCGCGGGAACACTTTCGCCGGATCCGCCTTGCCGAGATTGATGAGGAAGTTGGACTTCCAGCGCCCGTCGGGAAAGAATGCCGCATCCACCTTGGCATTGTCGAATCCGGACATCGGGCCGCAATCCACTCCCAGCGCGCGTGCCGCGATGATGAAATAGGCGCCCTGCAGCGACCCGTTCCGCAGCGCGACGCGATCCACCATCGCCTTCTTCTCCTCGCCCTCGAAGCCGTCCCTGGCCTTGGGATTGTTGGGGAAGATCTTCGGCAGGTTGTCGTAGAAGCGCGAATCGTAGGCGACGATCGCCGTCACCTGCGTCTTCATGGTCTTGTCCAGGTTGCCGGGCGTGAGCGCCGGTGCGAGCTTCTCCTTCGCGGTCTTCGAGCGCACGAACACGATGCGCATCGGCTGGCAATTCAGGGTGGTCGGCCCCCACTTCATCAGCTCGTGGACCTGGCGCAGCTTGTCGTCCGTGACCGGCGTGTCGAGGAAACCCTGCGGCGTGTGCGCGTCGCGGAAAATGAGATCCTGGGATTTGTCGTCGAGCATGGAATCCTCCGGTCGCGATGTTAGCATCGCGCCGCATGGAGCTTGCGCGCCACATCCGGCCGGGGGACGGCGTGATTTTCGGCCAGGCCTGCGCCGAACCGCAGACGCTCACCGAGGCGCTGGTCGCGCAGCGTGCCGCGTTCTCCGGCGCGTCGCTGTTCCTGGGCGTGAACTGGTCCGGCATCGTCAAGCCGGAGCACGCCGACCACTTGCGCCTTGCCGCCTACTGCGGGTCCGGCCACAACCGGGCACTCGCCGATGCCGGCGTGCTCGACATCCATCCGCATCCCTACTCGCAGCTCGCCGGACTGATTCGTTCGCGCAAGATCCGCGCCGACGTCGTGATGATCCAGGTCAGCCCGCCGAACGCACAAGGCGAGTACAGCCTGGGGCTTGCCGCCGAATACCTGGTGCCAGCGCTCGAGAGTTGCCGCGCGGTGATAGCCGAGGTCAACGACCAGGTGCCCTGGACATACTCGGACAAGCTCCTGCGCAGGGAGGACTTCGCGTTGTTGGTGGAAACGTCGCGGCCACCGGTCGCGCTTCCCTATGGCCCGCCGGGAGACCTCGCGAAGGCGATCGCGCGCCATGCAGCGCCGTTCGTGCCGGAGGGCGCCACGCTGGAGATGGGACTCGGCGCGCTGCCCGATGCGGTCCTCGGCACGCTCGGCGAGCGCAGGCATCTCGCCATCCACACCGGCTCGCTGGGCGACGGTGCGGTCGAGCTGATGCAACGCGGCATTGTCCTGCAGGCCGACTGCGGCGTGCTGATGGGCACGCGCAGGTTGTTCGAGCACGCACGCGACAATCCGGCAGTGCGCTTGCGCTCGACGGAATTCACGCACGACCCGCGCGTGCTGGCCGGCATCGAGCGCTTCGTCGCCATCAATTCCGCGGTGGAAGTCGACCTCACCGGCCAGGTCAATGCCGAAGTGGCCAACGGCAGCTACCTCGGCGCGGTCGGCGGTGCGCTCGATTTCATCCGCGCCGCCAACCATTCCCGCGGCGGCCTGTCCCTCATGCTGCTGCCGGCCGCGCGCATCGTGGAGAAGTTGTCCGGCCCGGTTTCGACTCCGCGCAGCGAA
>CAZVZV010000220.1:0-2806 GCA_964631735.1 uncultured Enterobacteriaceae bacterium
GCGTTTGATGTCGCAAAATGCGACATCAATTCGCGAGATATCAGGTGATCACAATCTGTGATCACCTTGCAATCCCTAGCTGAACGCCTGAATCCCCGTGATCGCGCGCCCGAGAATCAGCGCGTGGATGTCGTGCGTGCCTTCGTAGGTGTTGACCACCTCGAGGTTCACCACGTGGCGGATGACGCCGAACTCGTCCGAGATCCCGTTGCCGCCCAGCATGTCGCGCGCGACGCGCGCGATGTCCAGGGACTTGCCGCAGGAGTTCCTCTTCAGGATCGAGGTGATCTCGGGCGACGCGGTGCCCTCATCCTTCATGCGCCCCAAGCGCAGGCAGGCCTGCAGGCCGAGCGCGATCTCGGTCTGCATGTCGGCAAGCTTCTTCTGGATGAGCTGGTTCGCCGCCAGCGGCCGGTCGAACTGCTTGCGGTCGAGCACGTACTGGCGCGCACGATGAAAGCAATCTTCCGCCGCGCCGAGTGCGCCCCAGGCGATGCCGTCGCGCGCTGAATTGAGGCAGGTGAAGGGGCCTTTCAGTCCTCGCACCTCGGGGAAGGCGTTCTCTTCGGGGCAGAAGACGTTGTCCATCACGATCTCGCCGGTGATCGAGGTCCTCAAGCCCACCTTGCCGTGGATCTTTGGCGCCGAGAGTCCCTTCATGCCCTTGTCGAGGATGAAGCCGCGGATCTCGCCGACCTTGCCTTTTTCGTCCACCTCCTTCGCCCACACCACGAATACGTCGGCTACCGGAGAATTGGAGATCCACATCTTCGAGCCGGTAAGGCTGTAGCCGCCCTGCACCTTCTTCGCGCGCGTCGCCATCGAGCCCGGATCCGAGCCGTGGTTGGGCTCGGTCAAGCCGAAGCAGCCGATCCATTCGCCCTTGGCGAGCTTCGGCAGGTACTTCTTCTTCTGCGCTTGCGTGCCGAACTCGAAGATCGGCACCATGACGAGCGAGCTCTGCACGCTCATCGTAGAACGATATCCCGAATCGATGCGCTCGACTTCGCGCGCGATCAGCCCGTAGCAAACGTAGTTGAGCCCGGGGCCGCCGTACTCGGCGGGGATGGTCGGCCCGAGGAGGCCGAGCGCGCCCATTTCGCGGAACACCTCGAGGTCCACTTTTTCGTGGCGGAAGGCCTCCAGCACGCGCGGCGCGAGTTTGTCCTGGCAGTAGGCGGCGGCGGCTTCGCGCACCATGCGCTCGTCCTCCGTGAGCTGCTGCCCGAGCAGGAACGGATCGCTCCAGTCGAACTGCGCCTTGGGTTTGGATTTCAGCGGGGCGTTCATCATTGCACCCTTTCCAGTATCACGGCGAGCCCCTGTCCCACGCCGATGCACAGCGACACCGCAGCGTACTTGCCGCCCGATTGCTGCAATTCGCGCGCCACGGTGAGCGCCAGGCGCGCACCCGAGCAGCCGAGCGGGTGGCCGATGGCGATGGCGCCGCCATTGGGATTTACGCGCGGATCCTTGAAGTCCACGTTCATCAGGCGCAGGCAGGCGAGCACCTGGCTGGCGAAGGCCTCGTTGATCTCGATCACGTCCATGTCCTTGAGAGACTTCCCGGCGCGCTCCAGCGCCCGCGGGATGGCGTAGGCGGGACCGACGCCCATGATGCGCGGCTCCACCGCGGCGGAGGCCGCTGAAAGGATCTTTGCGATCGGCTTCTTGCCGTTCTTCTCGCCCCACTTGCGGCTCGCGACGACGAGCGCCGCGGCACCGTCGTTCACCCCCGAGGCGTTGCCCGCAGTCACTACACCGCCCTCGAACAGGGGCTTCAGTTTCGCGAGCGACTCCATGGTGCTGTCGCGGCGCGGGTGCTCGTCGGCATCCACCATGGCGGGCGGCGCGTCCTTTTTCTTCGAGGGCAGGGCGATGGCCATGATCTCGCCCTTGTAGAAGCCTTCCTGCTCGGCCTTGGCATACTTCTTCTGCGAGGCGAGGGCGAACTCGTCGGCCTGCTCGCGCGACACGTTGAACTCCCTGGCCACGTTGTCGCCCGTCTCCGGCATCGCCTGGTCGCCGTAGAGTTTCTTGAATTTCGGGTTCGTAAAGCGCGATCCGATAGTGGTGTCGTACATCTTCACGTCGCGCGCGTAAGGCGAGTCGGCCTTGCCGATGACGAAGGGCGCGCGCGACATGCTCTCCACGCCGCCGGCAATATAGAGCTCGCCTTCGCCGCAAGTGATGGCGCGCGCGGCGTCGGTCACCGCCTGCAGGCCCGAGGCGCACAGGCGGTTCACCGTGACGCCCGGCGTGGTGGGCGGCAGCCCCGCCATCAGCGCCGCGAAGCGCGCCACGTTGCGGCAGTCCTCTCCGGCTTGCGTGACGCAGCCGAGGATCACGTCCGCGATGTCCTCCGGCTTCACGCCGTTCCTCCTGACCACTTCGGCGATCACTTCACCGGCGAGGTCGTCGGGACGCAGCGGCGAGAGTTTTCCCGCATGGCGCCCGATGGGGGAGCGGATTCCGTCATAAATATAGGCATCGAGCATGGCGTTACTCCGGGGTGAGCAATGAGAGGCCGAGCTGCGCGCGGCGCCGCAGCCAGGGGCTCGGCCGGTAGCGTGGCTCCTTATAGAAATCGTGCATCGCCTCGAGCACGGCGAGGATCTTCGCGCCGCCTGCGGCGTCCCCCATGGCGAGGGGTCCCTTCGGGTAACCCAGGCCCAGCATCACGGCGCGGTCGAGGTCTTCGGGGGAGGCGATGCCCTGCTGCGCGATGTCGCAGCCGATGTTGACGATGTGCGCGACGACGCGCTGCGCGACGAAGCCGGCCGAATCCCGGATCACCGAAACGGGC
>CAZVZV010000221.1:0-4616 GCA_964631735.1 uncultured Enterobacteriaceae bacterium
ATCCGCGACCTGCACCTGGGCAACACGCCCTGGGCGCTGATGCTCACCTATCCCACGTTCCTGATTCCGTTCTGCACCTGGCTCCTGATGGGCTACTTCAAGACCATCCCCAAGGAGCTCGAGGAGTGCGCCCGCATCGACGGCGCGACGCGCTTCGGCGCCATGGTGCGCATCATTTTCCCGGTGGCGATCCCGGGGATCCTCTCTGCCGGCATTTTTGCTTTAACGTTGTCGTGGAATGAATTCATCTACGCGCTGATCTTCATGTCCACGGCGGAGATGAAGACGGTGCCGGTGGGCGTGGTGTCGGAACTCATTCGTGGCGACATCTTTTTCTGGGGCCAGTTGATGGCGGGCGCGCTGCTCGGCTCGATACCGGTCGCGATCGTCTACTCGTTCTTCGTCGAGTACTACGTTACCGGCCTCACCGGCTCGGTCAAGGGATAGGGTCCGGGGCTGCCATGGCGAACGTCACGATCCGCAATCTGAACAAGAACTACGAGAACGGCTTTCACGCCGTCAAGGACGTCAACCTCGAAATCCGCGACAAGGAGTTCATGGTGCTGGTCGGGCCCTCGGGCTGCGGCAAGACGACGACGCTGCGCATGGTGGCGGGGCTCGAGGAGATCACCTCGGGGGAGATCCTGATCGGCACCCGGGTGATCAACGAGTTGCCGCCGATGGACCGCGATATCGCGATGGTGTTCCAGAACTACGCCCTGTATCCGCACAAGAGCGTGTACCAGAACATGGCCTTCGGCCTGCAGATGCGCAAGTACCCGAAGGACGAGATCGAGAAGCGCGTGCGGGATGCGGCCGGGATTCTGGGAATTGAATCGCTGCTCGAGCGCAAGCCGCGCCAGCTCTCCGGCGGGCAGCGCCAGCGGGTCGCCGTCGGGCGCGCCATCGTGCGCCATCCGCCGGTGTTCCTGTTCGACGAGCCGCTCTCGAACCTGGATGCGATGCTGCGGGTGCAGATGCGCGTGGAGCTCAAGCGCCTGCACGAGCGCCTGGAGACGACGGCAATCTACGTTACCCACGACCAGGTCGAGGCGATGACCTTAGGCGACCGCGTGGTGGTGATGAAGGACGGCTGGGTGCAGCAGGTGGGCGAGCCGCTCGAGTTGTACGGTAAGCCCTCGAACAGGTTCGTCGCCGGCTTCATCGGCTCGCCGGCGATGAACTTTGTCCAGATGACGGTCAGTGACGCGGGCGGCGTACTTTGGGCAGACGCCGAGGGCCTGCGCCTGAAGGTGCCGCCGCAGCTGGCGGAGCGGGTGCGCGCGCACTCAGGCAAGCGGATGACCCTCGGCGTGCGGCCCGAAGCACTGCATCCGGTGACCGGCGCTGATCCGGCCGAGTACTGCTTCGACACGACAGTGGACGTGGTGGAGCCGCTCGGCAACGAAATCCTCGTCAACTTCCGCGCTGGCGGCGCGCCGATGGTGGCGCGCGTGGACCCCGCTGTACGCGTCAAGGCGCACCAGAGCATCCGCCTCGCGCTCGATCCGGCGCGCGTGCACTTCTTCGACGCGCAGAGTGAAGCTGCGATTTAAAGGGGGGAGACGCGTAAGTGACAGGCAGACTCGCCGGCAAGACCGCATTCATCACCGCCGCCGCCCAGGGCATCGGGCGCGGCGCGGCGCTGGCCTTCGTGCGCGAGGGCGCGCAGGTCTGGGCGACCGACGTCAACGCGAAGGCGCTGGCGGAACTGGAAGGCAAGGACGGCATCCGCACGCGCGTGCTCGACGTGCTGGACGAGGCCGCGATCGGCAAAGTCGCCGCCGAGGTCGGCCCGATCGACGTGCTTTTCAACTGCGCCGGCTACGTGCACCACGGGACGATTCTCGACTGCACGCCCAAGGACTGGGAATTCAGCTTCAACCTGAACGTGAAGTCCATGTACCTGGTGACGCGCGCGTTCCTGCCGGGGATGCTGAAGGGGGGCAAGGGCTCGATCATCAACATGTCCTCAATCGCCTCGAGCGTGAAGGGCTTGCCCAACCGATTCGTCTATGGCGCCACCAAGGCCGCGGTGATCGGCCTCACCAAGGCGATTGCCGCCGACTATGTGAAGCAGGGCATCCGCTGCAACTGCATCGGCCCCGGCACGGTGGACACGCCTTCGCTGCACCAGCGCATCGCCGCCTTCGCCGACCCGGTGCAGGCGAAGAAGGATTTCATCGCCCGCCAGCCGATGGGACGACTCGGCGCCGTGGAGGACATCACGGGAATACTCGTGTTCCTCGCCTCGGACGAGTCGCTGTTCGCGACGGGCAACATGTACTCAATCGACGGGGGAATGACCATATGAAGCTGTGCCGCTACGGCAAGGACGGGTTCGAGAAGCCCGGCATCATCGACCGCGAGGGCAAGCTGCGCGACCTGTCCAAGGTGATCGCCAGCATCGGTCCGAACGAGCTCTCGCCGCGCGGGCTGGCGATGCTCTCCAAGGTGAAGCCCGAGTCGCTGGCGGTGGTGTCCAACAGCCCGCGCCTGGGCGTGCCCTACGTCGGCATCGGCAAGTTCGTCGCCATCGGCCTGAACTACTCCGACCATGCCAAGGAGTCCGGCATGGCGATACCCACGGAGCCGGTGGTGTTCTCCAAGGCGACCACCTGCATCAGCGGGCCCTACGACAACGTGATCCAGCCGCGCGGCTCGGCCAAGCTCGACTGGGAGGTCGAATTGGGCATCGTGATCGGCACACAGGCGAAGTACGTCGAGCTCGCGGCTGCGCTGGGCCACGTCGCCGGCTACTGCGTGGTGAACGACGTCTCCGAGCGCGGGTTCCAGCACGCCACCAGCCAGTGGGACAAGGGCAAGAGCTTCGACTCCGCGGGGCCGATCGGCCCGTGGCTGGTGACCACCGACGAAGTGCGCGACCCGCAGACGCTCGACATGTGGCTGGACGTCAACGGCAAGCGCATGCAGTCGGGCAACACGCGCACCATGATCTTCGGCTGCGCGCAGATCGTTTCGCACGTGAGCCAGTACATGACGCTCTTGCCGGGCGACATCATCACCACCGGCACGCCGCCCGGGGTGGGCGCAGGCATCAAGCCGAATCCGGTGTTCCTCAAGCCGGGCGATGTGATGACGCTCGGCATCAGGGGCCTGGGCGAGCAGAAGCAGAAAGTGGTTTCCGCTCCCGGCTAGAAGATCGAACTGGCGTAGCCGCCGTCCACCGGCAGCGCGGTGCCGGTGACGAAATCGCTCCCGCGGCCGCAGAAGAACACCGCGCTGCCTGCCAGGTCGGCCGGCTCGCCCCAGCGCCCGGCCGGGGTACCTTGCAGGACGCGTTCGTTCAGACCCGGGATCTGCGCTCGCGCCCCGCGCGTGAGGTCGGTGTCGATCCAGCCGGGCAGGATGCTGTTCACCTGGATGTTGTCCTTGGCCCAGGCGATGGCCAGGCTCTTGGTGAGCTGCACCACCGCGCCCTTGGTCGATGCGTAAGCCGACCCGAGCGCCAGGCCGAAGATGCTGGTCATCGAGCCGATGGTGACGATCTTGCCGCCGCCGCGGCGCTTCATTTCCGGATAGGCCGCCTGGCAGCAGGCGAACACGCTGTTCAGGTTGGTGTCGATCACCTGGCGCCATTCCTCCGCGCTGTAGTCCTGCGGCGGCTTCCTGATGTTGATGCCGGCATTGGCGACCAGGATGTCCAGGCCGCCGAAGGCTTTGACCGTGTCCGCCACCATGCGCTTCACCTGCGCGCCATCGTTGACGTCGACCGTGAGGGCGATCGCCTTGCCGCCGAGCGTCTTTAGCGCTGCAGCGTTTTTCGCCTCGTTCCTGCCGGCGATGGCGACGTCCGCCCCCGCCCGCGCCAGCCCCTGCGCGATGCCCAGGCCAATGCCACCATTGCCGCCGGTCACCAGCGCGGCCTTTCCCTTGAGATCGAAAGGATTCATGGGAAAAGTGTAATGGGGTAAGCTTGGCTGCGCCAATCGACGCCATGAACGACCTTCGCATCAACCCGGCCCGGCTGTGGGAATCCCTGATGGAGCTGGCCCGCATCGGCGCCACCCCCAAGGGGGGCGTCAGGCGCCTTACGCTCACCGACGAGGACCGCCGCGCACGGGACCTTTTCTGCCGGTGGGCGCGGGACGCGGGTCTGGCGGTGGAGGTGGATGGCATCGGCAACCTGTTCGCGCGCCGCGCCGGCACCGACCCGAGCCTGCCGCCGGTAGCGATGGGCAGCCACCTCGATTCGCAACCCTCCGGCGGCAAGTTCGACGGCGCCTACGGCGTGATGGCCGGGCTGGAGATCGTGCGCACCCTGAACGACGCGGGTATTCGCACCCGCGCCCCGATCGAGGTGGCCGCATGGACCAACGAGGAAGGCTCCCGGTTCGTGCCGACCCTGATGGGCTCGGGCGTCTACGCCGGCGTCTACACCCTCGAACACGCGCTCGCGCAGAAGGACACCGAGGGCGTAAGCGTGCGCGAAGCGCTGGAAGCTATTGGCTACGCGGGCAAGGCGAAGCCGCACGCGCTCGGGGCCTATTTCGAGGCGCACATCGAGCAGGGGCCGGTGCTGGAGCAGACCAGGACGACCATCGGCGTGGTGCAGGGCGCGCTCGGGCAGCGCTGGTACGACGTGACAGTCTGCG
>CAZVZV010000222.1:0-29300 GCA_964631735.1 uncultured Enterobacteriaceae bacterium
ACCAGCACCGCGCGGCCGTTCGGTTGCGCCGGGCGATACAGCATGCCGCCGAGTTTGAATCCGTCGCGCGCGGCGAACTCGAGCGGGCGTACGCTCACTTCGCGACGGGGCGCGGGCGGCCGTCCCGGTCGATGGCGACGTAGGTGAGGGTCGCCTCGGTCACCTTGACGATTTTCGCCTCCGCCCGGCCGCGCTCGGCATAGACCTCGACGTTGACGGTGATCGAAGTGTTGCCGACGCGCACCACGTCGGCGTACAGGGAAAGAATGTCGCCGATCTGCACCGGCTGCTTGAAGACGAAGGAATTCACCGACACGGTCGCCACGCGCCCGCGCGCGACGCGCCCGGCCACGGTGCCGCCGGCGACGTCCACCTGCGCCATGATCCAGCCGCCGAAGATGTCGCCGTTGTGGTTCGCGTCGGCCGGCATCGGCACCACGCGCAGCGCGGGGATTTTCCCCCTGGGCAGCTTCAACCCGCGAGGTTGGTGGGAAGCGCGGCCCACGCTACTTGCGCGACGCGAGGTAATGCAGCGGCCCGCCGCGGAACGGCGCAAAGCCGGTGCCGAAGATCAGGCCCGCGTCGATCAGCTCGGCGTCGGCGACGATGCCCTCGGCGAGCACCGCCTTCACTTCCGCGAGGTAGGGCTCGATCAGGGCTTCGACCAGCTCGGGCTTCCATGCGTCGGGCTGGCCCTTCACCGCCTTGCCGTTCTCGTAGCGGTAGATGCCCTGGCCGGTCTTCCTGCCCAGCTGCCCGAGCGCGATCCTGTTGAGCAGAACCTGCGCCGCCTCGGGCTCGCTGTAAGCGTCCTTCTTCGCCAGCTCCTTGCCCGCGGCGAGGCAGACGTCCAGGCCCACCGTGTCGGCGAGCTCGATCGGCCCCATCGGCATGCCGAACTCCTCCATCGCCGCGTCGATGGTCTCGGGCTTCAAGCCCTCGTCGAGCAGCCTGAAGGCGTTCTGCATGTAAGGACCGAGCACGCGATTGACGAGGAACCCGGGCGAGTCCTTTACCGGCAGCGGCAGCTTGTCGATCTGGCGCACGAAAGCGGTCGCCTTTTTCACCATCTCCAGGTTGGTGCCCGGACCCGACACCACCTCCACCAGCTGGAGCTGCGGCACCGGGTTGAAGAAGTGGATGCCGACCAGGCGCGCGGGATCCTTGAATTTCGCCGCGACATCTGCAAGCTTGAGGCTGGATGTATTTGTGGCGAGTACCGCGTCGGGCTTGGCCACCAATTCGAGCTTCGCGAACAGCTCGCGCTTGGCCTGCAGGTTCTCGAAGATTGCCTCGATGATGACGTCGGCGCGCGCCACGCCGGCGCCCGCGACGTCCGGGATCAGCCGGTCCAGCGCGTCGCGCACGCGACGCGGGTCCTTGAGGCGCTTGCCGAACAGCTCCGCCGCACGCTTTACCGCCGGCGCCAGGCGCTCGGGCGAAGTGTCCTGCAGCGTCACCTTGATGCCGCGCATCGCGCACACCGCGGCGATGTCGCCGCCCATCACGCCGGCGCCGATCACGTGCACGTGGCGTGCCTTGAAGTCCACCCCCTTGGCCAGGCCCTTCATGCGCTCCTGCAGGAAGAAGATGCGGATCAGGTTGCGCGTGGTCGGGTGGTCGAACAGCGCACCGAGCGAGCAGGACGGGTCCGCCTGCGCCGCGAAGGGATCGCCATCGTATTTCACCCACGCGTCGAGGATCGCGTAGGGCGCCGGGTAGTGCTCGCGGCGGGCGCGCTTTGCGACTTGTTTCCTCGCCTGCGCGGCGACAAAGCTGCGGCCGACGCCGAGCATCAGGCGGTCGAGCAGGCGGAGCTTGCGCGGTGCTCGCGCTTCGAGCGTCACTGCGCGCGCCGTATTCTCCAGCACGCGCAGCGGCGCCGCCTCCGTGGCGAGGCCGATCTTCTTCGCGCGCCGCGCGTCCACGGCGCGGCCGGTGAGGATCATGTCCAGCGCTGCCGACGGGCCGACCAGCTTCGGCAGCCACTGCAGGCCGTGCCAGGTCGGCCAGATGCCGAGCATCACCTCGGGAAAGGCGAAGCGGGTCTTCGGATCGTCGAGCGCCACGCGGTAGGTGCAGGCGAGCGCGAGTTCCAGCCCACCGCCCATGCAGAATCCGTTCACCATCGCGGTGCTGGGGAAGGGGAGGTCGCGCAGCTTTTGCAGCGTGTCCCAGCCGAGGCGGTTGAAGGCGAGCGCTTCCTGCGCGTTGGCGAAGCGGGTGAATTCCTTGATGTCCGCCCCGGCGATGAAGTTCTCCTTCGCCGAGCGAATGACGAGGCCCCTAGGCTTCGCTGCCGCGATGGCGTCGAGCGCGGCACCGAGTTCCTGCAGCGCTTCGCGCGAAAAGGTGTTGGTGGATTCGCCCTGCTTGTCGAAGGTGAGCCAGGCGAGGCCGTTTGGCTCCTTCTCCCAGCGCCAATGCTTCAGCAAAGAGTCGGTCTGTGCGCGATCCACGGTCAGGCCGCCTCCAGCAGCATGGCGCCGCCCAGGCCGCCGCCGATGCAGATCGAGGCGATGCCGCGTTTCGCGTTCTTGCGCTTGAGGAGCTTGAGCATGTGCAGCACGATCCGCGCGCCGGAAGCGCCCACCGGATGGCCGAGCGCGACGGCGCCGCCGTCGACGTTGAGTTTCTGCTGGTCCAGTTCGCCGAACGCGCGCTCCAGGCCCAGCTGCTCCTTGCAGTAATTCTCATCCTTCCAGGCCGCGAGGCAGCCCAGCACCTGCGCGGCGAAAGCCTCGTTGATCTCCCAATAGTCGAGGTCGTTCACGCCGAGGCCATGACGCTGCAGGATCGGCGTTGCGGCGTGCACGGGCCCCAGGCCCATCTGCGCTGGATCGAGGCCCGCCCATTGCGTATCCACGATGCGCCCGATCGGCGACAGGCCGTGGCGCCGCACCGCTTCGTCGGAGGCGAGCACCAGCCAGGCCGCCCCGTCGGTGATCTGCGAACTGTTGCCCGGCGTGATGTTGCCGTACTTGCGGTCGAAGAACGGCTTCAACTTGCCGAGGCCTTCCAACGACGCATCGCGCCGCACGCCGTCGTCCAGACCATAGGCGTTTCCCTTGGCGTCGTAGAGCGCTTCGACCTCGCCGCCGCCTGCCTTGAGCGCGCCTTCGTCCTGCGCGCGCGCCAGGCGCTGGTGGCTGCGCACGGCGTAGGCGTCCATTTGAGCGCGCGTGATGCCAAAGCGGTGTGCGAGGTTCTCCGCGGTCTGGCCCATCAGCAGGCCCACCATCGGGTCGGTGAGGCCCTTCATGATGCCGATCACCGGCGCCAGCAGCGCCTTGAACGGCAGGCGCGCGAACAGCGCCGCGCGCTGCCCGCCGGTCTTCGCTGCGGCCATGTCGGAGAACCAGTTCACCATGGCGTCGTTGTAGAGCAGCGGCGCGCGCGAGAGCGCGTCCACGCCGCCGGCGAGCACCATCTGCGAGCGCCCGGCGAGGATGTTGCTGACCCCGGAGTCGAGCGCCTGCATGCCGCTCGCGCAGTTGCGCATCACGGTCCAGCCCGGCACCTTCTCGCCGCAGCCCAGGCGCAGCGCCGCCACGCGGCCGATGTTCACTTCGTCCACCGAGGGAGCGGCGCAGCCAAGGATCACTTCGTCGAGCTCCTGAGGCGCGAAATTCTGCCGCGCGAGGAGGGTACGGCCGGCCTGCACCGCGAGGTCGCCCGCCGAGAACGGCCCGGGGCGGTTCTTCGACTTCAGGAACGGCGTTCTCGCGCCGTCGATGACGTAAACGCTGTTCATGTCAGGCCGCCTTTGCGTGTACCGGCTTGGCGTCGGCGAGCTTGTCCATGATCTCGGCGCGGCCGAAGTCCTGCGGGAAGTCGTCCACCTGGATGACGCGCTTGCGCAGCGCCTCCTTCCTTTGCCACTGTGCATATTCCTCGGGGCTGATGACGCCCTTGTCGCGCGCCAGCAGCGCCGTGTCCACGCCCGCGCGCGGCTGCAAGTCGCCACGTTTCACCGCCTCGCGGAACTTTTTCTCGATCGGCTCGCAGGCCACCGTGGCGAGGAAAGCGGTTTCCAGCACCCCGGTGGCGTCGGCTTCGCCTTGCGGCAGGTAAATCCCCGCGGTCAGGCGGTCGCGCGCGGCGCCCGGTTCGAGCGCGATGCGCGCGCACTCGTGATTGCGCGAATCCAGCGGCGGGCGGAACGGCATGCCGAGCGGGAAGATGGTCCAGCGCAGCAGCGTGCCCAGCGCTTTGACGGGGAAGTTGGACAGCAGCTGGTCGATCGCCTGCTGCGCGGAGTAGAGCGCGTCGCGCACCGCCCAGCGCACCAGCGGCAGGTCGGCCCTGGTGCGGCCCTGGTCCTCGTAATGCTTGAGCGTCGCCGACACCAGGTACATCATCGAGAGCACGTCGCCCAGGCGCCCTGAGAGCTTCTCCTTGCGCTTGAGCGCGCCGCCCATCGCCAGCATCGACACGTCGGCGAGGAAAGCAAAGGCCGCGGACACCCGCGTGACCTGGCGGTAGTAGTGGCGCGTTTCCGGTGCGGCGTTGAGCGGCGCCGCGGCGAACACCGAGCGCGTCAGGCCGTGCACCACCGCGCGCACGCCGTTCGAGAGCGTGTGGCCAATGTGCGAAGTGAGCGCGTCGTCGAACTCGCGCGAGGCTTCCTCGCCGCGCAGTTCCTTGGCGGCGCGCATCTCGCGCAGCACGTAGGGATGGCAGCGGATCGCGCCCTGGCCGAAGATGATCAGCGTGCGCGTGAGGATGTTGGCGCCTTCCACCGTGATGGCCACCGGCACCACCTGGTAGCCGCGCCCGACCCAGTTGTTGGGGCCGAGGCAGATGCCCTTGCCGCCGTGGATGTCCATGGCGTCGTTGACGCAGTCGCGCGCGCGCTCGGTCATGTGGTACTTGGCGATCGCCGAGGCCACCGAGGGCTTCTCGCCCAGGTCCACCGCGCCCGCGGTCATCACGCGCGTGGCTTCCATCATGTAGGCGTTGGCGGCGATGCGGCCGAGCGCCTCTTCCACGCCCTCGAGCTTGCCGATCGGCGTCTTGAACTGGCTGCGCACGCGCGCATAGGCCCCGGTCACGCGCGCCAGCGCCTTGGCGCCACCCACCGAGGAGGTCGGCAGCGAGATCGCGCGGCCTGCCGCGAGGCAGTTCATCAGCATCATCCAGCCTTTGCCCGCGTATTCCCTTCCGCCGATGATCCAATCTAGCGGCACGAACACGTCCTTGCCGGAATTGGGGCCGTTCTGGAACACGGCATTGAGCGGCAGGTGGCGGCGGCCAATATTCACTCCAGGCGTGCTGGTGGGGATCAACGCGCAGGTAATGCCGAGGTCGTCCTTGCCGCCGAGCAGTCCCTCGGGGTCGTACAGGCGGAAAGCGAGGCCGAGCAGCGAGGCCACGGGCCCGAGCGTGATGTAGCGCTTGTCCCAGGTAAGACGCATGCCGAGCGTTTCCTTGCCCTGCCAGGTGCCCTTGCACACCACGCCGTAGTCGGGGATCGAAGCGGCGTCCGAGCCCGCTTCGGGGCTGGTGAGCGCGAAGCAGGGAATCTCTAGTCCCTTGGCCAGGCGCGGCAGGTAGTGGTTCTTCTGCTCCTCGGTGCCGTAGTGCAGCAGCAGTTCGGCGGGCCCGAGCGAATTGGGCACCATCACCGTGACCGCAAGGGCGTTCGAGCGCGAGGAGAGCTTCATCACCACGGCGGAGTGGCCGAGCGCGGAAAACCCCAGCCCGCCGTACTTCTTCGGGATGATCATGCCGAAGAAACCCTGGTCCTTGAGGAACTGCCACAAATGCGGCGGGAGGTCATAGCGCTCGTGGGTGATCTCCCAGTCGTTGGCCATGGCGCAGGCTTGCTCCACCGGGCCGTCGAGGAAGACCTGCTCCTCGGCGCTGAGCCGCGGCGCGGGCGTGTGCAGCAGCCGCTCCCAATCCGGTCGGCCGGAGAACAGATCTCCGTCCCACCACACGCTGCCGGCGTCGATCGCTTCTTTCTCGGTTTGCGACATGTCGGGCAAAATGCGCCGGTAGATCGCCAGCACCGGATCGCTGAACAGTTTCCTGCGCAGCGTGGGCAGGTTGGCGACCGCGGCGATGGCCAGGAACGCCGCGGCGAGCGCCGCGTTCATGCCGACGCCAAGGCCGAGCACCGTGGCCCAGGTCGCGCCAATCACGCCGATGGCGGCGGTCCAGACGAAAATCGGCGCGCGGAAGACTGCGAGCAGTAGCAGGACGGCGAGCGTTGCGAGAACAAAAACGGTCATGGCAATGATCTCCCCTCTATTGCGGCAGCCTAAGCGGCTTTCCTTACACCGGATTCGCCGGCGAGCGGCGCCAGCAGCCCGGCGCTCATGAACGCGGTCAGCCGGTCTGCCAGCACGCGTGCGTCGTAGCGGTCCTCGGGCTTTGCCCCGGCGATGAGCTGCACGGTGTCGGTTGCGGCGAGCGTGTAGGCGAGCGTGCCGAACATGAAGTGCATGCGCCACACCAGTTCGTCCCTGGGCAGCTCGGGCAGCGCTTTGGCGAATGCCGCCTTGAAGCGCTCCACAGCCGGGGCGTACATCTGGCCGATGAGCTGGCGGATCGGCTTGGCCGGGTCCGTGTAGGCGCGCCCGAGCAGGCGGGTGAAATTGCGCCCGCCGCCGCGCGTGTCCTCGATCATGCGCAGGCTCGCGCCGACGAAGGCGCGGATGATGGGGTCGGGCGCCAGCGGCCGGCCGGCGGCTTCCGCTTCAAGCCGGTCGAGCTCGGCGATGCGCGCGGCGTTCATCGCGTCCAGGCGCCGGCGGAACACCGCCTCGACGAGTGCGTCCTTCGAGCCGAAGTGGTAGTTGACGGCAGCGAGGTTGACTGCAGCCTTGGCCGTCAGCATGCGCATCGATGCGCCTTCGAAGCCGTGCTGCATGAACAGTTCTTCGGCGGCGTCGAGGATGCGGGTCTGGGTTTCATTCAGGGGCTTGATGGCGCGCAGGTTCATGGTGGGGTCGCGGCTCCGCTCGGGCAAAGCATTGAATTCAAACGAACGTTTGAATGATACGCGGCGGACTTTCGCGGCGTCAAGGGGTTCTATGATGCGCTGGTGGCAGGTCACGAGCAGGCTTCCTCCCTGAGCGGTTCACTGCGCGGCAACGAATGGCGCGTGCTCGGCACGCTCGCGCCCTACCTCTGGGAGTACCGCTGGCGCGTGCTGCTGGCGCTGGTCCTGCTCGTATCGGCCAAGCTCACCAACGTCGCGGTGCCGCTGGTGATGAAGGAAGTGGTGGACGGGCTCGACCCCAAGCTCGCAGTGCTGGCGGTGCCGGCGGCACTGGTCGCCGCCTACGGCCTGCTGCGCTTTTCCTCCACCCTGTTCGCAGAACTGCGCGACGTGGTGTTCGTGCGCGTCACGCAGCGCGCGATCCGGCGCGTGGCGCTGGGCGTGTTCCGCCACCTGCACAGCCTGTCCCTGCGCTTCCACCTGGAGCGCCAGACCGGCGGCATGACGCGCGACATCGAGCGCGGCACGCGCGGCATCTCCACGCTGCTGTCCTACCTCCTGTTCTCCATCATCCCGGTGATCCTCGAATTTGCGCTGGTGGCGGCGGTGCTGCTGGCGAAGTTCGACTGGCGCTTCGCCGCCATCACCTTCGGCGCGGTCGCCGTGTACCTGAGCTTCACTTTCCTCGTCTCGGAGTGGCGCATCGCCATTCGCAAGCGCGCCAACGAGCTCGACTCGAAGGCGAACACGCGCGCCATCGACAGCCTGCTCAACTACGAGACGGTGAAGTATTTCGGCAACGAGGAGTTCGAGGCGGGGCGCTACGACGAGAGCCTGCGGCGCTACGAGTCGGCCGCGACCACCAGCGAGGCATCGCTGGGATTGCTCAACATCGGGCAGAGCCTGGTGATCGCGGTGGCCGTGACCGCGCTCATGTTCCTCGCCGCCGAGGGCGTGGCCACGCAGCAGCTGACCCTCGGTGACCTGGTGCTGGTGAATGCGCTGCTGATCCAGCTCTACATCCCGCTCAACTTCCTCGGCATGGTGTACCGCGAGATCAAGCAGTCGCTGGCCGACATGGACCGCATGTTCCGGCTGTTGTCGGAGAACCTCGAAGTGAAGGACTCGCCGGGCGCGGCGGACCTGGCGTCCGGGCCGGCGATGGTCGAATTCCGCGAAGTGGACTTCTCCTACGAGCCGGCGCGCAGGATCCTGCAGAAGGTGTCCTTCACGATCCCGGCCGGGCACCGGGTGGCCGTGGTCGGGCATTCGGGCTCCGGCAAGTCGACGCTGGCGCGGCTGCTCTACCGCTTCTACGACATCGGCGGCGGGGCGATCCTGGTCAACGGCAAGGATATCCGCGCGCTGAAACAGAAGAGCCTGCGCGCGGCGATCGGCATCGTGCCGCAGGACACGGTGCTGTTCAACGACACCATCCTGTACAACATTCAATACGGCCGGCCGGAAGCGGCGCCGGAGGAAGTGATCGAGGCGGCGCGCGCAGCGCACATCCACGACTTCATCGAGAGTCTGCCGCTCAAGTACCAGAGCGCGGTGGGCGAGCGCGGGCTGAAGCTCTCCGGCGGCGAGAAGCAGCGCGTGGCGATCGCGCGCGCCATCCTGAAGAACCCCTCGATACTGATCTTCGACGAGGCCACCTCCGCCCTCGATTCCAAGTCGGAGAAGGCGATCCAGACCGAGCTCGAGCGCATCTCCCAGGGCCGCACCACGCTGGTCATCGCGCACCGCCTGTCGACCGTGATGGACGCCGACCAGATCCTGGTACTGGACCACGGCCGCATCGTCGAGCGCGGCGCGCACCGCGAGCTCCTCGACGCGGGCGGCGAGTACTCCCGCATGTGGGCACTGCAACAGCAGGCCGCCGAGG
Organism: uncultured Enterobacteriaceae bacterium; assembly: GCA_964631735.1. Taxonomy (GTDB): domain Bacteria; phylum Pseudomonadota; class Gammaproteobacteria; order Burkholderiales; family SG8-39; genus JAABQT01. The sequence goes on from CAZVZV010000222.1 coordinate 8,838, forward strand.
CGCAAGCAGTCCTGGAGCGGGCCAAGGCGGCCTGAAAAATGGGGTCAGACCCCATTTTTTGTTCACTTCTTTTCTAGGACAGGACCCCTAGCTCCTTATTTTTACTTGCATTTCTGGATTCGCCTGCTAAACTCCGCGGACTTCGGATCTGCACCGGAACCATGCATCGCACCGAGCGCAAACTGCATTCGCTGGAAAAAATCGTCGTGCTGGGCGCGCTGGTTGCCGTGTTGTTCGTATCGGTAGGGTTTGCGCAGGGCGCAGGACCAAAGCGCAAGCACGCGGAGCTGCCGGACAAGATGGCGCTGCGTTCATCGGTCGCGCTGGTGCAGGATGCGGCGAGCGGCGAAATCCTGTTCGACAAGAACAGCGAGACCATACTGCCGATCGCGTCGATCACGAAGCTGATGACCACTATCGTGGTGCTCGAGCAGCAGCTCGACCTCGAGCAGCGCGTGGTCATCAGCCAGGAAGACATCGTGGCCACGCGCAGCTCGCGCATCCGCGGACGGCTGCGCCCGGGCTCGGCGCTGACGCGCGACGAGCTGCTGCTGCTCTCGCTGATGGCCTCGGACAACCGCGCCGCGGCTGCTCTCGCGCGTACCTTCCCAGGCGGCACGGAAGCTTTCGTGGCGGCGATGAACGGCGAGGCCGAGCGCCTCGGCCTGCTCGACACGCGCTTCTCCGACCCCACTGGCCTGTCCCCGGACAACGTCTCCAGCGCGCAGGACCTCGCGAAGCTGGTGAAGGCCGCGCACGCCTATGCACTGATCCGCGAGTACTCGACGCGGCGTAGCGCTTTCGTCAAGGCGCGCGACGGCAAGGTCGGCTTCAACAACACCAATAGCCTGGTGCGCTCGGGCAATTGGGACATCGAGCTCTCGAAGACCGGCTACATCAACGCCGCCGGCCGCTGCCTGGTGATGCACATGCGCGTCGGTTCGCGCGACCTGGTGGTGGTGCTGCTCGATTCCTACGGCAGGTACTCGCGCATCGGCGACGCGCAGCGCATCCGCAAGTGGCTCGAGACCAGCGCCGCGCGCGAGCCGCGCGGCTAGGCCGGATCACGCGGCAGGGCCGCACCCGCCAATTCGGCTCGGTCGTTTCCGCAGGCGGCTTGCGCGAGGACGTGATCGCCGGGCTGTCGCTGCCGCAGAAGTCCCTGCCCCCTAAGTATTTTTACGACGATGCCGGCAGCCGCCTGTTCGAGCGCATCTGCCGCCTGCCCGAGTACTACCCGACGCGCGCCGAGCTCGCGCTGACGCGCCGGCATCTTCCCGCCATCGCGCGCTTTGCCGGCAAGGGTTGTGAACTGATCGAGTACGGCAGCGGCGCCAGTGTCAAGACCCGCTTGCTGATCCGCGCGCTGCGCCCGGCGATGTATGTGCCGGTGGACATCTCTGCGGACGCACTCGCCGGCGCGGCGCGGCGCCTGGCGCGCGAGTTTGGCTGGCTGCACATACTGGCGGTGACCGGCGATTTCTCGTTGCCCTTGCGCCTGCCGGTGCATCGCGTGCGCGCCGGGCGCCGCCGTATCGTGTATTTCCCAGGCTCCACCATCGGCAATTTCACGCCGGTAGAGGCGCAGGCTTTCCTCAAGATGACGCGCGGCCAGGTGGGGCGCGCGGGAGCCATGCTGGTCGGCGTGGACCTGAAGAAGGACGCCAACGCACTGCACGCGGCTTACAACGACTCGCGCGGCGTCACGGCACAGTTCAACCTGAATCTGCTGCGGCGGATCAACCGCGAACTGGGGGCCGGCTTCGACCTGCGGCGCTTCCGCCACTACGCCTTCTACAACCCCGCACTGTCGCGCATCGAGATGCACTTGGTGAGCCTTGCGCGCCAGAAGGTCAACGTGGGCGCGCACTGCTTCGAATTCGCGCCCGGCGAAACCATCCACACCGAGAATTCCTGCAAATACTCCGTCGAGGAGTTCGCTGCGCTCGCCGCCGCAGCCGGTTTCCGCACGGATAAAGTGTGGCAGGACGTGCAACATCGCTTCGCGCTGTTCGGCCTGGTCGCAGCCTAAAAAAGGGGTCTGACCCTATTTTTACGCCGCACCGATGCGCGCCTCGCGCTGGCGGTGGCCGACGGAGCGCGAGACACGTTCGGCGGTCTCCTTGATCAGCGGACCCCACTGCGGCTTCATGCGGTCGGCCGGGGTGGACAGCGACAGCGCGGCGATCAGCAGTCCGGCGTCGTCGCGCACGCCCGCCGCCACGCCGCGCACGCCGAGCTCGGCTTCCTCGTTGTCGGTGGCCCAGCCCTGGCGCTGGATGCGCTCAAGGTCGCGCTCGAGCAGCGGCGCGTTGCTGATGGTGTTCTTGGTGTGCGCGGCGAGCCCGGTGCGCTTGGCGTACTCGCGCAGCCGCGCGAAGCCGTCCTCCAGCAGGAACAGCTTGCCCGCGGCGGTGATGTGCAGCGCGGCCCGCGCACCGATCACGTGCACCACGCGCATCGCCGAACGGCCGGAGGAGGTGCGCTCGACGTAGACGATTTCGTCGTCGTGGCGCACCGAGAGGTTCACCGTTTCGCCGGTCTGTGCGTGCAGCTCGCGCATCACGGGCAACGCCAGTTCTCTTACGCTGATGCGCGAGCGCACCAGATTGCCCAGTTCCAGCAGCCGCATGCCGAGCCGGTAGCTGCCCGGCTCGATGCGGTCCACCAGCCGCCCGCCGCCCATGGCCGACAGGATGCGATGCGCGGTGGATGGATGCAGCCCGCTGTACTGCGCCACCTGCTTCAGGCCCAGCGGCTCGGGGTGCGCGGCGAGCACGTCGAGCAGTTTCATCATCCGGTCGATGACCTGGATCGGGCCCTTGGCGTCGACCTTGGCGCTCATGCTGCCGGGATTCTATCTCACGATGTGAAACGTGCGTGGTAACATTTGCGCGCATGCCGGTGGTGACCAACATCGAAGACCTGCGCCGCATGGCGCAGAAACGCGTGGCGAAAGCAATCTTCGATTACGTCGACCGCGGTTCCTACGACGAGCGTACTTTGCGCGCCAACCGCGCCGACCTCGAGGCGCTACAGTTCCGCCAGCGTGTCGGCATCGACGTCGATCGCCGTTCGACGCGCACGACGATGGCCGGTCACGAGGCGGCGATGCCGGTGGCGATCGCCCCGGTGGGGCTCAGCGGGCTCAATTGGGCCGACGGCGAAATCCTCGGCGCGCGCGCCGCCGCGAAATTCGGCATCCCGTTCACGCTCTCCACCATGTCCATCTGCTCGATCGAGGACGTGGCGGGCGCAGTGACGAAACCGTTCTGGTTTCAGCTGTACGTGATGCGCGACCGCGGCTTCGCCGCCTCGCTCATCGAGCGCGCGAAAGCGGCGAAGTGCTCCGCGTTGGTGCTCACCCTCGACCTGCAGATCCAGGGCCAGCGCCACAGAGACCTGAAAAACGGCCTCGCTGTGCCGCCCAGGCTCACCCTCGGCACCTTTCTCGACGTGGTGACCAAACCCGGCTGGGCGCTGAACGTGCTTTCGGGCAGGCGCAAGTCCTTCGGAAACCTGGAAGGGCGCATTCCCGACGCGAAGAGCCTGACCACCTTGTCGCAGTGGATAGCCGGCCAGTTCGATCCCACGCTGTCGTGGAAAGACGTGGAGTGGGTGAAGAATCTCTGGGGCGGCAAGCTGATCCTGAAAGGCATCCTCGACGCCGAGGATGCGAAGATTGCCTCCTCGACCGGCGCCGACGCGGTCGTGGTGTCCAACCACGGCGGGCGCCAGCTCGACGGCACTGTGTCTTCGATCCGCGCTCTGCCGGAAGTGGTGCAGGCGGTGGGCGGTCGCACCGAGGTCTGGCTCGACGGCGGCATCCGCTCCGGGCAGGACGTGCTGCGGGCGCTGGCGCTCGGGGCGCGCGGCACGATGATCGGCAAGGCCTTCGCCTATGGTTTGGGCGCGATGGGCGAGGCGGGCGTGACGAAGGCGCTCGAGATCATCCAGAAGGAACTCGACATCACGATGGCCCTGTGCGGCCTGCGCGACGTCAAGGACGCGAGCCCGGCGATCCTGCGCGGCGCCTAGCGGCCTACGCGCCGCGTTTCCTCGCGGCCCGCGCCGCGAATCTCCCCGGCGCCAGCGCGTCGGCCAGCGGCGCTTCCAGCGGCAGCGGCTCGCTTTCCATCAGGCTCGAGAGCAGTTCCGCGCCCAGCCCCGCCCACAACAGTCCGCGCGAGCCGTAGGCGAACGCGCCGTAGAGCCCCGGCGCATCCAGCGCGCCGACCAGCGGCAGCCGGTCGTGCGCCGCCGCGCGGAAACCGACGCGGCCGTCCAGCCTGGCCGGGTCGAGGCCGCGCGCGGCGCCCGGCAGCATATGCTCCAGGCGCTCGAGGTTGCCGGCGTGGCTGTCGGCGCGCATCTGCGTATCTTCGTCGTCGAGGTCGAAGCTCGCGCCAGTCACTGAGATTCCGTCGATTGCAGGGAGGACCATGCCGCCTCGGAGGACAACAGTTTTTAGCGAGTCAAGCGGCGGGAGATAGGTGAGCTGGCCGCGCACGCGGCGCAGGCGGATGTGCGGCGATGGCGCAAGCTTCATGGCGTCAGCTGCATTTGCCAGTATCACGAATGGAGCCGATGAAATTTCGCGGCCCGCGGAATCGAGCACATGCCAGCGTTCGCCGCGCCGCTCCAGCGCCGCGGCTTCGCGACCGAGCAGCATCGCGGGCCGCGATCGATGGAAAAGCGAATTCGCAAAGCTTGCAGGTCGGATCCAGCCCCCTTCCTGGAACCACAAGCCCCCGGCAGTGAGTTTCACGCCAGCTCGCTTGCTCGCCTGCGCGGCATCAAGGAATTGCGCGTACTCCGGCGGATAGCCGAGGGCGGCGATCGCCGCGCGCTGCGAGGCATCCTCAGCAGCATTGCGCGCGAGCTGCAGCACTCCGCAGCGATCCCATTCGGGTGCGGCGCCGAAGGCATCCAGCTGCCGCCAATGCTCGAGCAGCCAATTGAACGCCGCGCGCGTGAGGCGCGCGGTGTGGCTATCGTCGGGCGTGACGATGGGATGGAAGGCGCCGGCATGATTGCCCGAGGCCTCCATGGCCGGGGCCCGATGGCGCTCGATCAGCGTCACCTCCCAGTCGCGCGCCGCGAGGCGCTCGCACACGGCGGCTCCGGCGAGGCCGGCGCCGATGACCACCGCGCTGCGTTGCGCAGGCTCGGGTGATGCGGCGCGCAGCGTGCGCCGCGGCACGAAGCTCGCCACCAGCATCTCGCTCTTCCTCGCGTAGCCGCGGCGCTTCTCCGAGGCGAAGCCCGCCGCGCGCAGGCCCTCGCGCACGCAGGCAGCGACGCTCCAGGTCGCGGCCGTGGCGCCGGGAGCGGCGAGGCGGCCCAGCGTCTTGAGCAATGCGGGCGACCACATTTCCGGGTTCTTTGCCGGCGCAAAGCCATCGAGGAATATCGCGTCGGCGGCGAGGCGCAGCTGCGGCAGGATTCGCGGCGCGTCGCCGAAGGCCAGCGTGAGGACCACACGGCCTTGCTCGAACTCCAGGCGATGCATGCCCGGCACCAACATCGGCCAGGCGCTGCGCAACTCCTCCGCAAGCGGCGCGAACTCCGCGTGCTGTGCGTGCAGCACCGCGAGGTCCTGGGCGCCGAACGGATGTTTCTCCACCGATACGTAGTGCAGCCTGGCGCAGCGCCGCGGATCCTCGCGCCAGGCCTGCCACGCGGCGAGGAACGACAAGCCGAAGCCGAAGCCGGTCTCGAGGATGGTGAAGCGGCGCGCCCCGGCCCAGCGCGCCGGCAGGCCGTTGCCGTCGAGAAACACTTGCCGCGCCTGCGCCGCGCCGCCGTCCGCGCTGTGGTAGAGGTCGCCGTAGGCTGCCGAGAACGGCGTGCCGTCTGCGGCGAAGGCGAGGCGCGCGGGCGTCAGGACCTCGGGCATCGGCGCTATTGTGCGCGTCGCGTGCTGCATTGTGCGCGCCGCGTGTTGCGATGCACGATTGACAATATGCGCATACGCTCATATAAAGCGGCGCATGGACGAGCTCGACCCGGTGTTCAGCACGGTGGCTTCCTACTTCGGTGTGCTGGCGGAGCCCACCCGCCTCAAGATCATGCACGCCCTGTGCCAGGGCGAGAAGACGGTGAACCAAATCGTCGCCGAGACCGGCGCCACGCAGACCAATGTCTCGCGCCACCTCGCGCTGATGCACCGCCATGGCGTGCTGGCGCGGCGCAAGCAGGGCACGCAGGTGCACTACAGCGTCGCCGACCAGACCATGGTCGAGTTGTGCCGCTCGGTGTGCAACCGCATTGCCAGCACCATCGATGAGCGCCGGCCGATGCGCAAGCAGCTGCTCAGGCTGATCCCGCCGGCGCCGAAAAAGCGCGCCGCGTGACACCTGTCGGGCGCATCCGAAGCGCGCGCGAAGGTCGGCGGCACTTCCTGCAGCAGGCAGCGGCACTGGCGGGCGGCGTCGCGGCTGCGGGCGCTGCGCGCGCCGAAGGCGACCCCGCGATCCTCAAGCTGCCGCCGCACAGCATGGGCCTCGGCCAGCCGGTGGCGGCGCGCGGCTACGGCCTGCCCTCGCAGTACGAGTCGAACCTGCAGCGCCGCCAGAGCCCGGGCCTCACGCGTGTGCCCCAGGCCTCGGTTTCGTTCACGCCGCTGCAGGGGCAGTTCGGCATCATCACGCCAAACGGCCTGCATTTCGAGCGCCACCACCAGGGCTGGTGGGACATCGACCCGGCGCAGCACCGCCTGATGCTGATGGGCCTCGTGCGCCAGTCCAAGGTGTACACCATGGACGACCTGATGCGCCTGCCCTCGGTGTCGCGCATCCACTTTATCGAGTGCGGCGCCAACACCGGCATGGAGTGGGCCAACGTCGCCGTGCCCTCGGTGCAGTACACGCACGGCATGCTCGGTTGTTGCGAGTACACCGGCGTGCGGCTCTCGACGCTGCTCGAGGACTGCGGCGCAGACCTCAAGCGCGGCAAGTACGTCCTCGCCGAGGGCGCGGATGGCGCCTCGCTCACGCGCACCATCGCCATGGAGCGCGCGCTGGAGGACTCGATCGTCGCGTGGGGCATGAACGGCGAGATGCTGCGGCCGGAGAACGGCTATCCGTTGCGCCTGGTGGTGCCGGGCGTGCAGGGCGTGTCCTGGGTGAAATGGCTGCGGCGGCTAGAGGTGGGCGATGCGCCCTGGCACACGCGCGAGGAGGTGCTGCACTACGTCGACCTGATGCCCGACGGCGTGCACCGGCAGTTCAGCTCGATCCAGGAATGCAAGTCGGTCATCACCACGCCCTCCGGGGGGCAAACGTTGCTCGGGCGCGGCTACTACAACGTCAGCGGCCTCGCCTGGTCGGGCCGCGGCAAGGTGAGGCGCGTCGACCTGTCCTTCGACGGCGGTCGCAACTGGAAGAGCGCGCGGCTCGAGGGCCCGGTGCTGTCCAAGGCGCTGACGCGCTTCAACCTGGGCTGGGTGTGGGACGGCGGCCCGGCGATCCTGCAAAGCCGGGCGATCGATGAAACCGGCTACGTGCAGCCGCAGATCCGCCAGCTGCGCGAGGTGCGCGGCACGCGCTCGATCTACCACAACAACGCCATCCAGTCCTGGCAGGTGGCGGCGAGCGGTGAGGTGAGCAATGTCCAGGTGCATTAGCCTCGCGCTGCTGCTCCTGGTCACGCCGCCATCCCAGGCGAAGGACGCCTATCCGGGCGTCGGCCGGCCGGCGCTCGCGTCCGAGATCGCCGTCTGGGACATCGACGTGCGTGCGGATTTCAAGGGGCTGCCCAGGGGCTCGGGCAGCGTGAAGCAGGGCGAAGCAGTGTGGGAAGCGAAATGCGCGTCCTGCCACGGCGTGTTCGGTGAATCGAACGCCGTGTTCCCGCCGATCGCGGGGGGCGTGCAGGCGGCGGACCTGGAGCGCGGCCGCGCCGCCGCGCTCGCCCGGCCCGGGGAGCAGCGCAGCACGCTGATGAAACTGTCGCAGCTCTCTACGCTGTGGGACTACATCAACCGCGCGATGCCCTGGAACGCGCCCAAGACGCTGAGCGCGGACGAGGTGTATGCGGTGACCGCCTACATCCTGAGCCTGGACAAGATCGTCGCTGAGGGTTTCGTGCTGTCGGAGGCGAACATGGCCGATGTGCAGCGGCGCCTGCCCAACCGCGACGGCATGACGCGCGCGCACGGCCTGTGGGACGTGCGCGGCAAGCCCGACGTCGCGGCCGCGGCCTGCATGAAGGATTGCCCGATGGCAGGCAGGGTCATTTCGCAGATCCCGGCCTATGCGCGCGGCGACCACGGCGACCTGGCGGCGCAACACCGGCTCGTCGGCCCGTTCCGCGGCATCGCCACTCCGACCGGGGCCACGCCTGCAGCGGCACGCGTGGTGGACGTGCGCTCGCTCGCCGAGCGCTCGGGCTGCCTGGCCTGCCATGCTGCGAATTCGCGCATCATCGGTCCATCGCTGGCCGAAATCGCGGCAAAATACCGGTCTGACGACGGCGCCGAGGCGCGCTTGGCAACGAAAGTGAGAAACGGCGGGCAGGGCGCATGGGGCAGCATCCCCATGCCGCCGAATGCACAGCTCGAGGATGGCGAACTACGCGACCTCGTGCGTTGGGTACTGACGAGTGACTAGAGGAGATCGCATGAACGTGAAACGCAGGGAAGCGCTCAAAGCGGGCAGCAGCGTGGGCCTGTTTGCGCTGCTCGCGGCAGCCGGGGTGTTGCGCCCGGGCGCGGCGCGCGCCGCCGACTGGAACAAGCAGGCCTTCGAGCAGAAGACCGTCGCCGAGGCGATGCGCGCGCTGGGGGCGCAGGCGCCGGCGAATTCCGACGCGATCCTGATCAAGGCGCCCGAGATCGCGGAGAACGGCGCGGTGGTGCCGATCGCCATCGAGAGCCGGCTGCCCGGCACGCAGAGCATCACGCTGCTGATCGAGAAGAACCCGCAGCCGCTGGCGGCAAGTTTCGGCATTCCCGCCGGCACCGAGGCGAGCGTATCCACGCGCGTGAAGATGGGGCAGAGCTCCGATGTTTACGCGCTGGTGCAGGCCGGCGGCAAGTATTTCGTGGCGAAGAAGGAAATCAAGATCACCCTCGGCGGCTGCGGCGGCTGAGTCCAGGAGGAGAACGCACATGGCAGACCCGATGCGCATCCGCGCAGTGGCGCGCGACGGCAGCGTGAACGTGAAGGTGCTGATGAGCCACGAGATGGAGACCGGCCAGAGGAAGGACGCCTCCGGCAAGCTGGTGCCGGCGCATTTCATCCAGAGCGTCAGCGCCACTTACCAGGGCAAGACAGTGCTGCAGGCGCAGTGGGGCCCGGCAGTGGCGAAGAACCCGTTCCTCGAGTTCAACTTCAAGGGCGGCCAGAAAGGCGACAAGGTCACCATCACCTGGGAAGACAACATGGGGGAGAAGCGCAGCGATGAAGCGACTATCAATTAGCCTGCTGGCCGCGGCGCTGGCCGCATCGCTGGCGCTCGAGGCCGGCGCACAGTCGGCGCTGGAGGAGATCGCCAAATACCGCGAGGCGCTGGCGCAGGGCAACCCGGCGGAACTGTGGGAGGCGCGCGGCGAAGCGCTGTGGAAGCAAAAGCGCGGGCCGAAGAACGCCTCGCTCGAGCAATGCAACCTGGGCAAGGGTCCCGGCGTGGTGCAGGGCGCCTACGCCGAGATGCCGCGCTACTTCGCCGACGTCGACCGGGTGATGGACCTGGAGACGCGCCTCGCGCATTGCGTGGTAACGCTGCAGGGATTCAAGGCCGAGGAAGTTACTGCGCGCCCCTACGGCGCCGGCACGCGGCGCTCGGACTTCGAGTCGCTCGCGGCCTTCGTCACCGCGGAGTCGCGCGGCGTGAAGATGAACGTGCCGACCGGCCACCCGAAGGAGCAGGAAACGATCCGCATCGGCGAGAAGATCTTCTTCTTCCGCGGTGGGCCGCACGATTTCGCCTGCGCCACCTGCCACAGCGAGAACGACAAGCGCATCCGCCTGCAGGACCTGCCGAACATCACGCAGCGAAAGGACGCGCAGCGCGGCTACACCACCTGGCCGGCGTACCGCGTGTCGCAGGGTGAGCTGCGCACCATGCAGTGGCGCCTGTACGATTGCTTCCGCCAGCAGCGGTTCCCCGAGCTCAAATTCGGCTCGGAAGCCTCGATCGCGCTCACCGCGTACCTTGCCCACAACGCGCAGGACGGCGTCTACGCCGGCCCTGCCATCAAGCGCTAGGAGACCGCGATGAAAAAAACAAGCATGGTCCTCGCGCTGCTGCTGGCCGGCTGCGCCTCGGCGCCGTCCGACGAGCAGATCGCGGCGAATGCGCTCGCCATCATGAAATCCTCGTTCAAGGAGAACGGCCAGGCCAAGCTCGACCGCCTCGACCAGGACGAAACGCAGAAGCTGTGCAGCGCCGCCGTGGGCGGCCCTTCGAAGGAAGTCGCCGCGAAGGTGGAGAAGCTGAACATGGCCACGCTGAAGTACCCGGCGGACGGCAAGCTGCTCGGCGACTGGCGCGAGGGCGAGAGGATCGCGCAGCGGGGAACGGGCATGCAGTTCTCCGACGACCCGAAGCAACCGGCCGGGGCCAACTGCTACGCCTGCCACCAGCTCTCGAAGGCCGAGATTTCCTTCGGCACCATCGGGCCGAGCCTGCACCACTTCGGCAAGCTGCGCGGCGCGAGTGAGGCGATGCAGCGATACGCCTACGGCAAGATCTACAACCCGCAGGCCTTCACCGCGTGCTCCAACATGCCGCGCTTCGGCCACAACGCGATCCTCACGATGGAGCAGATCCGGCACCTCACGGCGCTGCTGATGGACCCGGCCTCGCCGGTGAACCAGTGAGGCCGTGAGGCGGCGGGAGTTCCTGCGCGCGCTGGCGGCCGCAGCCGCCTGCGGCGCGCCGCTTGCTGCCGCGCGCGCGCAGGCCGCCGCGGCGCTGTACGACGTCCCGCGCTACGGCAACGCGAGTTTCCTGCATTTCACCGACTGCCACGCGCAGCTGCTGCCGGCGCATTTCCGCGAGCCGAGCGCCAACCTCGGCGTGGGTGAGGCGGCGGGGCGCATCCCGCACCTGGTCGGCGAGCACCTGCTGCGCCAGGCCGGCATCGCGCCAGGCACACCCGAGGCGCACGCCTTCACCTTCCTCGACTTCGAGCGCGCGGCCCGGCGCTACGGCAAGATCGGCGGCTTCGCGCACTTGGCGACGCTGGTCAAGCGCATGAAGTCCGAGCGCCCCTACGCGCTGTTGCTCGACGGCGGCGATACCTGGCAGGGCTCGGCCACGTCGCTGTGGACGCAGGGGCGCGACATGATCGAGGCCTGCAGGCTGCTCGGCGTGGACCTGATGACCGCGCACTGGGAGTTCACTTACGGCGCGCAGCGGGTGCAGGACGCGGTGGCGAGGGAGCTCGGCCGCACCGAATTCCTCGCGCAGAACGTGAAGACCGCCGACTTCGGCGACCCGGTGTTCAAGCCCTATGTGCTGCGCGAAATGAACGGCATTCCGGTGGCAATCATCGGCCAGGCCTTTCCCTACGTACCGATCGCCAACCCGCGGTACTTCGTAGCCGAGTGGACCTTCGGCATCCAGGAAGAGGAACTGCAGAAGGTGGTGCATGAGGTGCGCGCCAAGGGCGCGCAGGCGGTGCTGCTGCTGTCGCACAACGGCATGGACGTGGACCTCAAGCTCGCGGGCCGCGTGCGCGGCATCGACGCCATCCTCGGTGGCCACACGCACGACGGCATGCCGGTGCCGCTGGTGGTGAAAAACGCGGGCGGGCAGACCCTGGTGACGAATGCCGGTTCGAACGGCAAGTTCCTCGGCGTGCTCGACCTGGAGGTGAAGGGCGCTCGCGTCGCGGGCTTCCGATACCGCCTGCTGCCAGTGTTCGCCAATCTGCTGCCGGCCGACCGCGAGATGGCGGCGCTGATCGAGCGCGTGCGCGCGCCGTTCAAGGCGAAGCTGGAGGAGCCGCTCGCGGTGACCGAAGGGCTGCTCTACCGGCGCGGCAGCTTCAACGGGTCGTTCGACCAGTTGATCCTCGACGCGCTGATGGCGGTGAAGGGTGCCGAGATCGCGTTTTCGCCGGGTTTCCGCTGGGGCAACACGCTGCTCCCCGGGGAGACGATCCGGCGCGAGCAACTGATGGACCAGACGGCGATCACCTATCCCGCCACCACGCTCAACGAGCTCAGCGGCGAGCAGATCAAGACCATCCTCGAGGACGTGGCCGACAACCTTTTCAATCCCGATCCCTATATGCAGCAGGGCGGCGACATGGTGCGCGTCGGGGGCATGACCTACGCTTGCGACCCGCGTGCAGCGATGGGCAGCCGCATTTCCGACATGCGCCTCGGCGGCAGGCTGGTCGCAGCGGAGAAGAAATACAAGGTGGCGGGCTGGGCGCCGGTGGCCGAAGGCGCCGGCGGCGAGCCGGCCTGGGACCTGGTGGAGCGTTACCTGAAGGACCGCAAGGTGGTGAAAGCGGTGGCGCCGAACCAGCCGCGGCTCATCGGCATGGACGGCAACCCGGGCCTGGCGTCCTAGGCCGCCAGCATGCGCACTTCGCGCTGCGGTACGGGGAGCGCGATGCCGCGGCTGCGGAAAGCCGCCAGGATCGCCTGGTTGACCTCCAGGCCCGCCGGCCCGAAGTCGGCCAGGCCGACCCAGGGCTTCACGTAGATCGCCACGCGCCCGTCGGCGAGCCGCCCCACGCCGATCACCGGCGCGGGATCGCGCAGCACGCGGCGGTTGGCCTGCAGCACTTCCTCGACCGCGCGCAGCGCAGCGTCGATGTCCGCGCCGTAGGACACGCTCGCCTCGATGCCCAGCTGCCGGATGCGGCCGTAGTTGTGCAGGATCTCGCCCACGATCTTGCGGTTCGGGACCACCACGCGCGACAGGTCCGCGTGGCCCAGCACGGTGCTGAACAGGCTTATCTCCAGCACCTGCCCGTCCACGCTCTGGATGGAAATGTAGTCGCCGACGCGATAGGGCTTGGTGAAGATGATGGTGAGACCGGCGACCATGTTGGACAGCACGCCCTGCATGGCGAGTGCGACGCCGGCGCCCGCCACGCCCAGGCCGGCGACCAGCGGCAGCAGTTGCACGCCGAGGTTCTGCAGCGCCATGATCGCGAACAGGCCGATCACGAGGATGCGCGCGACGCGCTCGATCAGGCTCAGCACGGGCGGCTCGAGCTGGAAGCGCGCGAGCGCGCGCAGCGTTCCGCGCCCCACCCAGCGTGCCGCAAGAAAGCCGGCGGCGAGGATCAGCAGTGCGACCAGCAGCCGCGGGCCGTACTGCGCGCCGAAGTCGATGGCAGTGGTGGCGAGCTTGTCGACGAGGCGCAGGTTTTCTTCCATGGCATTTCTCCGGTGGTGGTAGCGCCACCGGATTGTAGCCGCCGCGGCGGCTACTGCGAGGCGGTGATGCCGCCGTCCAGGTAGAGGATTTGCCCGGTGACGTAAGCCGCCGCCGGCGCGCAGAAAAACAGCGTCGCGCCGACGCAGTCGGCGGGTTCGGCGACGCGCCCCAGAGGAATGCGCTCCTTCAGCCAGGCGCGCGTCTTCGGGTCCTTCAGCCAGTGCGCGCCCATCTCGGTGCGCACTACGGTGGGCGCCACGCCGTTCACGCAGATGCCTCGCTTGCCCAGCTCCGACGCGTGCTGCCTGATGAGCATCACCAGGCCGCCCTTGGTGGAGCAATACGCGGAGTAGCCGCGCCCGCGCAGTCCGAGCTGCGCGCGCACCGAGAGCAGGTGCACCTGCCGGCCGCCGCGCTTCTGCCGGCGGGCGCAGGCCTGCGCGAGGAACATCGCCGCCTTGAGGTTGGTGCGGTAGACGAGGTCGAAGGTTTCCTCGGTCACGTCCTCCAGCGCCTGTTCGCGCTGGATGCCGACGCAGTTCACCAGGATGTCGAGGCGGCCGAGCGCGATCCGCGCGTCGCGGCCTACCTGGGGCTGGGCGGCAGCGACGCGCGCAGCAGCACGTAGCCGCCGAGTGCGCAAATGAGTGAGCCCGCGAGGATGCCCAGCCGCGTGAGCTTCGCGTACTCGGGGCCGAGGCCCTCGAAGGCGAGGCCGGCGATGAACAGGCTCATGGTGAAGCCGATGCCGCAGAGCAGCGCGAGGCCGAAGAGCGAACTCCAATTCGCGCCGGCGGGCATCTGCGCAAGGCCGAGCCGGATGGCGAGGAACGCCACGCCGAACACGCCGAGCGTCTTGCCGGCGATGAGCCCTGCGGCGATGCCAAGCGGCAGCGGCAAGAGGAACGAGTCGAGCGAAACGCCTTCCAGCGCGACGCCCGCGTTGGCGAAGGCAAACAGCGGCAGGATCGCGTAGGCCACCGGCCGATGCAGGTCGTGCTCGAGCGTCCTCGCCGCCTTGCGCGGGATGAAGAAGGCGAGCACCACGCCCGCGAGCGTCGCGTGCACGCCCGACTTGAGCACCGACGCCCACAGCACGAGGCCGACGAGGATGTACGGCGCCGCGCCTTGCACCTTGCCGCGGTTGAGCGCGAGCAGGGCGGCGAGCGCAACGCCGGCGATGCCGAGCGATCCCGCGGCGAGGTTGTCGGTGTAGAACAGCGCGATGATCACGATCGCGCCGACGTCGTCCAGGATGGCGAGGGTCAGCAGGAACACCTTGAGCCCGGCGGGAACGCGGTTGCCGAGGAGCGAAAGGACGCCGAGCGCGAAGGCGATGTCGGTGGCCGTCGGAATCGCCCAGCCCTGCGCGGTGAGCGGATCGCCCCAGTTGAACCACAGGTAGATCGCGGCGGGCAGCGCCATGCCGCCCGCCGCCGCGAGCGCCGGCAGCACCACCTGGGCAGGGCTGGAGAGCTCGCCCTCGAGCGCCTCGCGCTTCAGTTCCAGCCCGATGAGGAAGAAGAACACCGCCATCAGGCCGTCGTTGATCCACAACAGGAACGGCTTCGCGATCTCGAACGCGCCGAAGCGCACCTCGACCGGCGTATCGAGGAAGCGGACGTAGACGCCCTCGAGGGGCGAGTTGGCGAGGAGCATCGCCAGCGCCGCCGCGCCGGCAAGCAGGATGCCGCCCGCCGATTCGAGCGCGAGGAAGTCCTTGATGGCGACGACGACCCGCATTTGGCTTACATTATTGCAGTCCCTGCACGGAGTTCCGCAACATGAACAAGCCCGCTGAGCTGAAACTCGACACCGTCCCCTGCTGGATCAGGGGAAAACCCGTGGTGCCCGCCGGCAGGATGGGCGAGGTCTACAACCCCGCCACGGGCCAGGTCACCAGGCGCGTGCCCTATTGCGACGCTGCCGCGATCGATAGCGCGGTGAAAGCGGCGAGCGCCGCCTATCCGGAATGGCGCGACGCCTCGATCCTGCGCCGGGCGCGCGTGATGCAGAAGTTCCTGCAAATGCTGCAGGCGAACCAGAAGGACATCGCGCGACTGATCACCGAAGAGCATGGCAAGACGCTGCCCGACGCGATGGGATCGGTGCAGCGCGGCATCGAGGTGGTGGAGTTCGCCTGCGGCATCCCGCAGCTGCTCAAGGGCGAGTATTCGGAGAACGTCGGCACCGCGGTGGACACGCACACGGTGCGCCAGCCGGTGGGCGTGTGCGCCGGCATCACGCCGTTCAATTTCCCGGCCATGGTGCCGCTGTGGATGTTCCCGATGGCGATCGCCTGCGGCAACACTTTCATCCTCAAGCCCTCGGAGAAAGTGCCTTCAGCCTCGATCCGCATGGCCGAGCTGTTCAGGGAGGCGGGACTGCCCGACGGGGTGTTCAACGTGGTGCATGGCGACAAGGCGGCGGTGGACGCGATCCTCGCGCACCCGGGTATTTCGGCGGTGAGCTTCGTCGGCTCGACGCCAATCGCCAAATATATATACGAGACCTGCGCGAAGAACGGCAAACGCGTGCAGGCGCTCGGCGGCGCGAAGAACCACGCAGTGGTGCTGCCCGACGCGGACCTCGAGTTCGCGGCGGATGCGCTGATCGGCGCGGCCTACGGCTCCGCGGGCGAGCGCTGCATGGCGATCTCCGCGGTGGTGGCGGTGGGCGCGGCCGCCGATCCGCTGGTGAAGCTGCTGGAGAAGAAGGCCAGGGCGATCAGGATCGGGCCGGGCGACCAGGACGGCGTGGAGATGGGGCCGCTCGTCACGGCGCAGCATCGCGACAAGGTGGCGTCGTACATCGAGCGGGGAAAGGCCGAGGGCGCGCTGGCGGTGCTGGATGGAAGCAATCCACCGGTGAGGGAAGGTTTCTTCCTCGGCACTTCGCTCTTCGACCACGTCAAGCCGGAGATGAGCATCTACCGTGACGAGATCTTCGGGCCGGTGCTGGTGGTCGTGCGCGTCAAGACGCTGGAGGAGGCGATCGCGCTCATCAACAAGAATCCCTATGCCAACGGCACCGCGATCTTCACCGAGTCGGGCGGCGCGGCGCGGCGCTTCGAGAACGAGATCCAGGTCGGCATGGTGGGCATCAATGTGCCGATCCCGGTGCCGGTGGCGTTCTATTCCTTCGGCGGCTGGAAGAATTCCCTCTTCGGCGACCTGCACGTGCACGGCATGGAAGGCGTCAAGTTCTACACGCGCACCAAGGTCGTCACCACGCGCTGGCCACACCAGGACACCCCTGCGCCCGGCCTCCACATGCCGACGCTCGGATGAAAATGGGGTCAGACCCCTTTTCCCGATGAATTCACTGCTAGTGACTCTCATCCTCGGCACCGCGACCCCCGGCGGCGGGTTTCCCGTCTACGGTGACGCGTTCGCGGACATGGTGAACGCACAAGATCCGAAGCTCTCCATCCAGACCAGGAACACCAAGGGCAGCGCGGAAAACGTGCCGCTGCTCGAGTCCAACATGATCGACCTGGGCCTGGTCGCCGGCGAGATCGCGACCGCGGCGCTCGCCAAGCCGGGCACGAAACTGCGCATCGTGGCGGCGATGTATTCCTCGCCCGGCATGTTCGCGGTGCGCGGCGACAGCCCGGTGCGCGCGATCGCGGACCTCAAGGGCCGGTCAGTGGTGCTCGGCGCGCAGGGCTCGGGCCTCACGGTGATGGGGCGCAGCGTGCTGGATGCGCTCGGTGTGGAAGTGAAGCCGATCTTCCTCGAGAAGGCCGCCGACGGCCCGGCGATGGTGCTGGATGGTCGAGCCGACGCGTTGTGGGGCGCGGGCATCGGTTGGCCGGGATTCACCGCGCTGGCGAAGGCGGGCGGGCGGTTCGTGGCGCCCGACGCGGGCGAGATCCAGCAGATCCTGGCGAAGAACAGCGTGCTCAAGGCGCTCACCATGCCCGCGGGGAGTTTTCCCGGGCAGGACGCGCCGCTGAATACCGTGGGCGCTTGGAGTTTCGTGCTGGCGAAACCGGATTTGCCGGAGGAGATCGCCTACCGGCTCGCCCGCGCGATCCACTGGGCCGAGGCGCCGCTCGCCGCGCGCCTCGCGCAGGCGCGCGAGACGACGATGGCCAACACCGCCGCGGCTGCGCCAAGCGTGGCGCTGATCCACCCTGGAGTGAGGAAGTACCTCAAGGAAATCGAAATCAAAAAATAGGGTCAGACCCCTTTTTTAGAAAAAGGGGTCTGACCCTGTTTTCTCACCCCGCGAAGCGCGCTTCGGCGAGGCCCTGCACGCCGGGCCGCAGCGCGAGCAGGCTCCCGGCAAGCGGCTGCTTCGCGAGATCCTCGGGCGTCAAACGCTGCGTCGCTGTAGTGACGTAGAGCGTGCCGAGGTCCTCGCCGCCAAAACAACAGCAGGTGGGATTGGCCACGGGCAGCTCGATGACGCGGTCGAGCTTTCCCTGCGGCGTATAGCGCACCAGGCGCCATGCACCGTATTCCGCGTTCCACAGACAGCCACTGGCGTCGACGCAGGAGCCGTCGGGCCGCCCCGTGCCGGTATCGGCGAACACGCGCTCGTTGGTTGCCGCGCCGTTGGCGAGGTCGTAGTCGTACGCCCAGATGGTGTTCCTGTTGGTATCGGCGAAATACATGCTGCGCCCGTCGGGGCTGAAGGCGAGGCTGTTGGGGATGATGATCGCATTCCTCAGCTTGGTGCAGCCGAAGTCCGCCTCGAAGCGGTAGAGCGATCCTGCAGGATCGCGTCGCACGTCGCACATGGTGCCGGCCCAGAAGCGCCCGGCGCGGTCGCAGCGCCCGTCGTTGAAGCGGTTGTCCGGCAGATGTGCTTCCGGGTTCGCCGCCGGCGCGAGAGTGCCGCTGGACGCATCGAGGAAGTGGATACCCGATTTCGTCGCGGCGATCAGGCCGCCCTGCTCGCGAAACGCGATGCTGCCCACCACTTCGGGCAGCACCAGCATCATCACCGCGCCGCCGGCGGGATCGAGGCGCTTTACCGCCGGCCAGCGGCTGTCCACCCACCACAGCATCTTCTCGCGCTCGTCCCACAGCGGGCACTCGCCGAGCCGGTCCGCGCCGGGCGCGGCGACCTCCACCTGAAACGCCATTGCTCGTTTTTCTCCCCGCAGGCACGATAGCACGCATGAAAGTGGTGTTCTACGGCTCGCTGATCCACCATCTCGCCGACACGCTGCTCGCCAAGGTGAAGACGCCCTGGACAGCTTCGCGCTTCCTCGAGAGCGATGCGCGGGAGGACCTGGCGCGCGCGCTGGTGGAGGCCGACGTGCTGATCTCACTCGTGTGGAACGGCTCCTTCCGCCGCGCTGAAGGAAAAGCGCATCCGCGGCGCGACGCTGGATGTGTGGTACGCCTACCCGCGCCATGACGACCTCGGCGTCGCGCCCTCGAGGCACCCGTTTTTCGAACTCGACAACGTCTGGATGACGCCGCACACCTCGGCGTGGACCACTGGCATGGTCGAGCGGCGCTGGACCGAAATCGCGGAAAACCTCGATCACCTGGCGCGCGGCGAGCCGCTGCGCTACCAGCTCAGATGAAACTCGAGCGCTGGTCGCTGCACTTCTACCGCCTGCGGTACGCGCGCGAGGTGGTGTGGGCCAATGCGCGCGAGGACTCCGGGTTGTTCGCGCTGCTGAAGCTGGAAGCGGATGGCTGCTCGGGCATCGCAGAGGGAACGCTCAAGGACACCTGGAGCGGCGTGTCGCCGAAGTCGCTCGCCGCGGTGCTGGAGGATTTTCTCGTCCCGCGCCTGCGCGAGGTGGACCTCGGCGACGAGCAGGCCGTGGCCGGGGCGTTTGCCGGCATTCCGGAGAACCGCCTCGCCAAGGGCATGATCGAAAGCGCCTGCTGGACGCTGCGCGCGGCGCAGGCGCGCGAGCCGCTGTGGAAACTGTGGGATGCGGGCAGCTCGCGCGAGGTGGCGTGGACCGTCACGCGGCAAAGGCCCTCGCTGATGGCGGCGGAGTCCGCCGAGGTATGCGCGAAGTACGGTATTCGCGTGCTGAAGGTGAAAGGCGGGCAGGGCGTGGACACTGACCTGCAGGCGCTGAAGGAAATCCGCGCCGCGGTCGGGCCGAAGGTCGAGTTGTATGTGGATGCCAACAGCCACTACGCGCGAGTCGATGCGCCGGAGTACGTGCGCAAGCTCGCCGCGGTGGGCGTGACGGTGGCGGAGGATCCTTGTCCCCTGCAGCCGGATGCCCAGTTCGAGGAACTGCAGAAGGGAAGCCCCATCCCGATTCTCGTGGACCGCAGTTGTGCGTCGAAGGAAGACGCGGCGCTCTACCTCGAGCGCGGGGCAAAAGCCTTATCCACAAAGCCCGGGCGCGTTGGGCTGACCGAGACTCGCGCCATCGCGGCGATGGCCGCGCTGCGCAAAGCGAAGACCGCGGTGGGCATCTATGCCGAGAGCGCGCTCGGCACGCTAATCAACCTGCAGCAGCCGGGTTCGATGGCGGCGGAGCAGACTTTTTTCCTCACCATGACCGAGCAGGTGAGCACGCTGGTGCCGGAGATTCGGGATGGCGGGATCGAATTGCCCGAGGCAGCGGACCTGTCTCAGTTGGTGGACTGGGAGCGCGTCAAGCGCTTCGCTGTGCCGTAACGGCTTGCGTTATATAACGGACTGCGTTATAGTTGCGCCGTGATCGCCGGCTTCAAGGACAAGGAAGCGGAGCGAATCTGGCAAGGTGAGTTTTCCAGGCGGCTGCCGCAGGAGATTCAGGGGATTGCACGAAGAAAGCTGCGTATGCTGAATGCGGCCCGGACTTTGATGGATTTGAGAGTTCCTCCCGCAAACCGGCTGGAAGCCCTCAAAGGCGGTCGAGCCGGGCAATTCAGTATCCGAATCAACGACCAGTGGCGGATCTGCTTTCGGTTCGCCGCCGGGCAAGCGACCGACGTCGAAATAGTGGACTACCACTGAGTGCCGACATGAAGCGATTGCCCAACATTCATCCTGGCGAAGTACTGCTCGAGGAATTCCTCTCGCCGATGGGACTCAGCCAGAACGCGGTCGCGCGCGAGATCGGTGTACCGCCTCGCCGCATCAACGAGATCGTCCTTGGTAAGCGCGGCATCACGGCAGATACGGCAATCCGCCTCG
>CAZVZV010000223.1:0-1099 GCA_964631735.1 uncultured Enterobacteriaceae bacterium
CGCCGGTGGAGCGCGAGGAACTGAAC
The DNA here is from genome assembly GCA_964631735.1 of uncultured Enterobacteriaceae bacterium. Lineage (GTDB taxonomy): Bacteria > Pseudomonadota > Gammaproteobacteria > Burkholderiales > SG8-39 > JAABQT01. Next base: position 27 of record CAZVZV010000223.1, read on the forward strand.
GGCCTCTACGAGTGCATCCTTTGCGCCTGCTGCACTACTGCCTGCCCGTCGTTCTGGTGGAACCCGGACAAGTTCGTCGGCCCGGCGGGCCTGCTGCAGGCCTACCGCTTCATCGCCGACTCGCGCGACCAGACGACCGCCGAGCGCCTGGACGACCTCGAGGACCCGTACCGCCTGTTCCGCTGCCACACCATCATGAACTGCGTGGACGTCTGTCCGAAGGGACTCAACCCTACGCAGGCGATCGGCAAGATCAAGGAATTGATGGTCCGGCGCACCGTCTGAGTGCAGCGCGGGCGGCGCCGCACACCGATGGAGCGGATCCGACGCGACCGGCTGATGTGGAAATGCAGGCGCGGCCTGCTCGAGCTGGACCTGGTGCTGGAACGCTACCTGCGCAGCAACCCGGAGGACGCGGAACTGTCCGGGCTGCTGGACCTGCAGGACAACGATTTGTGGGACATCGTCAGCGGTCGCAGCGATCGCTACGATGGGAAGTTCAGCGGCATCGTGGCGCGCTTGCGCGCCGGCTAAGGAAGGAAGGCATGGACAAGAAAGCGACGCTTACCCTGCACGACGGCCGCAAGCTCGAGTTCCCGGTGCTCTCCGGCAGCATCGGGCCGGACGTGATCGACATCCGCTCGCTCTACGGCAAGTCGGGCGTGTTCACCTACGACCCCGGGTTCCTCTCGACCGCCAGCTGCAATTCGAGCATCACTTACATCGACGGCGACGCCGGCGTGCTGCTCTACCGTGGCTACCCGATCGAGCAGCTGGCACAGCAGTGCAACTTCCTCGAGGTCTGCTACCTGTTGTTGTACGGGGAGCTGCCGAACGAGAAGCAGAGGGACAATTTCGTCAGCATCGTCACCCATCACACGATGGTGCATGAGCAGCTGGCGCGCCTGTACCAGGGATTCCGGCGCGACGCGCATCCGATGGCGGTGATGGTGGGCGTGGTCGGCGCGCTGTCGGCGTTCTACCACGACGCGCTCGACATCAACAACCCCGAGCACCGCAGCATCTCCGCGTTCCGCCTCATCGCCAAGATGCCCACCATCGTCGCCATGTCC
>CAZVZV010000224.1:0-1040 GCA_964631735.1 uncultured Enterobacteriaceae bacterium
CGAGTTCGGCAGGTTCGACGACCGTTTGAAGAAGCTCGCCGATCACATCCGCCAGGCGCACGAAGACGCGGAAAGGATCCAGATCACCGGCGGCAAGATCGCGCAGCAGTTCCAGCGCATCGAATCCGCCGAAATCGAGGACCAGCCTGCGGCCGAGGTTGTGCGACTGGAGGAGGGGCGCAAGCCCTAGTTCATGTTCTATCTCGAGTTGTTCCGCGCGTTGCAGGACGAGAAAGTTCGCTACCTCGTGGTCGGCGGCGTGGCGGTGAACCTGCATGGCGCAGAGCGCATGACCATGGACGTCGATCTGATGATCGCCCAGGACGCTGAGAATCTGCCGCGGTTCATGGAGGTCGCACGACGCCTGCAACTTAAGCCGAATCTTCCGGTCACGCTCGAACAGTTCTGTGACGCAGCGACGCTTGCAAGCTGGGTTCGCGACAAGCATATGCTTGCATTCCAGTTGCGGGCGCCGCAGCTTGACGCGCCGTCGATCGACATCTTGGTGAGACCAGTGGTGTCGTTCGAGGTAGCCTATGCACGGCGAACCAAGCTCGACGTGGAAGACGTAGAAATCAGCGTCGCGGCAATCGAAGACCTGGTTGCTCTGAAATCCGGAACCGGGCGCCCGATCGACCAGTCGGACATTCAGGCTCTGCACCGACTGGAGATGCTGCGCAGCCGGGACCGGGACGACTAGCATCCATGGCGAACTACGACTATTCCTACGAACTGACCGACGAGCAACTGCTGTATTACAGCGCGTTGCCCGCCAGTGCCAAGTTGCGGTGGCTGGATGAAGCCCGCCGCTTTACCTTGCTGGCGCGCGAGGCGAGGACCAAGGTTTCGCGCGTCGAGGACTCCGGCGCGCTGGACAAGGGCAAGTGAAGCGCCTAGCCGTCCTCACCAGCGGTGGCGACGCGCCCGGCATGAATGCCGCCTTGCGCGCTGTGACGCGCGCTGCGCTCGCCAGAAAATGGGAAGTCTTCGGCGTGCGCAACGGCTACGCCGGCCTCGTTGTCGACATCATCGACCCGCTG
>CAZVZV010000225.1:0-1538 GCA_964631735.1 uncultured Enterobacteriaceae bacterium
CACCTGTTGCTTCGCCTCGGCCTCGTGTTGGCGTTGTTTGTCATGCTGAACATTCCGCATCCCGGCATGGCAGAAGTGGCCGGGACACCCGTGATGACAATGCATCACACCGATGACACTCAGAGTCGGATGAGCCATTCCAGTGGAGTTCACGACAGGATGAATGGTGCGCTTTGTGCCATGTTGTGTGCTAGTGTTCTGCACCTGACATAGGATTCCCGACGGCGCCGCACTGTGGCATGGTCCACGGATGAGACGCTCCGATATCTGCCTATACCTTGGCCCCGCCTTCCGCGCTGAGCTTCAAGCTTTGCTGAGCAACCGCAACACGCCGCGCAAGCTTGCCTGGCGGGCCGAGATCGTGCTGGCGACGGCGGACGGTCAGGGCACCGTCGAGATCATGCGGCGGACGGGCATGTCGAAGCCGACGGTCTGGCGCTGGCAGGAGCGGTATCTTGACGAAGGCGTGCTGGGGCTCAAGCGGGATAAGACGCGGCCCTCGCGGGTGCCGCCTCTGCCCACGGAGGTTCGGCTGAAGGTGATCGCGAGGACCGTGCAGGAAACGCCGCCCAATGCCACGCACTGGAGCCGCGCGACGATGGCCGAGGCGGTGGGCATATCGCCCTCGAGCGTGGGGCGCATATGGGCGGATGCAGGGCTGAAGCCGCATGTCGTGAAGGGGTTCAAGGTCTCGAACGACCCGATGTTCGAGGAGAAGGTCACTGAGATCGTCGGCCTCTACCTCGACCCGCCGGACCGTGCGGTCGTGCTGTGCGTCGACGAGAAATCCCAGATCCAGGCGCTCGACCGGACCCAGCCCGGGCTGCCGCTGAAGAAGGGGCGCGCGGCGACCATGACCCACGACTACAAGCGCCATGGCACCACCACCCTCTTCGCCGCGCTGGACGTCAAGTCGGGTCTGGTCATCGGCGACTGCATGCCGCGCCACCGCGCAAAGGAGTTCCTGAACTTCCTCCGCCGGATCGACCGGGCGGTGAAGAAACCCCGCGACATCCACATCGTGCTCGACAACTACGCCACCCACAAGACGCCCGAGGTGCAGGCCTGGCTGGAAAAACATCCGCGCTTCAACCTGCATTTCACGCCCACCAGCGCGTCTTGGCTGAACCTGGTCGAGCGCTTCTTTGCCGAAATCACCGCAAAGCGCATCCGACGGGGCAGCTACTCCAGCGTCGACGATCTCGAAGGCGCTATCTACGACTACCTTCTGCTGCACAATGCAAAGCCGAAGCCCTTTGTCTGGAGCAAGACCGCCAATGACATCATCGCCCGCGAACGCCGCGCTCTTGATGCCCTCGATGAAATCAGGGGAAATCGGTAGCAACCGTCTGACTCAGAACACTAGGACACGCCCTGCGCTCTGCGTGCCAAGGCCCCGGGCTCAGATGATGTGACCGCCTCCCGATGGCATCGCTGTGCCAAGGTGGGTCTGTGAGGATCCACAAAAGATGTGTTTCTGCGTGCAAAATTGACCCCCATGGCGGGGTAATCGGCGTCCAATTTTGACCCCCCTCAGG
>CAZVZV010000226.1:0-13153 GCA_964631735.1 uncultured Enterobacteriaceae bacterium
CATGGAGCCGCGCGCCGCCGAGCTGACAATCCTGTTCTCCGACGTGCGCGGCTTCACCAGCATCTCCGAGGCGCTCAAGCCCGAGGAACTGCGCGAGTACATCAACCAATACCTCACCGACATGAGCGGTATCATCCGCAGCAGGCACCGGGGCACGCTGGACAAGTACATCGGCGATGCGATCATGGCGTTTTGGGGCGCCCCGGTGGAGGACCCGCAGCACGCAAGGAACGGGCTGCTGGCCGCGCTCGACATGCAAAAGGAGTGCAGGGTGCTGAACGGGAAGTTCGCGGCGCGCGGCTGGCCGACGATCAAGATCGGTGTCGGCATCAATTCCGGCAGCGTGCGCGTCGGTGACATGGGCTCTCAGGTGCGCCGCGCGTACACCGCGATGGGTGATGCGGTCAACGTCGCGTCGCGGCTGGAGGCACGCACCAAGTACTATGGTGTCGGGATACTGGTCGGTGAGTCCACCAAGAACGCAGTCAAAGACGTGGTGTTCAAGGAGATCGACCGCATCAAGGTGAAGGGCAAGGACGAAGCGGTCAGTGTTTTTGAGCCGCTCGGCCTGGACTCGGAGGTGGAGCGCAAGCTGCTGGACGAACTGAAGCTCTGGCACCAGACGTTGCGCGCCTACCGCGCGCAGCAATGGGATCAGGTGGAGGTGGGCCTGCTCAACCTGCAGCGCATGAACCCGGAGTGCGAGCTGTACGCGCTGTACGCCGACCGCGTCACGCACTTCCGGCGCGCGCCGCCCGCGGCGGGCTGGGAAGGCGTCACTGCGTTTGACGAGAAATAGGGGGTCGCGATGAGGCTGCGGGTGCTTGGCTGCTCGGGGGGCATCGGCGGCCGCCATCTGCGCACCACCTCGTTCCTGGTGGACGGCGACGTGCTGCTCGACGCCGGCACCGGCGTGGGCGACCTGTCGCTCGCCGAGCTGTCGCTGGTGGACCACATCTTCGTCACGCATTCGCACCTCGACCACGTCACCTCGATCGCCTTCATCGCCGATACCGTTGGCGGCATGCGCGCCAAGCCGATCACGGTGCACGCGACGCGTGAGACCATCGCCATCCTGAAGAACCACATCTTCAATTGGGAGATCTGGCCGGATTTTTCCCAGATCCCCACGCCGCAATCGCCGTTCATGCGCTACGAGGAGATCGAGCTCGGGCGCACCGTCTCCCTCGCGGGCCGCGCCTTCACGCCGCTGCCGGCCATCCACACGGTGCCGGCGGTCGGCTACCTGCTGGACAGCGGCCGCGGCAGCCTGGTGTTCACCGGCGACACGGGGCCGAACGACGCGCTGTGGGCGATCGTCAACCGCGTCGACAATCTGCGCTACCTGATCATCGAGACCGCGTTCGCCAACAAGGAGCGCCACCTGGCCGAGTTGTCCAAGCACCTGTGCCCGTCGATGCTGGCCGAGGAACTGGTCAAGTTCGAACGCGATGCCGAGATCTATGTCACGCACCTCAAGCCCGGCGAGACCGAGCTCACCATGCAGGAGATCGAGGAGTCCTCGGGGCGGCTGCAGCCGCGCATGTTGCAGAACAACCAGGTTTTCGAATTTTGACCGGGGCTGAAGCCGCCAGGTCGTGAAAAACCGCCTAAGAATCAGGGCAGTGGCGGTTGTATGTTTGCAGTCCGGGGGATAGCATAGCCCGCAAGACCGAACCAAGGGGTCAGCAATGAGCGCCGTACTGAGCCACCACGCCGCGCCGCAGGCGGACGTCAACGTCCGCCTTGCGTTCCAGAAGCAGTTGCAGCTGGTCACCAACAAGATCCACGCCACCAGCAACATCGACGAGATCATGCTCGAGGTGAGCGCCGACGTCTGCGTGCTGTTCAACGCCGACCGGCTCACCATCTATTCGATCGGCGAGGACAAGGCGTCGATCGTCTCGAAAGTGAAGACCGGCCTCAATTCGTTCAAGGACCTCAAGCTGCCGATTGCCGAGCATTCGATCGCCGGCTATGTCGCGCTGGCCAAGAAGACGGTCAACATCAAGGACGTGTACGAGGAGGCGGAGCTGAAGTCGATCAACCCCAACCTGCGCTTCCTGCAGGAGGTGGACAAGCGCACCGGCTACCGCACCAAGCAGATGCTGGTGGCGCCGATCATGGACGCGCAGAACCAGGAGCTGATCGGCGTCATTCAGATCATCAACAACAAATCCGGCGTGTCCTTCGGCCCCCTGACCGAGGAGGGCGTAGCGGAGCTGTCGCAGACCCTCGCCATCGCCTTCCGCCAGCGGCAGAAGCCGCAGATGGTGAAGACGAAGTACGACTACCTGATCTCGGAGGCGGTGTTGTCGGCGGGCGAGTTCGAACTCGCCTCGCGCCAGGCGCGCAAGAAGGCGGTGGACATCGAAGCGGTCCTGACCGAGGAGTTCCAGGTCAAGATCCCGGCGATCGGCGCAGCGCTGTCCAAGTTCTTCGGCGTGCCCCACGAAGCCTACAAGCAGGACCGGGTCAAGCCGATGGAACTGCTGAAGAACCTCAAGCGCGAGTACATCGAGCAGAACCAGTGGCTGCCGATCGACGATACCAAGGAAGGGCTGATCGTGCTGTGCCTCGACCCGGAGCGCATCCGCAGTTCGCGCATCGCCTCGAATGTGTTTCCGAAGTCGAAGATCGTCTATCGCGTCACCACGCAGAAGGAGTTCAAGGAGACGATCAACCAGTTCTACGGCGCCGAGTCGATGGACAGCGGTGACATCGGCGACATGTTGTCCGTGATGGAAGACGAGAACGAGGGGCCGCTGGACGCGGCGGCGGCGGACGAAGCTTCCGCGGCGGCGGACAACGAACTGGTGAAGCTGGTGAACAAGGTGATCATCGACGCCTACAACCAGGGCGCCTCCGACATCCATATCGAACCCTATCCCGGCAAGGTGAAGACGGAGATCCGCTTCAGGAAAGACGGCTCCCTGGGACCCTACATCGAGGTGCCGGCGAGCTATCGGTCCGCGCTCGCGGCGCGCATCAAGATCATGTGCGACCTGGACATCTCCGAGAAGCGCAGGCCGCAGGACGGCAAGATCAAGTTCAAGAAGTTCGGGCCGCTCGACATCGAACTGCGCGTGGCGACCATTCCCACCCAGGGTGGGGTCGAGGACATCGTCATGCGGATCCTGTCCGCCGGCGAGCCGATGCCCCTCGACAAGATGGGCTTCACCAAGCAGAACGAGGAAAACCTCAAGACCACGGTCAGCAAGCCCTATGGCCTGTTCTTCGTCTGCGGGCCGACCGGCTCGGGCAAGACCACCACGTTGCACTCGGTGCTCAAATACCTCAATACGCCCGACACCAAGATCTGGACTGCCGAGGACCCGGTCGAAATCACGCAGAAGGGCCTGCGCCAGGTACAGGTCAACAAGAAAGCCGGCCTGGACTTCGCGGCGGTGATGAAATCGTTCCTGCGCGCCGACCCGGACATCATCATGGTCGGCGAGATGCGCGACAAGGAGACTACCGGCACCGGCATCGAGGCCTCGCTCACCGGCCACCTGGTGTTCGCCACGCTGCACACCAACTCGGCGACGGAATCGATCATCCGCCTGCTCGACATGGGCATGGACCCGTTCAACTTCGCCGACGCCTTGCTCGGCATCCTGGCGCAGCGCCTGGCCAAGCGCTTGTGCAGCTGCAAGCAGACCTATGTACCGGAGCCCGCCGAGCTGACCTCGTTCCTGCGCGAGTACTGCGACGAGCTGATGAACACCCCGCGCTTCAAGAGCGATCCCAAGGGCGCGATGGAAAGCGTCTACAAGGATTGGGTGAAGAACTACGGCAGCGACCGGGGTCAGCTGACCTTCTACAAGCCGGTGGGCTGCGACAAGTGCAACGGCAGCGGCTTCAAGGGCCGCTGCGGCCTGCACGAGCTGTTGATCGCCACCGACCGCCTGAAGAAGCTGATCCAGGAGCACGCGCGCGTGGCCGAAATGCTGGCGGTCTGCCTGGAGGAGGGCATGCGTACGCTGAAGCAGGACGGTATGGAGAAATGCCTGATGGGCGTGACCCATATCAAGGAAGTGCGTTCGGTCTGCATCAAGTGACGCGGCAGCCGCGGCCGAGCGCATGAGCAGCACCCTGGACGGCACTCAAGCGCTGCGCTTCAGCGCGGAGGTGCGCACCGCCGCGGACGACCTCGTCCAGCGTCTGGAAAAACTCAACACCATCGGCGCATCGCTGTCTGCCGAACGCGACATCAACCGGCTGCTGGAAACGATCCTCACCGCGGCAAAGTCGATCACGCGCGCCGACGGCGGCACTCTGTACCGCCTGACCGAGGACCGCATGCTGCGCTTCGAGATCCTGCGCACCAGCAGCCTAAAGTACTACCTCGGCGGCACCACCGGCAACGCGGTGCCGTTCTACCCGATCCAGCTCATCGACAAGGACGGCAAGCCCAACCACAGCATGGTTGCCGCCTACTCGGCGCTCACCGGCAAGACGGTGAACATCGCCGATGCCTACACGGCGGAGGGCTTCGACTTCACCGGCACGCGCAACTTCGACAAGAAGACGGGCTACCGCTCCAAGTCTTTCCTCAGCGTGCCGATGGCCAACCACGAGAACGAAATCATCGGTGTGCTGCAGCTGATCAACGCGCTGGACCCCAAGACGGGTGAGATCGTCCCATTCTCGCCTTCCGACCAGCGGCTGGCCGAGTCGCTCGCCTCGCAGGCCGCAATCGCGCTGACCAACCGCATGCTGATCAACCAGCTGGAAAACCTGTTCGAGTCGTTCATCAACCTGATCAACTCGGCAATCGACGAGAAGTCGCCCTACACCGGCGGCCATTGCCAGCGCGTGCCGGCGCTCACCATGATGCTCGCCGAGGCGGTTAACGAGACCAGCAGCGGGCCGCTCAGCGACTTCCAGATGAGCGACAAGGACCGCTACGAGCTGAAGATCGCCGGCCTGCTGCACGACTGCGGCAAGGTCACCACGCCGGTGCACGTGGTGGACAAGGCGACCAAGCTGGAAGCGATCTACGACCGGATTCATCTCATCGATACGCGCTTCGAGATCCTCAAGCGCGACGCCGAGATCGCCATGCTGCAGGCCGGCACGCCGGAGGCGCGCACGGCCTGCCGCGAGCGCCTGCGCCAGATCGAGGAGGACCGCATGTTCCTGCGCGCCGCCAACATCGGCGGCGAGCGCATGCACCAGGACGACGTGGAGCGGGTGCAGCGCATTGCCGAGTATCGCTGGACCGACATCTCCGGCCACGAGGCGAAATTCCTGAGCGAAGACGAATTGAAAAACCTGACCATCCGCGCCGGCACGCTCACGGCGGAGGAACGCCAGATCATCAACCACCACATCGTGGCGACCATCAAGATGCTGGAGGCATTGCCCTGGCCGCGCCACTTGAAGAACGTTCCGGAGTACGCCGGCGGGCACCACGAGCGCATGGACGGCAAAGGCTACCCCAAGGGCCTCAAGCGCGAGCAGATGTCGGTGCAGGCGCGCGTGATGGGCATCGCCGACATCTTCGAGGCGCTCACTGCCAAGGACCGCCCCTACAAGAAGGGCAAGACGCTTTCCGAGTCGCTCGAGATCCTCGGCAAGTTCAGCCTCAATGGACACATCGACCCGGACTTGTTCGACATCTTCGTGCGGCGCAAGGTGTACCAGCGCTACGCCGAGATGTTCCTCGACCAGCAACAGGTCGACGAGGTCGACGAGTCGAAAATCCCTGGCTACACGCCCTGAGCGAGGAATTGCTCCAGGGCCAGGATCGGGGCGCGGTCCTCGTATAGCACGTGTCGTCGCGCGGCGATGCGGCCGCGGATGTCCTCCCGGTAGTCGCGATCCTGGACCAGCCTTACGGCCAGCGCCGCGTAGTCCGCCCCGTTGAGTGTCACCAGCTCCTGCAGGTCTATGCGTTTGAGCAGGCCGCTCGCGAGACGCCCGCGCAGGAACCGGCCCTCTCGCGCCACCACGGGCAATTCGCACTCGATGGCTTGCAGCGCGGTATTGAAGCCGGAGAAGCCGATGGTGTCCAGAAACACATCGGCGCGCTGCATCAGCCCGTAGAACGCCGGTCGGTTGAGCCAGGGCACGCACCGCACGTATCGCTCCGCATCCAGCCCCTCGCGCGCAAACGCGTCAGAGAGTCTCCGCTGCAGCTTGCCGGACAGCGCGCGCGTCCAGTGCGTGAAGAAAACGAACTGGCAGCGTCCAAGCAGCCGAGCGATCGCTGGCAGGAGCGCATCGTGCTCCGGCGCGTACTTGAACGGCGCGCCCGGGCACAGGAGCAATGGGGCATCGGCGTCGATGCCCCATTGGGCGGGATCGACGTCGACAGCTTCCACTGCAACGCGCTGCAGGTAGCAGCCCAGGTTGGGCAGCGCCAGCAGCCGCTCGGCGTAGTGCGCCTGTGCCGCTTCGGGCTCGAGGTCCTGCGCGGACAGGTAGAAGTCCATCGTGGGCAAGCCGGTGGTTTCCGGGTGCCCCCAGCTCGCCCCCTGCCGTGGTGCCAGCCGCAGGCTCGCCAGCTTCACGGTCATCGGGTCCATGCCGACCTCGGGGTAGAGCAGCACGTCGGGCCGCGCGTCGCGAATCTCATCGATCCATTCGCGCAATCCGCCCGCCGCCTGCACGAAGCGCGTGGCATGCGACTTGGCATACCGCGTCTCGGCATCCTCCGCAGCGCCCAGGCAGAACGCCACGACTTCGAAGCGCCGGGCATCGATCTGTCCGAGCCAGCCCTTGATGATGGCGTTCCACACCGAGTGCTCGCGGAAATGCTGCGATACGATGCCGACACGGATCCTGCCCCCATCGGGTCGTGCCGGCGCGGGCGTGCCAGGCCGCGGTTGCCACGGCGCCATGAGCTTGGCGCACAGCCGGCCGTAGCGCTGCAGCAGTTCGAGGTTGTCGATCTCCTGGTAGGCCAGCCAAAAGGGCTGCTGCGTGCCGACCGCGCCATCGCCCGCGCGGCCGCGGCTCGCGTCGAACCATTGCTCCAGCGCGGCGAGTTCCCCGGCGAATGCGCGACGCGAGTCCGCGGCATCTTCTCGCGCATCGCGCATTGCCGGAATGCGGCACATCGCCTTCGACCAGCGCGCCTCTGCATACTCGGGATCAATAGACAACGCGGTTTCATAGGCGGCCAGCGCCGCCTCCGGCTGGCCTGAAGCGACCAGCACATGGCCAAGGTTGGTGTGCGCCTCCGCGAATTGCGGGTTGAGCGCGATGGCGCGGCTGTACGAAGCCTTCGCTGCCTCAAGCTGCTGCAGCGCGTTGTGCAGATTGCCAAGGCCGACATGTGCCTCGGCAAGGCCGGGCCGCAGCGCGACGGCTCTCTCCAGATGGGTTTTCGCGTCGTCGAGCATTCCGCGGTCGACGAGGATGCTGCCAAGGTAGCAATGGGCTTCGGCGAGGTCCGGCTGCAGCTCCAGCGCGCGCCGGTAGCGCTCGGCAGCCTCCCCGGTCTTGCCGAGCCGCACAAGGGCATTGCCCATCTGCGTGAGCAGCAGCCCGGCGTTGCGCAAAGCGCCCGCTTGGTCGGGTCTGTCGCGCACCAAGGCTTCGAGCAGGGACAGGGCCTGCGCCGGTTCGCCTTTCAACTCGAGCACCCTGGCCAGCACGATCATGGCTTCTGGAAAATCTCTTTGACGCCGCAGGGCGCGGCGCAGTAATTCCTCGGCGCGGCCCAGCTCCCCACGGGTGAACAGCAGCTTGGCAAGGTTGTAACAGGCATAGGCCTCGTTTGGGTCGAGGTCCAGGGCGGTCTCGTAGGCCAGCACGGCCGCCGCCGCGTCGCCGGAAGCCTCAAGGCCGATGCCGAGGTTCAGGTGAGCGGGGGCGTAGCCTGGCGCAGCGGCCACGGCCTCGCGGTACCGCAGGCAGGCCTCCGCCAGTTGGTCCGCCTTTTCCGCCTGTACACCCAGGGCGATGAGGCGGTCGGCAGCCTCAGAGGCAGTTAGTTGGACAGTCATCGAGGTCTGGGTCGATTATCGCCGGGCCGTGTGCAGGAACAGGGGCTGACCAAAATTGTCATGTCATGCCACCACTGGTCACTGCAAGGCAGCATTCCGGCCACAAGGCAGTGATTTTGTTGGCATCCCGGGCTGGCACGGGAGTTGCTGCTTAACCGGTCGGCAGACATGCCTTTACTCAAGGAGAAACACATGAAACGCCTGCAACAGGGTTTTACGCTGATCGAGCTGATGATCGTGGTTGCGATCATCGGCATCTTGGCCGCGGTGGCGCTCCCCGCGTACCAGGACTACACCATCCGGGCGAAGATGTCAGAGCTGATTTTGGCGCTGAGCGCTTGCCGCACCTCGATCACTGAGGTGTACCAGTCGGGCGGCACCACGCCGGGCGCCGGTAACTGGGGATGTGAGAGCGGCGCCACCTCGAAATACGTTGCCTCGATCGTGAGCGATGACAATGGCGTGGTCGTCGCGACCACCACGGGAGGTCTCCCGGCCGGTGCCGTCTCGATCACGCCGATGGCCAACGGGACCACTGCGGCGATTGCGCAAATCCCGCCGGCCGGCAACATGGGCTCCGGCCTGCATGGCTGGCGCTGCGGCCTGCCGGCGGATGGCACGACCATCTCGTCGAAGTATCTGCCCGGCTCCTGCCGCGGTAGCTACTAAGCCCAAGCAGCAAGCAACAGAAAAAGGCGCCCTTCGGGGCGCCTTTTTTTTCGGCATTATTCGGTAGCGATGCTTACCTGGATCCGATCGAAATTCGGCGCGCTGCTGCCTCTGGCAGCGCTTTTGCAGCAGGCTGAATCCGCCTACGAGAGCGGCGCGCTCGACGAGGCGCGGCGCTTATGCCGGGCGCTCCTGCAACGCAAGCCGGCTGACGCCAAGGCCATGTGCCTGCTGGCGGCTGTTGCCGCGGATACCGGGCAGCTGGACGAAGGTTTGCGCTGGGCTCAGCGCGCCGCAGCCGCGGACCCGGTTTCGGCTTCCCCTCACTTCGTCGCCGGCAGACTGTGGCAGGGCGCGGGCCGCTTGCCCGAGGCCGAGGCCAGTTACCGCTGCGCTGTCGAATTGCAGCCACTGCACGCGCGTGCACACAACAATCTCGGCAGCGTGCTGCACATGCAGGGTAAGCTCGATTTGGCGCTGGCCGCCTACCGCCGGGCGCTCGACCTGGACCCCGGCCTGCCACAGGCGAACCAGAACTACGCTTCGATCGTGCGCGATGCCGGCGCACTGGAGCGGGCTGCCGAAGAATACCTTCGCACCACGCAGGCCAACCCGGGCGACGCATTGGCATTCAATGACCTGGGCAACACGTTGCGTGAACTCGGCCGCAACCGCGAGGCGCTTGAAGCCTACGGGCGCGCTCTGTCTGTGAACCCGGAATTGGCGGAGGCCCATTTCAGCCGTTCCTTCGTGCTGCTCCTGCTCGGCGAGTACGCCGCAGGCTGGAAGGACTACGAGTGGCGCTGGCGCATCCCCGCCTTCAATGCGCCGGCGCGCCGGTTCGCGCAGCCGATCTGGGATGGGCGCGATATCGCCGGCGGCACGATCCTGCTGCATGCGGAGCAGGGCCTCGGTGACACGCTGCAGTTCGTGCGCTATGCGCCGCTGGTGGCGCAGCGCTGCGCCGAGGTGGTCCTGGAGTGCCAGCCGGAATTGAAGGGACTGATGCAGCGCGTCGCGGGCGTGCAGCACGCGGTCGCCCAGGGCGAGGCGCTTCCTGCGTTTGCAGCCCATGCGCCGCTGATGAGCTTGCCAGGGATATTCGGCACCACGCTCGACAGCGTGCCGTGGAACGGTCCTTATGTGCATGCCGAAGCGCAGCGCGTTCTCCATTGGCGCGATCGGTTGGCAGGCTTCAAGGTCGGGCTGGTCTGGGCCGGCCGCCCGCAACAGTGGGACGACCGCAAGCGCTCGATCTCGCTCCCCATGCTGGCGCCACTGGCGCAGGACGGCGTTACGTTCTACAGCCTGCAGAAGGGCGAGGCCGCGGGGCAGGCGGCTGCGCCGCCGGCAGGGATGCGGCTCATCGACCTGAGCGCGCGCATGCAGGACTTCTCGGATACGGCAGCCTTGGCGAGCCTGCTCGATCTGGTGATCACAATCGATACCTCGGTGGCGCACCTGGCAGGAGCGATGGGCTTGCCGGTCTGGGTTCTGACCGCACATGCGCCTGACTGGCGGTATCACATCGGGCGGGAGGACAACCCCTGGTATCCGACGATGCGCCTGTTCCGCCAGGAGCGCGACGGCGACTGGTCCGGCGCGATCAGTGCGGTGGCCGACGCACTGGCGCGACTTGTCCGGACGTGAAACTGCCGCGCGCTGCCTTGCTGCTCCTGGCTTGCCTCGGAGCCTACCTGTGGATTTACCTGCCGCAACTTCCCGCCAGCGGCGCGCCCTGGGGCCACGACTACGCCCTGCACCTGCCCAACCTGCTTGCGGGACAGTACTGGTTCCAGACCAATGGCTCGCTCGCTGTGCCCTGGTTCAATCCGGGACAGTGCGCGGGCGTGCCTTTCCTCGGGGACCTGAATGTCGCCTACTACTCGCTGCCGCAATGGGCGACGTTCGCGTTTGGGCCCATCGCCGCAGTCCGGTTCACCTTGGTGGTATTCGCGGTCCTGGGCGCCGGCGGTTTCTACCTGTTGATGCGCGGGCCGTTGGCGGCATCTCCCTGGGCCGCGGCGACCGCCGCGGTGCTGTTCTTGTTCAGCGGATTTTTCACGCACCGGATGATCGTAGGCCACCTCACGTTTCATCCGTTCACGCTCGCGCCCTGGCTGGCCTGGGCGTTCCTCGCCGGCGGCGCCGGGCGCCGTTTCTGGCCGGCTGCAGTAGGCGGGCTGATATTCGCCTATATGTTCCATGCCGGCATGGTGCATGGCATCGCGCCAGTGGTGCTTGCCGTCGCGACGATCCTGCTGGCGCACGGGCAGATGCATGGCCATCGGCCGGCACCGTGGCTGCTGCTCGCCGCGGCCGGCGTAGTGGCGCTGGCGCTGGGCGCGCAGCGGCTCTCGGCTGGTCTCGCGTTCCTGCAGCAGTTTCCGCGCGATGAGTATGACCTGCCGGGATTCTCCAGCCTGGTCGACGCGCTGCAGATCGTGCTGCGCTCGCTGTTCTGGCGACCGCCGGTCGCCGAAGCCCCGCCGCTGCTCTCCAATCTGGGTTTGCCGCTCGAAAGGCACGAGTGGGAGTACGGGCTCGGGCCCGCGGCCGCCTTGTTGCTGATTGCGGGGGCAGCCACGCTGCGGCGCCCGAGAAGCTGGCTCGCGGCCGGTGCCATCGTGGCGGTACTTGCCGTGCCGGTTCTGCTGAACTGGCACCAGGCGCAGTGGCACGCCTTCCTCAAGGACGTGCCGCTGCTCGGTTCGAGCAGCAGCCTGCTGCGCTGGTTCGCGCTGTATGTGCCGCTGGTCGCATTGTTCGCCGGCCTGGCGCTGGACCGCGTGGTCCCGGTGGTGCGCTGGCGCGCGCTGCTCGCCGTGCTTGCCGCCGCCGTTACCGTGGCCTGGAACGCGACGGCGGAACGCTCCGTCGATCCGGCGAATGCCTACAACGCCTCGGCGATCGAGCAGGGCTGGCGCGCGCTGCGCGCGGGCGCACCGGTACCCGCCGTCACGCACCTGTCGGTGCGCGTAGACAAGGAAAACCTCCTGCTGGTGCCGCAGGACCGCAACGATGATCTCGCCAGGGGCCATTCGCAGTTGCTCTGCTACCAACCCATGTTCGGCTACGGGCTCGAGCGGTTGCGGTTCGGCGCGCTTCGCCCCGGGCAGGCGCTGGACGACCTGGGCGATGGCACGCTCAACCTCAAGAATCCGGCCTGCTACCAGTTTCCGGCCGCCAACGGCTGCGCGCCCGGCGATCATTTCCGCCTCGAGCAGCGCGCGGCCGCGGCGCGCTTCCTGCGCTACGAACCTTTCGAGTTCCAGCGGCCGGCATGGCAGCAGGCCGCCGACGCCATCACGGTCGCGGCCCTGATGGCGCTGCTGGTGGCGCTGGCCGCCGCCGTCGTTCGCGCCTGGCGGCAGCGGCTCAACGCTGGCGCCACACCAGGGTCGCACTGATGGCGTAGTTCCAGACCGTGCCAACCAGCGCACCAGCGAGCGCCGCCAGCCACCATAGCGGCTGCTGCTGGAAAAGTACGCTCGCCAGGCCGACATTGGCGATCACGCCGAAGCCGCATACCAGGTAGAAGAACACCAGCCCGCGCAACAGTGCCGGACCGCGCAGACGCCGGTCGCGATGCGTGAACGCGTTGTTGAGGAAAAAGTTGCTGGTCATGGCGACCACCGTGGCGCACAACTGCGCAGTCATGAAAGCCTGGCCGAACTGCAGCAGCACCCAGACTGCCGCGAGGTGCACGACGATGCCAAGGCCGCCGACAACGCAGAACAGAATGAAGCGCACCGGCAGCATTCCGCCGGTCAACTTGGACAGCAGCAGGGCCGCAAACTCCAGGGCGACCTTACCGTCAAGTTTGCTCTCGCCGTGCTCGCGCACCCCGAAACGGTAGGGCAATTCGACAATCCTCGCCGTGCGCGGCGCGCAGATGACCAGGTCGGCGAGGATCTTGAACCCGTCCGGGCTCAGGCGCAGCGCGACTTTCTCCACCAATTCGCGCCGCACCATGAAGAAACCGCTCAGCGGATCGCTCAGCCGAATGCCGAACAGGCGCCGCACCAACTGTCCGCCGAGCGCTGACAGTGCGTGCCGCAAGCCGCCCAGTGATTCGCTGCTTCCGCCCGCCGCATAACGAGTTGCCACTGCGAGGTCCGCCGGCCCGCCGTCGAGTGCGGCCTTCATCTGCGGCAGCAACGTCTCGTCGTGCTGCAGGTCGGCGTCGATCACGGCGACCAGCGGCGCCTGCGCAGACAGCATGCCTTCTAGCGCTGCGCCGGCCAGGCCGCGCTGGGCGCAACGGTTGATCAGCCGGCAGCGCGGATCCTCCAGCGCGGCTGCGCGCACCGCCTGCGCAGTGCCGTCCGGCGAGAAGTCATCGACGAACACCACCTCGTACTCGATTCCGACCAGCGCCGCCGAAAGGTGCGACACCAGGCGCGCAACGTTCGCGCGCTCGTTGTACACCGGCACCACGACGGTGAGCTCGATCATCGGCGCGAGGCTGGTTTCGCGTCGGACGAACGCAGGCGCTCCAATTCCAGGTCGGCGCCCTTGTAGCC
>CAZVZV010000227.1:0-6186 GCA_964631735.1 uncultured Enterobacteriaceae bacterium
CAGCACTCTTGAAATTGAGATTACCGGGTCACGGTGCAAAGTTTTTTCGATGCACCAAAACAGGCCTGTGTAGCGTAGAATTCCGGCCCCACTAGCAATGTAACTGGTTGATTTAATGTAGTTGATGTAACGAATTTCGTTGGCATTTGAATTGCTTCCAGGAAAAGCGGGACTGGCAGGCCGGCCAGTGCAAGGGAAATTTTCAGGAGGAGGCATCCCTTGCGATCATGCGCTACCGGGCGTATGTGGCCTGCTTCGAGAACACACCTCCATCACGGCCGACGTCAACCCACACAGACACAGCGATAAATGACCGATCGACAGGCACTACTCATTTCTTTCATGCTCGGCACCGCGATCCTCGCGGGCTGCGGCAAAGGCGATGACAGCCAGGAAGCGACCACCGGGGCGATCACGAGCGGCGACAGCAAGGGGAGCAAGGGCGAGCCGGCGCGTCCGGTGCGCTACATGCAGGCAGGCATGAGTAGTGTGGGCAACATCTCGTTGCTGCCCGGCGAGGTCCGTCCGCGCTTTGAGCAACGCTACGGCTTTCGCGTCACAGGCAAAATAGCGCGCCGCCTCGTTGATGTTGGCCAGGAGGTGAAAGCAGGCCAGGTGCTCGCGGTGCTCGATTCGCAGGACGTGCTGCCGGCGATCAACGCGCAGGTGGCGCAGGTCGAAGTCGCACTCAGCGATTTGAAGCTGCAGCAGAGTGAACTCCAGCGGCAGCGGGAGCTGCTCGACAAGGGCTTTGTCTCTGTGACCGCGTACGAGCGTCAGTCCGCTGCAACCGAGTCGGCACAGGCGCGCCTGCAGGCCGCGCAGTCGCAGCTCGCCAATGTGCAGAACGGACTCACCTTCCAGACGTTGCGCGCCGACCAGGCCGGCGTGGTTTTTGCCGTGGACGCCGAGGCGGGCAGCGTAGTAATGGCGGGCCAGAGCATCGTGCGCGTGGCACAACTGGGTGAGAAGGAGATCGCGGTCAACGTTCCAGAGCGAGCGGTTGCCTTGATGAGAATGGCCACGGGGTTTGCCGCCACCGTCGATGCCCTCGCCGGCAAGGTCTACGTCGCGAAGCTGCGCGAACTGTCGCCTGCGGCCGACGCTGCGAGCCGCACCTACAGCGCGCGGCTCTCGATAGTCAATGCTGACGATGCCCTCAAGCTCGGCATGAGCGCAACGGTGCGTCTGGAGCTTGGTGTCGGAGAGGCGATCGTGGTGCCGAACTCGGCGCTGTACACGCGCGACGACACAACCCGCGTGTGGCTGGTGGACCGCGTCAGTGAAACGGTCACCCCCATTGCCGTCAAGGTTGGCGGCAGCACCAACGATGGCGTCACCATCGTCTCCGGCCTCAAGCCGGGTGACCTCGTGGTGACAGCCGGGGCCAATCTTCTTTTGCCGGGACAAAAGGTTCGCCTGCTGGAGGCCGCAGCAGCGGCGACGCCTGCAGGTCAGAAAACGAGCAAGTGATGACCGATCCGGCAGGCAACGAGGCCGCGCGCAAGCTCAACGTTTCCGCGGCTGCGATCACCCACAAACAACTCACGCTGTTCTTCGTTCTCGCCATTGCCATTGCCGGGCTCGCAGCGTATTTCAAGCTCGGCCAGCGCGAAGACCCGGATTTCACCTTTCGCGCGATCACGGTGCGCACCTTGTGGCCGGGTGCGACCACTGCCCAGATCGACATGCAGGTGACCGACCGCATCGAGAAGAAGCTGCAGGAGATGCCCTATTTCAAGCGCACGCAGAGTTATTCGAAGCCCGGCGAATCGTTGATCATTCTGGAATTGCTCGACAATGCGCCGCGCAGGCAAGTGCCCGAGCTCTGGTATCAAGTGCGCAAGAAGGTCGGCGACATCCGGCATACCCTGCCATCCGAGGTGAGTGGCCCGTTCTTCAACGACGAGTTTGGCGATGTGTTCGGCTCGATTTACGCGTTTACAGGCGATGGCTTCACGCTCTCCGAGCTGCGCGACAAGGTTGAGGACGTGCGCCAGGAGCTGCTGCGCATTCCGGATGTGTCCAAGATCGAACTGGTCGGCGTGGTCGATGACAAGATCTACGTGGAGATCAGCAACACCAGGATCGGCGCGCTGGGCATCGACCCCAACTCGATCGCACAGCAACTGCAGGCGCAAAACGTGATCGCGCCGTCCGGCACGATGCAAACAGCGGAGAACGCCATCGCCCTGCGTGTGAGCGGCAACTTTGATTCGGTGAAAGCGGTCCGCGACTTGCAGCTCGCGGTGAATGGCCGCGCCATCAGCCTGGGCGATATTGCCAGCGTCTATCGCGGCTATGCCGATCCACCGGTACAGACAATCCGGTTTGGCGGAAAACCCGGAATCTTGCTTGCGGTGTCGATGAAGAGCGACGGGGATGTGCTGGAACTGGGCGAGAACCTCACCCGCGAGATGCAGCGCATCAAGAACGATCTGCCGGTGGGCATCGAGTTCAATCAGGTCAGCGACCAGCCCAAGGTCGTCAAGCAGGCGGTGGGCACCTTCATGCGCTCGCTACTGGAGGCCGTGGCCATAGTGCTGGCGGTGAGTTTCCTTTCGCTTGGCGCGCGTGCCGGCGCGGTGGTTGCGTTGACCATTCCGCTCGTGCTGCTGGCAACGTTTCTCGCCATGCAGATTTTCAGGATTGATCTGCACCGCATTTCGACCGGCGCGCTGATCATTGCGCTGGGGCTGTTGGTGGACGATGCGATGATCGTGGTCGAGATGATGGTGCGCAAACTGGAAGAAGGGCTCGAAAAGTTTGCCGCGGCGACCTTTGCCTATGCGAGCACGGCGTGGCCGATGCTCTCCGGAACGCTGGTGACTGCCGCGGGCTTCCTGCCCATCGCAGCTGCGAAGTCTTCGACCGGCGAGTACACCTTTGATATGTTCAGCGTGACCGCCACTGCACTGGTGATCTCCTGGTTTGCCGCGATCATCGCCACGCCGTTGTTTGGCTACTGGCTTCTCAAGCGCCCGAAGCATGCGACTGCCGAAGGCGAACCCCACGAGCATTTCGATACGCCTTTCTACACCCGGCTGCGGGCGATCGTCGACTGGTGTATCAGCCATCGCTGGAAAACCATCGGCGTCACGCTGACTGGCCTGGCGCTCGGCATCGTCGGCATGGGGCTCACCGAGAAGCAGTTCTTTCCGACGAGTGATCGCACCGAAGTGATGGTCGAGATGTGGTTGCCCGAGGGGGCGAGCTTTCAGGCCACCGAGACGCAGGTGACAAGGCTGGAAACGCTGCTGAAGGCGGACCAGGATGTGAAGACGTTTGTCACCAGCGTCGGCATGTCGCTTCCGCGCTACTTCCTGTCGCTCAATCAGGAGCTGTTTCGCCCGAACTTCTCGCACACGCTGATTCTCACGGACAGCGTCGCGGCGCGTGATCGGGTAACGCTCAGGTTGAAGAAGGAGCTTGACACCCGCTTCCCCGGCATGCGCGGGCGCGTGCTCAAGACCCCGCTGGGACCACCGGTCGCCTATCCCGTGATCTTTCGCGTCAGTGGCCCGGACATCGCCGTGCTGAAGAAGATTGGCGATTCGGTGGCAGCTGAGATGCGCAAGAACCCGAGCACGGTGGAAGTGAACACCGATTGGGGTGATCGCGCGCCCGCGCTGCAGATCGAGGTGGATCAGGACCGGGCACGGGCGCTGGGCGTGACCTCAACGGCCGTCGCGCGTGCGCTGGGCGGTGTCGTCTCCGGCGCCAACATCGGGCAGTTTCGCGAGCGCGATCGGCTGATTGACGTGGTCTTGAGAGGTTCGGCGTCGGAGCGCGTTGCCGTGGCGCAGGTGGCAGACTTGCAAATTCCGACTACAACCGGCCGCACCGTACCGCTGGCACAGGTCGCCACCGTCAAGCAGGTGATGGAGGAGCCCATCATTCGCCGCTACTCGCGCGTGCCAACGCTATCGGTGCGCTCCGATATTGTCCAGGGCGTGCAGGCGCCTGACGTCTCGGCACAAATTGATCCGCAACTGGCCTCCCTTCGCGCCAAGCTGCCGCCGGGCTACCGCATTGAAATCGGCGGGGACTTCGAAGAAAACGCCAAGGCACAAGCCTCGATCAATGCTGGTGTGCCGTTGATGCTGTTCGCCTGGTTGGCGCTGCTCATGCTGCAGTTGCAGAGTTTCTCGCTGGCCGGCATGGTGCTGCTGACCGCGCCTTTCGGCATCGTCGGGGTGGCGATGGGTCTGCTCACCTTCCGCATGCCGTTCGGGTTCGTCGCGATGCTGGGGGTGATCGCGCTCATGGGCATCATCATGCGCAACACCATCATCCTGATTGATCAGATCAAGCAGGACATGGCCACCGGAACCCATGCCTGGATCGCCGCGCGTGAGGCCGCGGTGCGACGCTTCCGGCCAATTTCGCTGACCGCGGCCGCCACCGTGCTGGCGATGATCCCGCTCACACGCAGCGTGCTCTGGGGGCCGATGGCGGTCGCCATCATGGCGGGCCTCATCGTGGCAACGGTGCTTACGATTCTTGCTGTGCCCGCCATTTTTGCGGCGTGGTATCGAGTGAAGCGTCCGCTTGCCCAGGCGTAAGCGCGCTTCTGGCTCTGGCCGCACGGCGGCCCACGAGATGCCCCTCCTCACGCACCTCAGCCCCGGCGCTTGTGGTGCATCACTAGGCGTTAATCGAAAGGCCCGATTCGGTCTGATCTGTAATACCTAAATGTCCGCTTGGGTCGAAAGCGGTCAGGCGCCGGGTCAGCCTTGCAGGTTTTTCTGGAAGAAGGCCAGGGTGCGCTGCCACGCGAGTTTGGCTGCGACTTCGTCATAGCGCGGTGTGGTGTCGCTGAGAAAGGCGTGATTGGTGCCCGCATACATATGCATCTCGTAATTCACGCCGCTTGATTTGAGCGCCGCTTCATAGGCGGGCCAGCCCTTGTTGATGCGCTCGTCGAGGGCCGCGTAGTGGAGCAAAAGAGGCGCTTTGATCCTGGCAGCGTCCGCAGGGGCGGGCTGGACACCATAGAACGTTACCGCCGCCGAGAGATCCGGTACCCGTACCGCGACCAGGTTGGCGATGCCGCCACCGAAGCAAAAACCCACCACGCCGATTTTGCCGGTGCACTCGGGGTGCGCCTTCAGATAGCCGGCGCGTGACGTCCTCGATATGTGGATTGAGACCGCGGTTCTCGTAGATGACCAATATGCCGGGCAGTTTGCCGGCCGCGTTCGCCGGTTTGGCGAAATAGCCGCGGATTGTCCCCGACCCTTGCGGCGACGGGTAGGTCAGATACTCGGCCCGGATGCGCGGATCGCCTTTGGCGATCTGCTGGGCAAGCGCGTAGTCAGGCCGCAGGCATTCCAGCATCGCCGCCGCAGTGAATCCGCCGACCGCGTACTTGGCGGCGCGATCGAGAAAATCGCGGCGGGTGAGTGTGCCGTGCGCGTAACCGTCATACAGCTTGAGAATTTCGGGCGGGAAATCGCCCGTTTGTTTTCGTTGCACGGATAGGAAAACCAATCCGAGGCTGCCCGCGCGACGTTCCATGGAATGCCTCCTCGGTGCTATGCAGCCCCGGCGCAGCGTCGCACAATGGTGCTTACGTCGCATCGAGAGTCGCTATTGGTGAAAACCGGCATGTGTTCTCGCCGCAGACTCGCCAGGCAGTTGCATCACCAGGGGAACAACCTCGAGTATTCCCAGCGACAGCCACGCGATGAATGCCAGCGCGAGCGCAAATGAACCTGCTCCTATCGCGCGCCGCAGATTCATCGCCATCCTCTAGGCCGCGCGGCCGATGACCTGGGCGGTCGCGATCAGCTCTTCCAGCAGCGCCATCGACACCCCGCCGGGTATGGCATAGGGATCGAGCGCCGGCTTCTCGCTGTACTTGAGCAAGGTGGTCGGATTGACCCTGGCAAGATCCACCTGCGCCATGGTCCAGCTTGCGAAGCGGCGCTCGCGCACTTCTTCGTAGTGCAGCACCATCACGTCGCGGTGGCGTTCATCGCGCACGATCTGGCTGTAGAGCCGGTTCACGGCCGCGCGCCCGCCCTCCAGCACCTGCAGGAAAAACTCGCCGCTCTGGCACAGCACGCCGGTGATGCCGAGGCCCGGGTTGTGGCGGCGCGACTGATCGAGGATCGATTCGATGAAATCGTCGCTGACGGGCTGCGAGGAACGGCTCACGTAAAGCAGGCGCACGAGCATGGC
>CAZVZV010000228.1:0-4649 GCA_964631735.1 uncultured Enterobacteriaceae bacterium
GGAGGAGATCGGCGATGTGTCCAAGGTGGGCGAGTTCATCAAGAAGGCCAAGGACAAGAATTCCGGCGTGCGCCTGATGGGCTTCGGCCACCGCGTCTACAAGAACCACGATCCGCGCGCGAAACTCATGCGCGAGACCTGCCACGAGGTGCTGAACGAGCTTGGCCTGCACGATGACCGCCTGTTCAAACTCGCCATCGCGCTGGAAAGAATCGCGCTCGAAGACGAGTACTTCGTCAGCCGCAAGCTCTACCCCAACGTGGACTTCTACTCGGGCATCGTGCAGCGCGCGCTCGGCATCCCGGTGGCGATGTTCACCTGCATCTTCTCGCTGGCGCGCACCGTGGGCTGGATCGCGCAGTGGCAGGAGATGATCGCCGACCCCGAGTACAAGATCGGCCGCCCACGCCAGCTGTACAAGGGGTCGCAAAGGCGCGAAGTGACCCCGATCTCCAAGAGGTAGCCGCCATGATGCAGCAGTTCCTGTCGAACTCGCACCTGTTCGGCGGCAACGCTCCGTTCGTCGAGCAGTTGTACGAGCAGTACCTCACAGACCCCGCCACTGTGCCGGAGCAATGGCGCGCGTACTTCGACAAGCTTCAGCTTCTTCCCGGAAACGCGCCGAAGGACATCGCCCACGCGCCGGTCGTGGAATTCTTCGCGCAGCGCGCCAAGCAGGGCCCGGCGCGCCCGGCGGCGGTCGGCCTCGACCGCAAGCAGGTGTCGGTGATCCAGCTGGTCGCCGAATACCGCTTCCGCGGATGTCTCCTCGCCGACATCGATCCCCTCAAGCGCCAGCAGCGAGCGCAGATCCCCGAACTCGATCCGGCCTATTACGACCTGACCGAGTCCGACATGGACACGGTGTTCAATACCGGGTCGTTCATCGGCCCGGAACAGGCGACGCTGCGCGAGATCATCCGCGGCCTGCAGCAGACCTACTGCGGCACGCTCGGCGTCGAGTACATGTACCTCAGCAGCCGTAGCGAAAAGCGCTGGATCCAGGAGCGCCTCGAGCCGGTGCGCGCCAAGCCCAGCTTTCCGCCCGATTACAAGAAGCACATCCTGGAGCGCCTCACGGCCGCGGAAGGGCTCGAACGCTACCTGCACACGCGCTACGTGGGGCAGAAACGCTTCTCGCTGGAAGGCGGCGACACGCTGATCCCGGTGCTGGACAACCTGCTGCAGCGCGCAGGCGCGGCCGGCGTGCAGGAGCTGGTGATCGGCATGGCGCATCGCGGCCGCTTGAACGTCCTGGTGAACACCCTAGGCAAGATGCCCAAGGACCTGTTCGGCGAGTTCGCGGGCAAGCACGACGACGCACTGGCGGCGGGCGACGTCAAGTACCACCAGGGCTTTTCGTCGGACATCAACACGCCCGGCGGACCGATGCACCTGACGCTCGCCTTCAACCCTTCGCACCTGGAGATCGTCAACCCGGTGGTGGAGGGTTCGGTGCGCGCGCGCCAGCATCGCCGCAAGGACCGGGGCGGCGACCAGGTGCTGCCGGTGCTGATCCACGGCGATGCGGCGGTGGCCGGGCAGGGCGTGGTGATGGAGACGCTCAACCTGTCGAATACGCGCGGCTACGGCACAGGCGGCACGGTGCACATCGTCATCAACAACCAGATCGGCTTCACCACCTCCGACCCGCGCGATGCCCGCTCCACGCTGTACTGCACCGACGTGATGAAGATGGTCGAGGCGCCGATCTTCCACGTCAACGGCGACGATCCCGAAGCCTGCGTGCTGGCGATCGAGATCGCGCTCGACTACCGGGTGAAGTTCAAGAAGGACGTGGTGCTGGACCTGGTCTGCTTCCGCAAACTCGGCCACAACGAACAGGACGAGCCGATGGTGACGCAGCCGCTGATGTACAAGAACATCAACGCGCACCCCGGCACGCGCAAGCTTTACGCCGACAGGCTGGCGGCACAGGGCGTGATCGCCGCGGACGAGGCAGACAGGTTAGCGGCCAATTTTCGCCAGGCGATGGACGGCGGCTTTCACACCAACAAGACCATCCTCGCGAACTTCAAGCCGCCGTTCGCGGTGGACTGGTCGAAATACCGCAACACCAGGTGGAACGAGAACGACGACACCACGCTGCCGCTCGCCGACCTGCAGCTGCTGGCGGAGAAGCTGACCACGATCCCGCCCAACTTCAAGCTCCATCCGCGCGTCGAGAAGATCATCGCCGACCGGCGCCTGATGGGACAGGGCAAGCTGCCGGTGGACTGGGGCATGGCCGAGAACCTCGCCTACGCTTCGCTGCTCAAGGACGGCTTCGCGGTGCGCATCTCCGGCCAGGACTGCGGCCGCGGCACCTTCTTTCACCGCCACGCCGTGCTGCACGACCAGAACCGCGAGAAGTGGGACGCGGGCAGCTACATCCCGCTGCAGCACATCGCGCCCAACCAGGGCGACATCGTGGTCATCGACTCGGTATTGTCCGAAGAAGCGGTGCTCGGCTTCGAGTACGGCTATTCGACCTCCGAGCCCAACGAGCTGGTGGTGTGGGAGGCGCAGTTCGGCGATTTCGTCAACGGCGCCCAGGTGGTGATCGACCAGTTCATCGCGGCGGGCGAAGTGAAGTGGGGCCGCATCTGCGGCATGGTGCTGATGCTGCCGCACGGCTACGAGGGCCAGGGGCCGGAGCATTCCTCGGGGCGGCCGGAGCGCTTCCTGCAGTTGTGCGCCGACTACAACATCCAGGTCTGCATCCCGGCCACGCCGGTGCAGATGTTCTTCCTGCTGCGCCGGCAGATGATCCGCCCGTACCGCAAGCCGCTCATCATCTTCACGCCCAAGAGCCTGCTGCGGCACAAGGAATCGGTGTCGCCGCTGGCCGAGTTCGCCGAGAGCAAGTTCAAGGCTGTCAATGGCGAGTGGGACGAGAGCGTCAGGGCGGACAAGGTCAAGCGCGTGATCCTGTGCAGCGGCAAGGTGTTCTTCGACTTGATGGCGGCGCGCAGGGACCTGGGGCTCAAGGACATGGCCATCGTGCGCATCGCGCAGCTCTACCCGTTCCCGCACGATGAATTCCAGCAGCAGATCAACCTCTACGCCAATGCCGGAGAAGTACTTTGGTGCCAGGAAGAGCCGGGCAACCAGGGCGCCTGGCACCGCATCCAGCACTACATCCTGCGCCACATGCGCCCGGACCAGAGGCTGGCCTACGCCATGCGCAAGTCCTCGGCATCGCCGGCGGTGGGTTACCTGTCGCTGCACCTCGAGCAGCAAAAGGAGCTGGTGGCGGCAGCGTTCGCCCAGATCACCGACAACCTGGTAATGCCGGTCCAGGGCAGCGCGAGGAAAGGCGGAGCGGATGCTGATTGAAGTGAGAGTGCCGCAGCTCTCCGAGTCGGTCGCCGAGGCGACCCTGCTCGCGTGGCACAAGAAGCAGGGCGAGGCGGTGAAGCGCGACGAAAACCTGATCGACATCGAGACCGACAAGGTGGTGCTCGAGCTGCCCAGTCCCGCCGACGGCGTGCTGGTCAGCATCCTGAAAGGCGAAAAGAGCACCGTGCTGGCGGGCGAAGTCATCGCCAGGATCGACACCGAAGCAAAAGCATCGTTTGGGGTTCAATCGATCGCGGCGGCTGCCGCTCCTGCAGCCGCCGCGAAACCAATGCCTGCGGCCCGAAAGATGGCCGCAGAGAAAGGCATTGACCTGACGACCATCCAAGGCACCGGCCGCGACGGCCGCGTCACCAAGGGCGACGTGCTGGCGCAGACCTCTCTGCCGCAACCTCCACCGCCGGCACGTGTGGAGCAACCGCCCTCCGGGCGGCTGGAACAGCGGGTGCCGATGTCGCGCCTGCGCGCGCGCATCGCCGAGCGCCTGCTGCAGTCCCAGTCCAGCGCCGCGATCCTCACCACCTTCGACGAAGTCAACATGCAGCCGGTGATGGACCTGCGCAGGAAGTACGCCGAGCGCTTCGAGAAGGAGCACGGCGTGCGCCTGGGCTTCATGTCCTTCTTCGTCAAGGCAGCGGTGCACGCGCTGAAGAAGTTTCCGGTGGTGAACGCCTCGGTGGACGGCAACGACATCGTCTACCACGGCTATTTCGACATCGGTGTCGCGGTGGGCAGCCCGCGCGGCCTGGTGGTGCCCATCGTGCGCGACGCCGACCAGCTCGGCTTCGCCGCCATCGAGACAAAAATCGCCGAGTACGGCAGCAAGGCGCAGGAGGGCAAGCTGTCGCTGGAGGAGCTCAGCGGCGGCACGTTCTCCATTTCCAACGGCGGCGTGTTCGGCTCGATGCTCTCCACGCCGATCATCAACCCGCCGCAGTCGGCGATCCTCGGCGTGCACGCGACCAAGGAGCGCGCCGTGGTGGAGAACGGCCAGGTGGTGGTGCGCCCGATGAATTACCTCGCGCTGTCCTACGACCACCGCATCATCGACGGCAGGGAAGCGGTGCTGGCGCTGGTGGCGATGAAGGAAGCGCTCGAGGACCCGGCGCGCCTCGCGCTCGAGATTTGAACGGTGGCCCAGGCGTTCGATGTGCTTGTGATCGGCGGCGGCCCCGGCGGCTACGTGGCGGCGATCCGCGCCGCGCAGCTCGGCTTCAAGGTGGCCTGCATCGACGCGTGGGTCCGCAACGGCAAGCCCAGCCTGGGCGGGACCTGCGTGAACGTCGGCT
>CAZVZV010000229.1:0-8421 GCA_964631735.1 uncultured Enterobacteriaceae bacterium
ACACGCAGGGCTGGTACCTGCAGGACGCGATCGACCTCACCGGCACCACCCTGCTCACGCTCGGCTGGCGCGAGGAGCGCGTCAAGTACAGCGCGACCGACACTTATGACCCGACTGCGCCGGGCGGCGCCTTCGGCAGCCAGGCGCCGGCGGCAAGCGAAACGCAGCGGCAGCACGGCTGGGAGATCGGCCTGCGGACCGCATTGTCCGCGGCCAGCGCGTTGTTCGCGCGCGCGCAAAGGAGCTTTCGCTTCGTCAACGCGGACGAGATCTACGAGGACGACGCGACCTTCACGAAGCAGTTCCAGATCCTGCGGCCGCAGACTGCGCACACCTATGAACTGGGCGCGGAGTGGCGCGTACCGCGCCATACCCTGCGCGCGACGCTGTTCCGCATGAACGTCGAGGACGAGATCCACCTCGATCCCTTCACCACCGGCGCCGGCAACACCAACTTGCCGCCGTCGCGCCGCCAGGGCGTGGAGCTCGAGTCGTCCTGGCAGGCGACGCCCACGCTCAAGCTCAGCGCGGGCTATGCCTACACCGACGCGAAGTTCCTTGAAGGAGTGCTCCCCGGTGGCCCCTTCGTCATCGGCAGCAGCATGAGCATCGCCGGCAAGCGCGTGCCGCTGGTGCCCGAACACAAGCTGAACCTCGGCCTCGCCTGGGATTTCGCCGCGCGCACGCGGCTCTCAGCCGCGCTCACCGCCCTGAGCAAGCAGTACCTGGACAACGATGAGCCCAACACACTCGGCGTGCAGATCCCGGCTTACGCTGTGGTGGACATGAAGCTCGCGCGCGACTTTGGCTGGGGGCGCATCGCGGCGGCAGTGAACAATCTGTTCGACGAGCAGTACTACACCTACGCCGTGCGCAGCCAGTTTGTCGCCGACCGCTACGCGGTGTATCCCCTGCCAGGGCGCAGCTTGAGCGCGACGGCGGAACTGAAGCTGGACTGAGCCGCGGCCGGTGCCTACAGATACTGCTCGAGGCCGCGCGCCGCGCGGTATTCGCGCGAGCGCAAGACCTGGTCCAGCCTCGCTTGGTTGCGCGCGAGGTTGTGGCGCGGATTCTCAGGGTGCCAGAGATGGAAAACGGGCGCGGAAAAGCGCGCGTTCTTGTAGCGCACGCCGGCGTTCTGCAGGCGGATTACCAGGTCCGAATCTTCCAGTCCCCAGCCCTCGTAGGCCTCGTCCAGACCATTCACGCGCAGGAAGTCGCTGCGCCAGAGCGAGAGGTTGCAGGTCTTCACGCCGGTCCAGCGCCGCGGCTGGCCACGCCGCAGTGCGCCTGCGTCCGGCAGCCGGAGGAGCGGCAGCAGGCGGTTGACGTCGCGGGCAGTCCATGCGCGCAGCCACTGTGTCCAATTCCAGTCCTGCAGCGGCAGCCGCTCAGCCAGGACCCTGCGGGTCAGCGCTTCACTGAGCAGGATGCGGTTGCCAGCGAGAAAATGCCCTTCCTCAGCCAAACGCCGGTGCGCGGCGACGAAGCCGCGCGAGGGCACGCAGTCGCCGTCGGTGAACATCACGTACTCGGCGTCGGTGGCGGCCACCGCTCGATTGCGCGCCGCGCCGGCGCGAAAGCCCCGGTCCTCCTGCCACACGTGCCGCAGCGGGACGCCGGCGCGCGCGCGGTAAGTCTCGACGAGTTTGCGGGTCTCATCGGTCGAGCCGTCGTCGGCGACGAGCAGTTCGAACCCGCCGTCCTCCTGCGCAGAATAGCCGTCCAGCACCGCCGCCAGGGCGTCCGGGCGGTTGTAGGTCGTGATCACGACTGCGATGCGCATCGCTAGCGTTTCCGCAGCAGCCAGAGCTTGAGATACTTGTAGTAAGCGCCTTCGGCGTTCGACACCGCGAGCATGAAGCCTTCCCGGCCGTCAAGGAATCCGCTCTTCAGCAGGTAGGTTTTCACGAACGCGGCCAGCCCGTGCGCCAGCGCCGTGGCGAGGCTGGCGTGCCGGCCGGCGGCCGCCATCTGCTGCGCGCCGAGGGTCGTATAGCGGTTCATCTTGTCCAGCACCTGCTCCAGGCTGGTGAAGGACTCGTGCAGCAAGAGGTCTTCGAGCCGCCCGACCGGGCCGTCGGCGGCCAGCCGCTCGTGCACCAGGTCGTCGCTGAAGCGCGCGCGCCCCGCGCGGTAGAGCCGTGCGACGTGGTCCGGCCACCAGCCCGAGTGCCGCATGGTCCGCCCGCAGTAGCTCGACAGGCGGGCCACCTCGAACGCGACGATGCCGCCGGCATCCTGGACGGCCTTGCGCATCCCGGCCGCCAGTTCCGGCGTGACTCGTTCGTCGGCGTCGATCGACAGGATCCACTCCCCACTGGCGAGCGCAGCAGCGCGGTTCTTCTGCGCACCGAACCCCGGCCAGTCGGCGCTTTGGGAAACTTTGGCGCCCCCGGCACGCGCGATCTCCAGCGTCCGGTCGCTGCTGCCGGAATCGAGAACCACGATCTCATCCACCCAGCCGAGCGAGCGCAGGCAATCGGGCAGCATCGCCTCCTCGTTCTGCGTGATGATGACCGCCGAGATTTTCATCGTGCGGCGTTTTCCTCGCGGCGGCCGAGCGTGGCACAGGCGAGGCCGGCCAGCCAGGCGAAGAACAGTCCCTCGACATGGTTGAGCAGGAACGGATTGAACACGCTGCTCACGGCCACGGTCGCAAACAGGCCCTGCGCGATCAGTTGCTCATGGCGGTCCGCGATGCGCCGGGCGCTGTGCCAAAGCGTCCAGAGCAATCCCAGGAATGCGGCGAGACCTACGCTGCCGAGCTGCGCCGCAAACAGCAGGTACTGGTTGTGCGGATTGTGCGTTGCGACGATCTGGGTCCCGGCGGTCTCCCGCGCAAAAGCGCGGGGAAAGCCGCCCAAGCCCGTGCCGAACAGGGGATTGTCGCGGAAGATCCGCAGGCTGATGGCGTAGAAGTTCAGCCGGTCGCCGACCGACGTGTTGACGCCGCTGCCGAATTCCCAGTTGCGCGTTTGGTCGACCGTCAGCTGCACCCGGTCCGCGAATTTGCCCGGCACGCCAATTCCCACCGCGACGACGGCGATCGCCAGCGCCGCGGCGATCGAACGCCCGCGCGCGCCGAAGGTCCGCCAGCAGAACACCGCGGCGAGCGCGAACAGCACCAGGTACCCGGTGCGGCCGCCGACCATGAATAACACGTTGGCCGCTGCGAGCGCGCAGGCCGCGCCCCAAAGTAGCCGCCCGGCGGTGCTGGCACTGGCCCGGCCGCGCTCTGCGAACAGGAACGCCGCAAACGCCATGAAGGTGGCGTGGGTGATTGGATTCTTGAACGCCGTCGCCCCGCTTAGCGGATTCGCCGTGAGGGGTGGGGCCCAGGGCAGTACGCCAGCCGCCAACAGGTATGACACCGCCAGCGTCACGAGCATCGCGATTTCGAAGGCGCGGATCGCCGCCGCGCGCGTGCGCGCCGCCTGGAACAGCAGCACGAACACCGGCACGAACGCCAGATCGACGTATTTCGTCAGATACATCAGCCCGTCGTCCCGCGCGCCTTCGCCGTACGTCAGCCCGAGCGCGCAAAGCGCGAACAGCCCCAGTGAAGCCATCGCCACGGGGTTGTGCCGCAGTTGCCGGATCTCGCTCCAGCGGGGCACAGAAGCGAACCAAAGCAGAATCACGAGCGCGAGCAGCAGACCGTCGAATGCCGTCGATATCGGCAGCGCAAAGCCCAGGCCGATCGCGGCCAGGGAAGCACCGCTGCGCGCCGTGGCGCGCAGCTTGTCCGGCAGCGATACTGCGCTCATTCAGCGTTGCACGCCTTCGGCGGGCCGACGCAGGTAGGCCAGCATGTCGTGCCCTTTGCCAAGAAATCGTGCCGGGAAATTGAGCAACTCGGCGGCCGGCTTCCACAAGCTGTAGCGTCCCGCAGGTCCACCGCCTTGCTCGCGGAACTTGACCCTTCGCGTCTCGATGCGCTCGATGGAGAAGCCACAGCGCGCCGCGAGCAGCCCGAGGGAGCCTGGATGGAAGAAGCTGATGTGACCGCCGTCCCGGGCGATGTGGAAATAGTCCCAGCGCGCACCCATGATCGCCACTGTCCAGCTGGCAGTGTTACCGGTGGACAGCAGCAGCACGCCGCCGGGCTTGAGAACGCGGCGCACCTCGGTCAGCAGCGGCCGCGGCTCCCGTAGGTGCTCGATCACCTCGAACAGCGTAAGCGCGTCAAAACACCCGTCGGGAAAGTGCTGCTCTTCGAGAAGGCCTGCATGCACGGTGAGACCGCGGGCGCGCGCCTCCGCGGCGATCTGCTGCGCGGGCTCGACGCCTTCGGACGCGAAACCCAGCGCTGCCGCGGTTTCCACGAAGTACCCCCTCGAGCAGCCGACGTCGAGCAATCTTGCCTCCTGCGGCGGTTTGCCCAGGAGTTTGGCGATAGCGAGCAGGCGGCGCCTCGCCACCTGCTGCAGTCGCTCGCGTTCGCGAGGCCCGGGGCGATGGAAGTCGGTACGGTTGAACTGCTCCATCGTTGCCCAGTAACGCGCCGTATCGACTTGGCTTACCAGTTGGCCGCATTCCGTGCAGCGCAACAGCGCCCCTTCGGGCAGCACCAGCTCGGTAGCGGCGAACGGCGCCGCGCAACCCAGCGGGCAGGACTTGACGTGGCGATCGTGCGGCATATCGGACACGCGGACAATATACTGCGTCGCGGCTTGAGTCGCGCTTGCGCGGCTCAAGCCTTCAGCAGCGTGTAGTTCTTGTGGGTGAGATCTGCGCCGCCCAGCAGCAGCTCCAGCTTCATCAGCCAGCGATGCCTGCGCTCGCGGCGCGTGAGGACGTGCCTGGGGTCGGGTTCGAAATGCCGTTCGGCGTTCTCGGCCAGCCACGCCGCCATCACCTGCGGATGCGAGCCGCCGAAAGCATGCACGGTCTGCGGATCGATGGCGCCGTAGTCGTGCTGCGCGGGCGCGTGCTTCCAGTAGCGCGACACCTGATTGATTTTCTCCTGCATCCTGGCGCTCTTGCGCAGATGGCCGTAGTGATAAATCGGCGCCCCGGCCAACGCGGCGCGCGGATAGCGCCCGACCTTGTTGCGGTCCATTACCACGAAGAACAGGCCGTCGGGCGAGTAGTTGCGCAGGCTGTTGCGGATCACGCGTACTGCCCTGCGGTACCAGGCCGGGGAGCGCACCACCCTATCGGGCGCAGCGTAGAAATGGAAGTAGTCGAAGACCAGCGCCTCGACCCTGGGGTCCTGCACATGACGCTCCAGCGTCGCACGAATTGCGGTTGCATCCCGTTCGTGCAGCACCTCGTCGCCTTCGAGGTAGAAGGCCCAGTCGCCGGTGCAGGAGAATTGCGCGCTCATCTTCTGCTGGGCATAAACGAATCCGCGGTCCTGCATGCCCTCGTTCCATGTCGTTTCGATGATGCGGATGCGCGGATCGCCGATCCCGCGCACGCGCTCCAGCGTGTCGTCCTGCCCGAGTCCGACTGCAACTACTACCTCGTCGCAAACCATTAGCAGGCTGCGCAGGCTTTCGACGTAGGGGTAGCCCAGCAGGGTGCCGTTGCGCAGGAAAGTGAACCCGCTGACTTTCATGGCGGGATGATACGCGAGGGAAAACCCGCACCCCGGTCCGGCCCGCGGGCGCGAGCGGCTACAATTCGCCCATGCCGGAGACGCAGAGCCAGAGCAGCCGACAGCTGTACCTGCGGCTGCTTTCCTACGTCCGGCCGCACGCGAAGGTCTTTGCGGTCGCGCTGATCGGCATGGTGGCCGCCGCAGCCACCGAGCCATTGTTCCCGATTCTGATGAAACCGCTGCTCGACGGCGGTTTCGCCGCGGGCGCACAGCCGGCGCTGCCGCCGCTCGCTTTCGCCGCTGCGCTGGTGGTGATCTTCATTCTGCGCGGCGCGCTCACCTTCACCGCGCACTACTGCATGGCATGGGTGGCCAATCGCGTCGTGCTCGACCTGCGCGCGGCGATGTTCGAGCGGCTGGTGCGCTTTCCCACGCGCTTCTACGACGACCAGAGCTCGGCTGCGCTGCTCTCCAAAGTGGCTTACGACGTGGCCAACGTGAGCGCCGCGGCCACCACCGCGCTCACTGTGATGGTGCGCGACACCATCGTCATCGTCGGCTTGTTCGCATGGCTGCTGTACCTGAACTGGAAGCTGACGCTGATCGCGCTCGCCATCGCGCCGCCGGTGGCGTATTTCGTGCGCCTGCTGTCGAAGCGCCTGCGCAGAATGGCGCGCGGCTCGCAGCAAGCCACCAGCGACCTGGTGCACGTGCTGGAAGAGACCATCGAGTGCCACCGCGTGGTGAAGATCTTCGGCGGCCAGGATTACGAGGCCGGGCGCTTCGCGCACGCCAGCCGCGTACTGCGCGGCTTCAACATGCGCCAGAAGGTGCCCGAGGCGCTCACCACGCCGGTCACGCACTTCCTTGCTGCCTGCGCGCTGTCGGTGATCGTGTACATCGCCCTGCAGGAGTCGCTCGCCGCCCGCACCACAGTGGGCGAATTCGTTTCCTTCATTACCGCCATGCTGATGCTGTTCGCGCCGATCAAGCACCTGTCCGAGGTCAACGCGGCGCTGCAGCGCGGCCTGGCGGCCGCCGAGAGCGTGTTCGGCATGATCGACGCGCCGATCGAGGAGGACCGCGGCGTGGTGGCGCTCGCGCGCGCGCGCGGCGAGATCGCCTACGAGGGCGTGGGCTTCACCTACCCCACGCGCACCGAGCCCGCGTTGCGCGACGTGGACTTGAAGGTGCGGCCGGGCGAAACCGTGGCGCTGGTGGGCCCGTCGGGCGGAGGCAAGACGACCCTGGTCAACCTGCTGCCGCGCTTCTATGCGCCCACGACGGGCCGCATCACGCTCGACGGCCACGACATCCAGACACTGACGCTGGACAGCCTGCGCGGCAACATCGCGCTCGTGTCGCAGGACGTGGTCCTGTTCAACGACTCGATTTACGCCAACATCGCCTACGGCGGCATGGGCGGGGCGAGTGAGAAGGACGTGATCGCGGCGGCGGAGGCTGCGCACGCCATGGGCTTCATCCGCGAGACACCCGAGGGCCTGAACACGCTGATCGGCGAGAACGGCCTGCGCCTCTCGGGTGGCCAGCGCCAGCGCCTGGCGATCGCGCGCGCGCTGCTCAAGAATGCGCCGGTGCTCATCCTGGACGAGGCCACCTCGGCGCTGGACACGGAATCGGAACGCCAGGTGCAGGCGGCGCTGGAAGCCTTGATGCGCGGGCGCACCACCATCGTCATCGCCCATCGGCTCTCGACCATCGAACGCGCCGACCGCATCGTGGTGCTGGAGCACGGCCGCGTGGCGGAGTCGGGGCGCCACGCCGAACTGCTCGCGCGCGGCGGCATCTACGCCAAGCTCTATCACCTGCAGTTTGCAGCCGGGCCGGCAACGTCGGCCGCGTCGGCCGCGTCGGCCGCGTCGGCCCAGGCGGCGGCATAATCCGGCCATGCTGCTCGTCACCGGCGGCGCCGGGTTCATCGGCTCCAATTTCGTCCTCGCCGCCGTCGGGCAGGCGGGCGAGCCGGTGGTCAACCTCGATAAGCTTACCTACGCCGGCAACCTGAAGAACGTGGAGGCGCTGCGCGGCGATACGCGCCACACATTCGTGCACGGCGACATCGCCGACCGCGCGCTGGTGCGCCAGCTCCTCGAGCGCCACCGCCCGCGCGCCATCGTGCACCTCGCTGCCGAAAGCCACGTCGACCGCTCGATCGAGGGGCCGGCGGAGTTCGTGCAGACCAACGTCGTCGGCACGTTCTGCCTGCTGGAGGAAGCGCGCGCCTACTGGTCCTCGCTCGCCGCGCCCGAGCGCGCCGCATTCCGCTTCCTGCATGTGTCGACCGACGAGGTCTACGGCTCGCTCGGCCCCGAAGATGCCGCGTTCAGCGAGGAGACGCCCTACGCGCCGAACAGCCCGTACAGCGCTTCCAAGGCTTCCTCCGACCACTTGGTGCGCGCCTACCACCACACCTACGGCTTGCCGACGCTGATCACCAACTGCTCGAACAACTACGGCCCGCATCAATTCCCTGAGAAGCTGATCCCTCTCATGATCCACCAGGCGCTCGCCGGCAAGCCGCTGCCGGTGTACGGCGATGGCCTGAACGTGCGCGACTGGCTTTATGTCGAGGACCACTGTGCGGCGCTGCGCGAAGTGCTGGTGCGCGGCCGGCCGGGCGAGACGTATAACGTCGGCGGCGGCACCGAGCGCAGGAATATCGACCTGGTGAAGACGCTGTGCGCGTTGCTCGACGACGCGAAGCCGCGCACCGGCGGCAGCTACGCGAGTTTGATCACCTTCGTGAAGGACCGTCCAGGCCACGACCGGCGCTACGCCATCGATTCGGCCAAGATCCGGCGCGAGCTGGGCTGGCGGCCGCAGGAGAGCTTCGAGTCGGGATTGCGGAAGAC